>JBEKAM010000078.1:0-15252 GCA_050015915.1 Solirubrobacteraceae bacterium
CGCCAGGACTTCGTCATCCCCCGCACCCGCTACAACGAGGCGCTGTCGTTCATCCGCTCTGGCTTGCGCGACGTGCCGCTCACCCGTCACAAGCTCACGTGGGGCGTACAGGTGCCATGGGACCACGAGCACGTCTTCTACGTGTGGTTCGACGCGCTGCTCAACTACTACTCCGCGCTGTCCTACGCGCCCGTGCCAGCAGGGGTGGCGAGCGCTGACGGTGGTTCGACGCCCGGCGGTGATCTCACCGAACGCATGTGGCCCGCCACTTATCACCTCATAGGCAAGGACATCCTGCGCTTTCACACCGTGTACTGGCCAGCGCTGCTGATGGCCGCCGAGCTTGAGCTGCCAGCTCATGTGTTCGTTCACGGCTTTCTGCTGATGGACGGCGAGAAGATGAGCAAGTCGCTGGGTAACGTGCTCGACCCGTTTGAGGTGATCGATCGCTACGGTCCCGATGCGCTGCGCTTCTACCTGCTGCGCGACGTGCCCTTTGGTCAGGACGGGTCCGTGTCTACCGCCTCGTTTGAGCTTCGCTACGAGAGCGAGTTGGCAAACGAGCTCGGCAACCTCGCCAGCCGCTCCATCGCCATGGTGCACCGCTACCGGGGCGGCACGCCGCCAGCGGTCGCGCTCGACGCTGAGCTCGACGGCGAATTCGCCGGACTCGTGGACGAGGTTGAAGGCATGATCGACCGCGCTGAGCTGACCGCTGCCCTCGACGTCATCTGGCAGCGCGTGCGGCGGCTCAACCGCTATGTGGAGGAGCGCGCCCCATGGCAACTGGCCAAAGACGACGCGCGTGCGGACGAGCTCGACCAGGTGCTCGCCACGCTCATCGCCGGCCTGCGCGTGCTCGCAGTGCTGCTGCACCCGTACATGCCCTCCAGCACCGACAAGCTGCTCGATGCCATCGGCTCCCACGACCGCTCGCTTGCATGCGCCCGCTGGGATTCCACCGAGGGACTTGGTCAGCCGATTGGCACGCTCGAGTCGCTGTTCCCCAAGTCCGCTTGACATGACTGTCCATCAGGCCTCGCCATGATCGACTCACACACCCACCTGCACTTGTGTGAGCAGCCCACAGCAGAGCTGGTTGCTGCGGCCGAGCGGGTGGGCGTTACGCGCATGCTCACCGTTGGTATCGACTCCGTGTCATGCCGTGCAGCGCTTGCAGCCGCGGAGGACTTCCCCCAGGTGTACGCGGCCATCGGCCGTCACCCCACCGCCGCCAAGGGCTTTGACGATGCTGATTTCGCCGAGCTGCGTGCCCTCGCCGCTCACCGCCGCTGTGCTGCCATCGGTGAGACCGGCCTTGACTTCTACCGCGAGGAGTCACCGCCGCGCGCCGACCAGCAGCGCGCGTTTGCCGCGCACATCGCGCTCGCGCGTGAGACCGGCAAGCCGCTTGTCATCCACACCAGGGCTGCTGAGCAGGAAACCCTCGATCAGCTCGCTGCAGAAGCCTCAGGCGTGAGCGTGGTCATGCACTGCTTCTCCATGCCCGACCGGCTCGATGAGTGTCTGCAGCGCGGCTACACCATCTCCTTTGCCGGCAACGTCACTTACAAGAGCGCAGGCGATCTCGCAGCTGCCGCGCAGCGCGTCCCCGACGAGCAGCTGCTGGTCGAGACTGACGCTCCCTACCTCACGCCTCAGGCCGTTCGTAAGCAACGCAATCAGCCCGCGTTTGTCATCCACACCGCTGCCTTCCTCGCTGGCATTCGCGGCGTCACGGTCGAGCAGCTGCGGGTTGTTGTCACACGCAACGCTGCGCGCGTGTTCCGTTGGGCATGAGCGCCGTGGCCGACCTTCCCGTCCAGCCGAGCCTGCGGCGTATGCGCCAGTTCAGCGTGCGTCCCGACCACGACCTCGGGCAGAACTTCCTGATCGACTCCAACATCCTTGGCGTCATCGAGCGTGCCGCCGAGCTCGCTGCAGATGACGTCGTACTCGAGGTTGGCGGTGGGTTGGGGGTGCTTTCCGAGCACCTCGCACAGCACGCCCACCACGTACATGTTGTGGAGATCGACCAGCGCCTTCGCGATGCCTTGTCCGATGCAACCGACCCTTTCGCCAACGTCAGCGTGCACTGGGCCGATGCCATGGCGCTCGATCTCGCCACTCTCCACCCGGCTCCTACCAAGGTCGTCGCCAACCTGCCGTACGGCGTCGCAGCTACCGTGCTGTTGCGTACCGTCGAGGAACTGGCGAGCGTGTCGCTGTGGGTGGCCATGGTCCAGCGGGAGGTTGGCGAACGTCTAGCAGCAAATGCTGGCAGTAGTGCCTACGGCGCCCCGTCGGTGCTCGCTCAACTTGTATGTCATGTGGAGGTAGTGCGTGCTGTTCCCCGCACCGTGTTTCACCCCGTTCCCAACGTCGACTCCGTGCTCGTGCGGCTACGCCGGCGCGAGGACTCGCGCGTCGTGTCCCCCGTCGTGCGGGCACTCGCAGCTGGGGGCTTCGCCCACAGGCGCAAGACGCTTGCCGGCTCGCTCGGCTTGGCCGGCGCGGGATCCGCAGCCGGCATCCCCCGCTCGCGCAAGCAGATACGTGAAGCGCTTGTTGCGCTAGGTCATCCCGCTGATGTCCGTGCTGAGCGCTTGTCCCCGGAGGATTTCCTCGCGCTCGCGCGCCTGCTCGAGCTATGAGCACCCGCGACCAGTTCCTCTCGGGTGTCCACCGCGTGCTCGCGCCCGCCAAGATCAACCTGGGCCTCTTTCTCGGGCCTGTGCGCGCGAGTGATGGCAAGCACGAGCTGGCCAGCGTTATGCAGTCGATCTCGCTCGCTGATGAGCTCACGCTCGAGCTCGCCAGCGCGGGCGCTCACGGGGATGAGGTCATTTGTCCCGGCGTGCCCGGCAGCGCTGATCAGAACCTCGCCGCCGTTGCACTACGCGTGTTTCGTGCCAGCACCGGCTGGCAAGCGCCGCCGCTGCGGCTGAGCATCGTCAAGCGGATTCCCGTGGCAGCCGGGCTGGGGGGCGGGTCTGCCGATGCCGCCGCTGCGCTGCGCCTCGCCGCGCATGCATCCGGGCTCGGCACCCTCGAGTTGCTGCACCAGCTTGGCGCTGAGCTCGGCGCGGATGTCCCCGCGCAGATATCCCCCGGACGCTGGCTCGCAAGCGGCGCTGGCGAGCAGCTGCAGGAGCTCCCGCCCGCCAGATCCAGCTTTGGCGTGCTCGTATTGCCGCTGGATGCGCAGCTGTCCACCGCTGCCGTATACGCCGAGGCCGATCGGCTGGGCCTCGCACGCGACGCGCACCAGCTCCTCGAGCTGCAGCTCAACATGCGCTCTGCGCTCGAGCGTGGTGCTCCACTTCCAGCCGCAACCGAGCTGCTGCACAACGACCTCCAACGCGCTGCAGTGTCGCTGTGCCCGCCCATCGCCCAGGTGCTCGCGCAAGTGCGGCAGGCCGGCGGGGATCCCGCGCTCGTGAGCGGCTCAGGCCCCACCGTACTCGGTCTGTTCGCGCCTGCCGGACGCTCGCCCGACAGCGGTATCACGCTTGCCAGAGCCGCCGCCACGCGCCTTGGGGACCGCGTGCCTGGACCCATCTGCGCCGTGCCAGTGGACGCCGCGTTTGCGCGGGCCGCGAGCGACGTCCCCGTGCGTCACAATTCCAGCCACCACCATGACTAAAACGCAAATCAATGAGCTCGTGGCTGCTGGTGCCGCCCTGATCAGCCTGGGGCTGTTCACCGGCCTGATCCTCGTCCCCGTGTGGTCCTCCTACTCGCGCATGTGGGAGCGGCTGGCTGCCACTGTGCTGTCGCTGTATGTGCTCGCGGTGCTCCTAGGCGTCGGAGTGGTCGGCGCGCTTGCCGCCGTCTACTTCTGGGGTTGACCCGCGTGTCAGACCTCGCGGCGCTGGACGCGATCACAGAGGCGGTCGAGTCGGGCGCGGGCCTGCCCGAGGTCGTGCGCGCTGCTGCCCGTGCGCTTGAGGGCAGCCTCGCGGTGACCGACGCGTGGGGCGCCACCCTCGCGGTCGCTGCGCGCTCTCCCGCTGAGGAGCGCTCGCTGCTGTCCGGGGGCGAGGGCGTCATCAGCGCACCGCTGCGCGTCGCAGACACGGTCGTCGGCACGCTGCACATGCGCGCCAAGACCGAGCCCAGCGCATCCATGCGCAGGCTGCTCCTCACCATGATTGCTTCCGAGGTCGAGCGCGTGCGCGCGCCTGAGCGAGCATCGGAAACAGCATCCGCTGACTTCCTGCGCGCGATCCTCCGCCGCGAGCTCACCGACCGCGATGCGTTGATCGAACGCGCCAAGGACCTGTCTATCGCGATCGACGACGGCGCCAGCATGCTCGTCGCGCGCGCACACCCGCAGACGCCCACCGACGAGGGTTGGCGCGGGCGCGTGCGAGCCGTCGCTGAGCGTGGCGCTCGCGCGGTCGCCAGTCGCTCCATCGCCGCGCTGTCAGACCGCGAGGGCATTCCTGGCGCCGAGGTACTCGTGCTCGTGCCCGGAGGCGACGAGGCCACTGCCGCGCGCGCGGCCGAGGCGGTGCTCAACGAGATGGAAGCAAGCCTTGCCGGGTACACGTTCGCGCTCGGGCGCAGCCGCATCACCGAGGATCCCTCTGAGCTGCCTCGTGCCGCCAGCGAGGCGCTGCTCGCTGCAAACGTCGCCCAGGGCTCATCTGACGGCGCCGCATTAGCGTTTGAGCAGACCGGTGCCTACCGCCTGCTGCTGTCCGCCATGAGCGAGAACCCCAGCGAGCTGCAGCGCTTCTTCGCCGAGACCGTCGAGCCGCTGGTCGCCTACGACGAGCAGTACGAGACCGACCTAGTGCGCACGCTGGAGACGTTCCTCGAGGCTGACGGCAACGTCGCCGGCACCGCCCAGCGCCTGTTTACCCACCGCCACACCATCTACTACCGCCTTGAGCGCGTGCGCGAGCTCTCAGGGCTGGACGTCAGCTCCAGCGATGGTCGTGAGAAGCTCAGCCTCGGCCTCAAGGCCATGCGCGTTCTCGGCATCGCCTCCGCCGGTGGTCCAGCGTCAGAGGCCGGCGCCGAAGGCGGGCGTGTGCCCCGTCGCTCCAGCCGGCGTTCCTAGAAAAGGCGCACGCCGAACTCGATGGCGTATGTAGCGCCCCGGTGTCCAGCGTTGAGCACGGCGGGTATAGCGGGCGTGACCGCGACGCCCGCGTCGCGATATTCCGCGCTGAGCATGACTTCGCGATGCGGCGTTGATGCCATCCATTCGGCGACGATGTGCGCTGGGGTAGTGAAGCTGCCAGTGCCCCATGCGATGTTCTCTCCAACTGCGAACTCTGCAGCGTGGGCGGGATAGCGCGTGATCGCGACAAGCGAAAGCGGTGTCTGCCCCGTGGGGCGATCGTCTGAGAAGTAGTCGCTGGAGACCATTGTGATCACCTGGCTGGCCGCCACTTTTCGCAGTTCCCGGTTGGCATGCAGCGGGTCGAGGTCATGGGCTATACGCACTTCGTTGACCAGGCACAGCGTCGCCGAGTCGACCGCCCGCCAGTTGCTACGGGTCGGGTGCAGGTTCGCGCCAGGACAGGTTTGCGAGGAAGCCCTCGCTCCAGGCGCGAAATGCGCTGCGAGAGCGCCCAAGCAAGCCAGCAGCGCCGCGATCAGCGACGCTCCCAGTTTGCTCCCGCGGCTTGTCGTGACGGACGGCAAGTGGCGGAATACTTGCAGGACCGCAGGATGGGCGCGTTGCTGCATTGTTATCGGCGGCGCTTACACGAGCATCAGCTGGCGTCGTTGAGGCTCCGCCAGCCGGCAGCGCCATGGACTGCGCGATCACCTGCGACCATGTATGTCGCCCTTGGGGAGTGGGGTAATAGGCAGCCCGGAAGACTTTGGCTCTTCAAGTCCTGGTTCGAGCCCAGGCTCCCCAGTCGTTTGATGTAGCCCACGGGGGAAGTGCCGTCGCTGGAATAGCATCTAAGCCGTGAGCGCCCCCACAGTCCTGATCCTCGCGGCAGGCCAGGGGACGCGTATGCGCTCACAGACACCGAAGGTGCTGCACGAGCTGTGCGGCCGTCCGATGGTGCTGTGGCCGGTGCTGGCGGCGCTGGAGGCGGGGGCGGGCAAGGTGGTGGTGGTGGACTCGCCGGCGCGGGCGCTTGAGCAGGTACTGCCGGAGGGCGTGGAGCTGGCGGTGCAGGAGCAGCCCAATGGCACCGGCGGCGCGGTGGTGGCGGCGGTGGCGAGACTGGACGCGGTTGAGGACTTGCGGCTTGATCCCGTGGCTCCAATCTTGATTCTCAGCGGGGACGTGCCGCTGGTGAGCGCGCAGGCGATTACGGAGCTGATCGAAGCGCACCGCGAGAGCGGCACTGCGGCGACGATGGCAACGACGGTCCTGGAGGACCCAACGGGCTACGGACGGGTGGTGCGTGACTCCACAGGCGCGGTGGAGCGGGTGGTGGAGACGAAGAAGCAAGGCGACTCCACCCAGGCAGAGCGCGAGATTCGCGAGGTGAACACGGGCATCTTTGTGTTCGATGGGCGCGCGCTGCGCGAGGCGCTGCCGCGTTTGAGTACAGACAACGCCCAGGGCGAGCTGTACCTACCTCAGGTTCTTGACCTGCTGAGGGCGGACGGCCAGCGCGTGCAGGCGCACATGGTGGCGGATGAGCGACTGGTCCTTGGCGTCAACGACCGCGAGGGGCTCGCCCGCGTGCGCAAGCTCGCGCAGGCGGCAATCCACCAGCGTCACATGCAGGCAGGCGTGGGCATCGTGGACCCAGACGCGACGGTTATCGACGTGAATGTGCAGATCGGCCAGGACACGGTGATCGAGCCGTTCACTACCATTCGTGGCAGCACGAAGATCGGCGAGAGGTGCACGGTGCGCCACTCCTACCTGGTGGACTGCGTGCTCGAGGACGGCGTCAGCGTCGGTCCGTTCGGCTACCTGCGCCCGGGTGCGGTGCTGCGCAGCGGCAGCAAGGTGGGCACCTTCGTCGAGGTCAAGAACTCGGACGTGGGCCCCGCGGCGAAGATCCCACACCTGTCCTACATCGGAGACGCAGACATCGGCGAGGGCAGCAACTTGGGTGCGGCGACCATCACCGCCAACTACGACGGCCGAGCCAAGCATCGAACGACTGTGGGGCAGCGCGTGCGCACAGGCGTGGACACCACCCTGGTGGCACCTGTGAGCCTCGGTGACGACGCGTACACGGGCGCGGGCTCGGTGATCGTCGAGGACGTGCCACCTGGTGCATTGGGCATTGCGCGGGAGCGCCAGCGCAACATTGACGGCTACGCTGAGCGCACAAGCGATGCGACGCCTGGAGCGGCACGGGACACAGCAGGTGACGCTGCCAGCGACCGGGGAGACGACTCGGGATGACCAATCGACCAACGATGTTTACACTCCCTTTGAGATGAGCGCGATGGACACGCGCGAGCAGGCGTCCACCCAGACGAGCCTGCCGATTGACTACAACAAGCGCCTGATGCTGTTCAGCGGGCGCGCTAACCAGCAGTTGGCGGTCGACATCGCTGACAAGCTGGGCGTTGAGCTGGGGCCGGTGACGCTGAAGACGTTCTCCAACGGAGAGGTGTACTGCCGCTACGAAGAGTCAATTCGTGGCGCTGACGTGTTCATCGTGCAGCCCACGTGCGGCAACCCGCAGATGGGCATCACAGCAAACGATTCGCTGATGGAACTGCTGTTCATGATCGACGCAGCGGTCGGCGCATCTGCGCACCGCGTGATTGCCGTAACACCATGGTTCGGCTATTCCCGTCAGGACAAGAAGTCCGCGCCGCGCGAGCCCATCTCCGCGCGCCTGGTGGCGCGCATGCTCGAGGCGGCAGGCGCGGACAGGGTGCTCACGATGGATCTGCACGCTGGGCAGATCCAGGGCTTCTTCCAGAAACCGGTTGATCACATGACGGCGCTGTTCATGCTGACGCAGTACTTCACCGACCTGCACCTGCCGGACATCGTGGTCGTCGCCCCGGATGCAGGCAGGGTCAAGCTGAACAAGAAATTCGCGTCGAAGATCGGCGCTGAGCTGGCGATCCTGGACAAGGAGCGCCCTGCGCAGCAGGTCGCTGAGATCGGCTACGTGATCGGTGACGTGAAAGGCAAGACAGCGGTGATCGTGGACGACATGATCGATACAGCTGGGACGCTCTGCGCTGCTGCAAGGACGGTCAAGGAAGAGGGCGCCTCGCGCGTGTTCGCGGCGGCCACGCACGCTGTGTTCTCAGGCGATGCATATGAGAACCTGCGCAACTCGCCGCTCGAGCAGATCGTCGTTACTGACACCATCCCCTTGCCCCCCGGCTGCCCTGACAACGTACGTGTGCTGCCGTGCGCTGAGCTGCTGACCGACTCGATCAGACGGATCTTCGTGGACGACTCTGTCAGCGAAGTCTTCGACGGTGAGAACCAGCTGTTCTGAGTAGTGCTGCCGGCATATGTGCCGCGCGTCATTATCTCCCCACGGTGTCCTCTCCGATCGCGACTCAAGCGGCGGCTGCACGCGGCCCGCGTGCGTGGTGGCTGGGTCTTGCACCCTCGTGGCGTCGTGCGCTACGCGCGCTGCTGATAGTGAGCGCTGTCGTGGTGCTCGTGGTGGGCGCCCTGCTAGCCCGCTTCCTCAGCGTGGAGAACGCTGAACGTTCGGACGATCTTGCGCTGATCCAAGCGGAGGTCAAGGGCAACGCCACCGCCATGCTCAACCAGCTCAGTGGTTGCCGCCAAAGTGCTGCGTGCGTAGCCGGTGTTAGAGCCAATGCGAACAACCCGCGCCTGCGCAGATCTGGCGCCGTGAAGATCCTCCAGCTGGAATCAAAGACCGCCTATTCGCTTTCCGGAGCCACCGGCAAGACACGCCTGGCATGGACGGTCATCGGATCGCTACCGGTGGTGCAGTGCGTGAGCGTGAGACGCACCGGCAACTTCCTCGCCGGCATCCACGTGCACCTCATTGGGCTCAGTGCGCCAATCAACAACGAAGGCACCTGTTGGAAGCTCTCCAAGCACGAACTGGAAGAAGAACAGGACACGGCAGCAGAACGATGAGCGGCGATTGCTACAGTCTGCTGTCGCTATGGCCAACACCAGCACCAAGCTAGACGTCACCAGCCGCTCAGCGGCCGGTTCGCGCGCAGCGCGACGCCTGCGCCGCAGCGGCCGTGTGCCTGGCGTGCTCTACGGCGGCGGCTCCGAGCCGCTTGGTTTCGACGCTGACGCGCGCGAGCTGCGCATGGCGCTCGCGAGCTCAGGCGCTGTGCTCGACCTCAGCATCGACGGCAACAAACCAACGCCTGTGGTCCTCAAGGAAGCTCAGCGCCACCCAGTGCGTGGCGAGACCGTCCACGTGGATCTTCTGCGGGTGAACCTCAACGAGGCGATCAGCGCGGTCGTGCCGCTCGAGCTCCAGGGCATCGACGACGCTCCCGGCGTCAAGCAGGGCGGCGTGCTCGAGCAGATCACCCGCGAGCTCAACGTCGAAGCGCTGCCCACAGCTATCCCTGAGTCGATCGTCCACGGCGTCGGCGAGATGCAGATCGGCGAGACCATCCTGCTTGGCGCGCTCGTTGCGCCAGATGGCGTAACCCTGCTCGACGACCTCGAGGAAACCGTCATCGCCACACTCTCCCCGCCGCGGCTACAGAGCGAGACCGCCGAGGAAATCGAAGCCGAGACAGAGGTCGTTGGTGAGGGCGGCTCGCAGGCTGACGAGGACGCCTCCGGCGAGGAGTAAACGCTGCGACGCCCGTTTGGCGGTGGCGGCGGATCTGTCGACTGGCTGATCGTCGGGCTGGGCAATCCCGGCCGCGAGTACGCAGGCACGCGTCACAACGTCGGTTTCATGGTCGCTGAGGCTTTGGTCGAGCGGTGGGGGTTGGGGAAGGCCAAGGACCGCTTCCGCGGGCGTATCGCAGAAGGCCGCGTGCGTGCGGGTGCGCCCGGCGCATCGCTTGGGATCGGCTCTGAGGTTGGCGCGAGCGGGCCGGCCGGCGCGGATGGCCCGCGTGTGGCTGTGCTGTGCCCGCAGACATACATGAACGATGCAGGGCGCTCCGTTGGGCCTGCTCGCGGCGCTCTGAAGCTGCCGCTCGATCGCGTGCTTGTGGTTCACGACGAGATCGATCTGCCCTTCGGCGACGTCCGCACCCGCCTTGGAGGCGGTCTTGCGGGCCATAACGGATTGAAGTCGCTTAAGCGCGAGCTCGGTAGCGGCGACTTCATGCGCGTGCGGGTGGGTGTCGGGCGCCCCAACTCGACCGACCCTGAGATCGTCTCCGCGTATGTGCTCGGGCGCTTCCGCGAGGACCAAACGCAGGTGGCGGAGCTCGTCGATAGCGCTTGCCAGCATGTCGAGCGTGCGGTGATGGGTGACGGCGGCCAGCCGGGCGGGGACACGTAGATGGCGGCCACCGGTGGCGTACTGCGCACGTTGCTTGGCCTCGCGCAGGAGGACGAGCAGACGATGCGGCTCGCCCGCGATGGCGGTCACGCGTTCGTGTCCAGCTCGCTACGCCCGTACGTGGTGGCAGCGCTCGCAGAGATCGACACCGACGCGCTAACGCGCCCCACGCTGGTGGTGGTCGGCGATGACCGCGCCGCGCGGGACCTGGCTGGCGACCTGCGCGCGTGGCTTGCACCCAGGCGCGTGCGCTACTACCCCTCCAGGGGCGTTGCATACGAGTCGCACCTGGCGCCGCCGGCGCACCTCGTGGGTCTGCGCGTGGCCGCGCTCGACGCGCTGCTCGCCGCCGGCTCTGCGCCCAGCGCTGGGTCCACCACCGACGCAGAGCAGCCGGTGGTGGTGGTCAGTGCTGTGGCGCTGTCGGAGAAGGTGCCCGACCCGGAGCTGCGCCCGCACTCGTTCACGCTGCGGGTGGGCGAGCTGCTCGATCTGGACGAGTGCGCGGCGGAGCTCGTGAGCGCTGGGTATGAGCGCACCGATCAGGTGGAGGAGCGCGGCCAGTTCGCGCTGCGCGGCGGCCTGCTGGATGTCTTCCCAGCGACGGAGGAGCGCGCCGTGCGCGTGGACATGTTCGACGTGGAGATCGAGTCGCTGCGTTGGTTCTCTACGTTCACGCAACGCTCGTTGGGGGAGGTGCAGGAAGTAGAGATCGCGCCTGCCGCGGAGCTCGCGCTCGAGCACCGCGAGCTCGCCGAGATAGCTGCTGCCACAGGCACCTTTGCAGCGGGCAATGGCGACGGGGCGCAAGCCGAGCGCCCGGACATCGCTGAGCTGTTGCCAGTGGAGCGTTTTGGCGCGCTGCTCGATCTCGTCGGCGAGGGCACCCAGTTGGTGGTGGCTGCCGAGGAGGATCTCGACCCCGTGCTTAGCGACCACTGGAGCGACGTGTGCGCGGCGTTTGGCGACGAGGACGCCCATCACCTGTATGTCAGCCCGCAGAGCATTCGCACGACGCTCGACGAGCGTGCGCGCATCTGGCTGTCAGCGCACTCCAGCGGACAGGAGATCGAGCTGCGCGCGCAGGCGGCTGACACAGCCGCTCGCTCGCTGGCCGAAGCGGAGCCGGAGCTCGAGAAGCTCGTGCGCTCGGGCTACAGGACAGTTGTCGCGTTTCCTCGGCGCGGCGAGGGAGAGCGTGCGGCATTCAACCTGGGGCGGCTAAAAGCGACCTGGCTCGGCGAGGATGTCAACGCGGGCCAGCAAGTGCTCGAGGCTTCGCTGCGCTTCGCTGCCGCGTCCCTGCGCGAGGGCTTCGTCGCCCCGCAGCTGAAGCTCGCGGTGTTCCCCGAGCATCGGCTGCTGCGACGGCGCAGGTCCGATCGGGCACCGGATGGCGCGCGCACAGGCGGCGGCATCACCGGTACGCGCCGCGGTGCGCTGCGCTCGTTCACGGAACTGCGCACAGGCGACATCGTCGTGCACGAGGACCATGGAGTGGCACGCTTCGCTGGCTTTGAGACGCGCACCGTCGCTGAGGTCACCCGCGACTACTTGTACTTGGAATACCAGGGCGATGACCGCGTTTTCGTGCCGGTCGATCAGCTGGCCAAGATCTCCCGCTATGTGGGCGCGGGCGGTGATCATCCGCCGCTGAGCAAGCTGGGCGGCACGCGTTGGGAGACGATGAAGGCGCGCGCACGGCGCGCAGCACAGGAGCTGGCGGGCGAGTTGCTGAACCTGTACGCCGAGCGCCGTCGGCGCTCCGGTCACGCGTTTGGCCCCGACTCCGACTGGCAGCGGGAGTTCGAGGAGCGCTTCCCGTTCACCGAGACCCCTGATCAGCGTGACGCTATCGAGCTGGTGAAGGCCGACATGGAGGCCCCTCGGCCGATGGACAGGCTGATCTGCGGCGATGTTGGCTACGGCAAGACGGAGGTCGCGCTGCGCGCGGCGTTCAAGTGCGCGGCTGAGGGCAAGCAGGTGCTGATGCTCGTGCCCACCACGATCCTTGCCCAGCAGCACTACGGCACGTTCGCGGAGCGCCTGGCCGACTACCCGTTTACGCTCGAGCACGCATCCCGCTTTCGTACCGCAGCCGAGCAGAAAGCCGCGATCAAGGATTTCGCGGACGGACGCGCGGACATCCTGATCGGCACGCACCGTGTGCTTTCGCGCGATGTGCGCGCCAAGGATCTGGGCCTTTTGATCGTCGATGAGGAGCAGCGCTTCGGCGTCAAGCAAAAGGAGCTGCTGCGCCAGCTGAAGCTGAAGGTGGACGTCATCTCGATGTCCGCCACGCCGATCCCGCGAACACTGCAGATGTCGCTTGCGGGGCTGCGCGACATCTCAGTCATCGAGACACCCCCTGAGGGCCGTAGGCCCGTGCGCACATATGTGGGCGAGTACGAGGAGGATCTCGTCAAGCAGGCGATCATGCGCGAGCATGCGCGCGGCGGGCAGGCGTTCTTCCTGCACAACCGTGTGGACTCCATCGAAGAGACGGCGGAGCGCCTGCGCGCCCTTTGCCCAGGCGTGCGCTTTGTGGTCGCGCACGGCCAGATGGGCGACGGCGAGCTCGAGCAGGTGATGATGGACTATCTGCGCGGCGGCGCTGATGTGCTCGTGTGCACGTCGATCATCGAGTCGGGCATCGACATTCCCCAGGCGAACACGCTGATCGTCGAGCACGCGGACAGCTTTGGGCTCGCGCAGCTCTACCAGATCCGCGGACGCGTCGGGCGCAGCCGCGAGCGTGCGTATGCGTACCTGTTGTATGACTCTGCCGCTGCGCTCACGCCCGAGGCCGCACAGCGGCTGTCGGCGCTGTCGGACTACACGGAGCTGGGCGCCGGCTTCAAGATCGCGATGCGCGACCTCGAGATCCGCGGCGCGGGCAACCTGCTCGGCGACGAGCAATCCGGTCACGTTGCCGCGCTCGGCTTCGAGCTGTACATGCAGATGCTCGATGAGGCCGTCAGGGCGGCTGAGGTGGAGGATGGCGGTGAGGAGCCCGCCAGTACGCCTGAGCCTGTGCGCCTGGACGTCAACGTCGACGCGTACGTGCCCGCCGACTACATCCCCTACGAGCAGGCCAAGATCGAGGTGCATCGCCGGGTGGCCAGCGCGGTGGAGGTCGCTGATGTCGAGCGTCTGCGTGAGGAGCTCGAGGATCGCTTCGGGCCCGTGCCAGAGCCAGTGGAGAACCTGCTCGCGCTGCAGCGCGCGCGGATCAAGTTCGGCCAAGCGGGTGCCCGCACGGTCAGTTTCCGCGGCGATCGCTTGGCGGTGGTGCCGATCGAGCTTGATTCCGTGCGCGCCAAACGCCTGCGCGAAGAGCTACCTGAGGCGCTCTATGAATCCGGTCGATCGCAAGTTTCCGTGCGGGTTCCAAAGGACGGGAAGGAGCGATTCCCCAGCGTTGTACGGGCTGCTGATGCGCTTTTGGCGGTGGTCAGAGAGGCTGCTTAGGAACTCGTTAAGGACAGACGCGGATCTTTCCGCTAGAGTGCCCGCGTCGTGTCAAAGTCTCTCAGGTTCCTCTCGGCGCTAGGCGCCGTTTTGTTTGCCCTCGTTGGCATCTCCGCGTGTGGCGGCGGCATCCCCGGCAACGCCGTGGTGCAGGTGTCTGGTACCGCCATATCCAAGACTGCGTTCGAACACTGGATGAAAGTTGCGTCGGCGTCCAGTGCCACGGGAGCGACCGAAAAGCCCGTCGTCCCGGAACCGCCCAACTACACGGCCTGCATCGCCCATCTGGCCGCCACCACCGCCAAACCGGCAAAAGGCCAAAAAGCTCCAACCACCGCTCAGCTGAAGAGTGAGTGCGAGACCGAGTACAAATCGCTGCAGAGCGAGGTCCTGGGCTTTCTCATCTCCTCGCAGTGGGTGCTCGGTGAAGCGTCCTCGTTGGGCGTCAAGCTGAGCGACGCGGAAGTCAAGAAAGAATTCGCGAAAATCAAGTCGCAGGAGTTCCCGAAAGCCTCTGAATTCGAAAAATTCCTGGCCAGCTCTGGGCAGACGGTTTCGGACCTGCTGCTGCGCGTGAAGCTGAACTTGCTCTCCCAGAAAATCGAGAAAAAGATCATCAAGGAAAAGAGCAACGTCACCACGGCGCAGATCGAAAAGTACTACAACGAAAACAAGTCCAAGTTCGGCACACCCGAAAAGCGCAACGTCCAGATCATCCTCACCAAGACCGAAGCGTCTGCAAAGAGCGCCAAAAAAGAAGTCGAATCCGGCAAGAGCTTCGCGAGCGTCGCCAAAGCCGTGTCGATCGACCCCACCAGCAAGGCCAACGGCGGCCTGCTGAAGGAAGTGGTCAAAGGCGAGGAGGAGCAGGCGCTCGACACCGCCATCTTCACCACTGCCAAGAACGTGCTCAGCGGTCCTGTGAAAACGCCCTTCGGCTACTACATCTTCGAGGTGCTGAGCGTCACCACGGGCACACAGCAGCCGCTGTCGAAGGTGAAAGCGACGGTCAAGCAGGAGCTGGTCTCCACCGGCGAGCAGGGCGCGCTGACCAAATTCACCAAAGACTTCAAAACGAAGTGGAAGGCGAAAACGGAATGCCGCTCTGGCTACGTGGTCGCCGACTGCAAGTCCTACAAAGCGCCCAAGACCTCCTCTACGGGCACATCCACCGCCGCCGCCGAATAGGCGAGCGCTCACAGGAGTGCCAGCTCCCGCTAGTAGGGTGAAGGCGGTCTTCTCATGAGCCAGATCGAGCGCATTCACGCCCGCCAGATCCTCGACAGTCGCGGTAACCCCACTGTTGAGGTCGACGTTGAGCTGCGTAGTGGCGCTCACGGGCGCGCAGCGGTGCCTTCAGGCGCCTCTACGGGCGAGTTCGAGGCAACTGAGCTGCGGG
>JBEKAM010000079.1:0-28115 GCA_050015915.1 Solirubrobacteraceae bacterium
CCGCGGAGATGTCGTGGTCATGGAACCCGGTGTCGTGCTCATCCATCCAGCAGATAAGCCATGCGGTTACGTGCTCGTCGCTCAGCAGCTCCTCATATACGCGCTGGGTGCTGTCGTGCTTGACGAGATGAATCCACAGCTCAGGGCGGTCGGCGAGCTCGCTAACGAACGCCTCGAGCTCAGGCCCCGACAGGTCGCGCCCGAACGGGCGGGGAACACCGGCAAGCCCGCTCCGATCGACCACAGGCGACTCTTGGGCTGCGATCGCCGGCATGACTGGGCGCAACGAGGTGACACTCATCTCGCCAGCTCCAGGCTCGGGACGCCGAGCGCGCGACGGGTGCACTCAGCGACAGGGTCCCAGTCGAGCCTTGCGAGAACGCCATGCTCATCTGGCTCAACGACCGGTCGATCTGATCCGTAGAGCAGCTGCTGGGAGCCGACGAGATCTGCAATGACGCCCACGGCCGCAGGCCCATACGAGGATGTCTCGTAGAAGACAAGCGGGTCCGGCGATAGTGGCGATGGCCCGCCACGAGAGCACAGGCGCTCGGCGTGTAGCGGCGCCAACCCGGCGAGCATTGAGAAGACCACCCGTAGGCGTGGATGACTTGAGCGCCCGGCGACGAGAAACGCGAGCCACGCCTCCTGCATGCACGCCACATAATCGGTGAGCGCTGGCCACCACAAGGGGTCATCAAAGGACGCCTCCGCGGCATACCGGACAGCATCCACGCGTAGTCGAGGCCCCGGATGCACAAACAGAGGCGCACCGAGCGACTCCAGGCGTGCGAGGATCGGGTGCAGACGAGCAATCGCGTCAACGCTGGCGAGAGCTCCGGCGGGCAGCGACAGGCCGACGCAGCCGCGGGCAAGCGCACGATCGACATCGTCTGGGTCGGTGCGGTCCAGCGCAATGGCACCCCACACGCCAAATGGATCCTCCAGCGCTAGCGCACCCTCGTGGTATGCGTCGATCAGCACGCGTGCCTGCCGGCGTGGCAGCCACTCGATTCCCAGCGGGCTGGAAAGGCACACGAGCGCGCGGTCGAGACCGTCACGGGCAACCAACTCGGCGCGGTGAGCCGGGTCCTCGCTCGTCAGATCGATCACATAAGGACGCTCGCCCGCGAGATACAGAACGGTCAAGCCGTGCTCGTGTCGCACGAACGGGAGCTCACCACGCTCGGCAAGCGCCTCTACAAGCGGCTCAGTCCAAATGTGTTGGTGTACATCGATCTTCATCAGATTTCCGATCCGGTTTGTGGAGAATAGCAGATTTATCGACTCCTCTCACCCAACCCGGAGAACTGCATTCGATCGTGCACCGAGCGCGCCGCGGACCGCCGCACGGACCCGGTAACGGATGCCTACAGCCCAGCGCTGCCCAACAACTCGGCCGCGGAGACGCCCAGCGCACCAGCCACCTTCAGCAGGGTCTCCAGGGTCAGATTGAACTCGCCGCGCTCTACAGCACCCATGTAGGACCGATCGAGCCCGGCAGCGAACGCGAATGCTTCTTGGGTATAGCCCTGCTCCTTGCGGGCCTGGCGAATCGCACGGCCTACGGCTTCGTTGACGGCAGTCTTCTTGGCGGCTGTCTTTCTCGCTGACATCGACCCATAGCTTGCCCGAATGCTGCTAACTATTCCACCGCATATGTCACCACGGGATAGACCAAGCCGAGCACGGCTAGAGCTTGGCGCGATTGAACAGCTCTGCGGCTGACTCTTCGAGCCCGGCGGCGATCGTCATGATCGTGTCCACCGTGACGTTGAACTCGCCACGCTCAATAGCTCCGTAGTAGCTGCGATCGAGCTCTGTCTCGGACGCGAATGATTCCTGCGTGTGGCCCTTGCTTTCGCGCACGGCCCTGATGGCCTTCCCGAGCGCCTGGTTGGCTGCGGACTTCTTTGTTGGCATCAGCCCATCGTGTCTTATTGACGCACTTTGTTCCACCGACTAAACTTCCACCGCGTATAATTCCCAAGGCGGAGGACCGCCACTGATCAGTCCTCACACCACACGCGATAGGAGACGACCTCGCTCCAATGCAGAGCTCAGAGTATTTGGTGGTCCTGGAGGTTGTGGGGCGTGTCCGCGGACGCGAGCGAGAGCGTATGTACCGCGCGCTGCGCCGCACGCCAGCTGAAGTTGATGCGGCGATCACGAGCCTCGAGCAGGCCGGCGTCGTCGCGGTCAAAGGAGCGCGTGTCCATAGCTCACCCGCGCTCGAGCGCCTGAACGACCTCGGCCTGATCGGCGTTTGATGCCGCTGCGAACCATGACCACGGCCGAGATCGCGGCCATGCGAGACCTTGAAGCCGCCGAGCAGGCCGTAAGCCATGCTGTCATGGCCCGCGAAGCCGCTCGCGAGCGACTGGCGCACATCATGAGCCGTGAACGCCATCTCGAGCAGGCGAAAGAGCGCCCGCCACTGCATTTACGGCTAATCATTGGCGCAAGGCGATGAGCAACAGCGCACGCGAGGGCCGAGGACAGCAGAACCCTCTCGCGACAGCTCTGTAGGGATAGATACCGCCGGATCCGAGCAGATCCCAGCGCATCGATGCAGACCGCCACGACGCGGCACATGATGCCGCAATCGCCTCCAGAAAGCCAAAAACCCCGATCTCTCGGGGTCAGGCTGAGCGGGGGACCGAGGAGTCGAACCTCGCGTTGCGGTTTTGGAGACCACCGTGTTACCGATACACCAGTCCCCCGCGGAGCGGGAATTGTAGGCGCTGAGGGAAACCCGATACCCCACGGCTAGCCGCCTGGCGATTGAGCCCCGCCGGCCCGCACCCGGACCCCATCAGGGCGAGCCCTTTCCGGCGCACTCACCTGCAGCCCCCGCATGAGCCCTAAACAGGGGTTTACCGACGTGCTTAACAACGCCCCCACCTGCTCAAGCAGCGTCCGTGGAATGCCGAAGCACGAGTAGCCGCCCCGCTGCACCTTGTAACAATGCTCACTTTCAGCCCCAAATCCTGGCGCCGTGGCCGATCTGCGACCGGAGGGTCACAGCACGATCAACTCACCTCGGGCGCCTCGATCTCTCACCCGCCGCTGCTGCCAAGACGCCCCCGGCTAGGCTCGCAGGACGGCTTCCAGCTGATCGAAGTGATGGTGAGCGCCTTGCTGCTGGGACTTATCTCGCTCGCCACGTTCACCGGTCTTCAGGCCGTCAGCGCCAGCGATGCAAACCAACGCTTCCACAACCAGGCTGAGTTGCTCGCCGCTCAATCCCAGGAGGCCCTGCGCAGCGACCCGATCGGCTCCCTTGAAAAACTTGTGGTCGAAGCCCACGTCTACACCACCAAAGTCGACGGGACCACCTACACAATCACGCAGTCAGCCCGCGAGCTGAACGGCAACGGGCAGGCCACAGCCTGCACCGCAACCGAACAGTCCAGCTCAACGGCACCCAACTTCCGGGTGACCACCTCCATCACCTGGCACAGCGTCCAGGGCGGGCACCCCGTTACCGAGTCGAGCATCGTCACGCCACCCACCGGTTCGTCGCTTGAGGTCGACGTACAGAACGCGCCCACACCAACCGGCGGCGTCTCCGGCGTCACCGTCTACGTGACCTACACGGCCCTTGAAACCTCCTCGACGGTCAAACTCGAAGGCACAACAGGCACCGCCGGCTGCGTTCTATTCACCGGCATCCGCTCCACCACCGCGCAGGTCGAAGTCCCCCAAAAGCTCAACTTCGTCACGCCCAGCGGCACCCTCAAGATCGAACCCACGGAAGTCAGCATCGCCCCTAACGTCACGACGCACTACGCAGTGACCTACAACGAAGGAGGGGCGATCACCGCGGACTTCACCTACCAGGGCAAACCCGAATACAACGGCAAAGCCGTCACCGGCGACACGTTCGTGATGGCCAACAAAGAAATGGCGCTCCAGCCCGACCTCGAGGTCGGCTCCACCGCTTTCGTGGAACCCTACGCATCGGGCGGTGAAGAAGAATACACCCCCAAGACGAGCACCTACCGCACCACCGCGGGTACACCCAAAGCCGCCAAATACGCACGTGGCGACCTTTTCCCCTTCCCCTCGGCCTCGTGGGCCGTCTATGCGGGTGACTGCGCTGCCAACAACCCTGCCACGGTGACCAACAAAGCCATCGTGCCCAAGGAAGAAGAAGTCCACCCTGGCGCCTCCACCCCAGTCGAAGTGCCGATGAGCTACGTCAACCTTGAAGTCATCAAGCAAAACGAAAAGGCCAAAAGCTCCGAAAAACTGACCGCCCCCGCGTACCCGATCAAGATCACCAACCTTTCGTGCAGCGCCGCCTCCCCCGCCCCGGCGACTCCCGACAACGCGGTGTCGGTGAGCTATGTCCATACGCAGAGCACGGCGGCTGGGGTTCTCGAAAATCCCTTCCAACCATTTGGGAAATTCGAACTCTGCCTCCAGGCTACGTCGACCCGCAAGGACAAGATCTCCTACCTCAACAACACTGTCGCGGGCTCGTCTTTCAAGATCTACCCGGAAGAAAAAACGGCGGCTGAAACCAAAGCCGCCCGCGAAACAGAAGAAGCGCCCGCCAGAGAAGCACGCGAAAAAGAAGAAGCGACTCAGACGAAAAGCCGTGAAAAAGAAGCCGTGACCAACTCCGAACGCGAAGCAGAAGAAGTCGCGGAGAAAAAAGTCAAAGAAGAAGAACCCGGGATCAAAACCAAATTCGAAGCTGAAGAAAAAACGGCCCGGGAAAAATGGGAAAAAGAAGAAAAAGCCAACGAAAAAACTACCAAAAAGCCCAGCAAAGCTGAACGCGAAACCAAAGAAAAAGAACTGAAAACCAAAAACGAAGCGACCGAGAAAACGACCAAAGAAACGCGCGAAAAAGAAGAAAAAGAAGCCAAAGAACAGAAAGCAAGCGAAGAAGCTACGAAAACCGCACGGGCCAAAGAAGAAGCCAAAACCAAAGAAACCAAGACCAAAGAATCCGAAAAACAGACCGCGCGCATCAAAGAAGAAGAAAAAGAAGCGACCGAAAAGGCCGAACGCGTGGCGAAAGGTACGGCCGCCACGGTCGAAGCGGGCACATGCTGACTCTACCCTCCCCACTCCATCGTCGTCTTCGCAGCGAGCACGGCTTCACCCTCATGGAAACCCTCGTGGCCATGGTCGCGGGTCTGCTCGTCGCCTTCGCGGCCACGATGCTGCTGCGTGTATCCCGCGAACAGACCGAACGCGCAAGCGACTACGTCCAGGCCAGCCAGCTAGGCCGGACCGCGATGACGCGCATGGTCGACGAGCTCAATTCCGCGTGCCTAAGCGCAGGGTTCGCGCCTGTACTTGGGACCAGTACTCCCGAAATGCTGGTCTTCAGGGATGCCTTCAGCAAAGAAGCCGAAATTCCTAACAGCCAGATCCAAAAGCACGAACTCATCTGGAATTCGGCCAATGGCACCCTCTCCGACAAGAAGTCGATCGTCACCGGCACTAGCGAAGGGGGATATACATACTCGACCGCAACGCCGGTAACTATCGGCACACACATCGCCGCGAACAAAAACGCCAAAAGCGAAGAAGAACCAATCTTCCGCTACTACGAATACAACACCGCAGCTACGAGTTCATCAGAAACGGGTGTCGCACCCTTCAAGGAAATCCCGCTCGCGGCGAAAGCGGAACTCGGCACAACCGATGCGGAAAACGTAGCCTCAGTTCAGATCTCTTTTCGCGCGCTGCCGTCCAACGGCAAGGAACCGCCCGGCACCACCCTTGACTTGCGCAGTCAAGTTACCTTCGCCTTCAGCGCACCAATTGCCGAACCCACGATCACGGACGAACCATGTCAATGACATCTCTCCCACAGACTCATTCACGCCTACGGACCCAGGACGGCTTCTCGCTGATCATCGTGCTCAGCGTGATGCTCGTCACCAGCCTATTGGTGGCGGCGGCATTCACGGCTACACGTGGCGACTTGCCACTGACACAGGAGAGCACACACCATTCACAGGCCTACTATGCGGCGGCGGCCGGCGTACAGGAGTACGACTACCAGTTGCAGAACAACCCTGATTACTGGGAGAGCTGCGAAGGTCCGTCCGGCAGCCTCGAAGGCGCCCACTACGAAGTTAGGGTTCTACCTGCGACTGGGGCAAGCGAATGCAAAGCATCCAGCCCGTTCACGACCGCGATTCAGTCAAAAGGTCCGCTCGCTAACACCTTCCGGATCGAATCCACAGGTTGCGCAGCGCCGGGCGCGCTTAGCTCATGCCAAGGCGTACTGCCATCTGGCGCAGAGAAGCGCGCGACCGTGGCGACCTTCCAGGTAACGGGCTTCCTCGACTTCGCGTACTTCACCCAGTACGAGGACGAGGACTGGAGCCTCTACGCACCGCCGAACGAACGGTTGGAATACAAAGATGAATGCGAAAAATACTACGCGGCGCGGCGGGGCAACAGAAACTGCGTGGAAATCGAGTTTGCCGAAGAAGACAGCGTACACGGACCGATGCATACCGACGACGCAGCCAACGTTGGCTGCGGGAAAATCGAATTTGGGCGCAACTCCACGGAACGGAACGGCGCCGAACCCGACCTCGTCGAAATCAAAGGTGGCCTAAACGAATTGTGCCGCTCGGCCCCGACCATCAACACCTACAACGGGAAACTCACGACGCCGGCGAAACAGCTCGAACCACCGCCCACCGACGGCAGCCTCGCGCTGTACGTTGAAGAAGCGAACAAGCTCGAAGGCGTCACGCACGTGGTGCTCAACGGCGCGACGAACACGATCGAAGTCATCAACAAAGGCGAAACCACGCCAGCAATGGAATGGCCCAAGAACGGGCTGCTCTACATCGCGAACGAAAAAGGCGGGTCCTGCGCCTACGAATACAAGCAGGTGAAAGCAGACCTCGCCAACGAGGCAACCCAAGAGACCGGATGCGGCACTGTCTATGTGAGCGGCACCTACAGTAAATCACTCACGATCGCAGCGGAAAGCGACGTGGTCATCGACGGCAGCATCGTGCCATACGGCGTGACCCCGGGCAGCGCGCCGACAGGCACAGAGACGCTTGGCCTGATCGCCACGGAATTCGTGCGCATCTACCACCCAGTCGCCGAAACACACGCCAAGAATCGCGGCAGCTGCGGTAGCGATCCGGAAAACAGGAGTACCGGCCTGTGCGAATACACCAACAACGAAGGCTCATGCGACGCCCCCAACGCCACCGGCACGATGCACGACCCGTGGGTGTATGCCGCGATTCTCTCTACCGCCCACTCTTTCC
Source organism: Solirubrobacteraceae bacterium (assembly GCA_050015915.1). Classification (GTDB taxonomy): domain Bacteria; phylum Actinomycetota; class Thermoleophilia; order Solirubrobacterales; family Solirubrobacteraceae; genus Palsa-744. Next base: position 7,269 of record JBEKAM010000079.1, read on the forward strand.
TGGTCGACAACTACACCTGCGGGAACACAAATGAAACGGGCAAACTCAACATCTACGGAGCGATCGCGCAGAAGTTCCGCGGCATCGTCGCCATCGGCAACGGGACCACCGTGGAACACGGCTATACGAAGGACTACAACTACGACGAGCGCTTGGCTACCGACGAGCCCCCGTACTTCCTGGCGCCGCTAAAGGCCGGCTGGAAGATCATCCGCGAGACCGCCCCCGCATCGGGGTAGTCGCCGGCGGGGCGTGGAGCAGGTGGCGAGTCGGGCCAGACCGGCGCTCGAGCGCTCGATCACGGCAGGGAGATGCACTTGGTAGGACAGCTCTCAAACCCCTCGGCGGCCCTTGGGGCGGTATTCGGGGCACTGTCAGACGGGCCGATCAAGGCCACTGCGGCTCGTCAGCCACAACTCGACGCAGGACGGCTCGGCAACGGCGTGGTCCAGCGGGGCGTCGTCAAAGTGCTGGTGTCGGCTCAGCGCCCCTTGACTGTGCTGGAGGTCCAGGCGGCTGTCGTGGAGTTGCTCGGCCATCCGGTGTCGAAGGGCTCAATCAACTGTTGCCTGTCCACGCGAGTGCTTGGGACCGAACCGCGCTTCGAGCGAGTGGCCCGCGGTTGCTATCGACTCTCAGACGGCAGGCTGCACACCTAAAGGTCGTGAGAGCGATCCGAGCATCCGCCACCTTATAGCGAACTTGCCGCGTTGCATAAGCGGCATTAGGCAATGGGGTGAGCGGAGCGAGATACGACCACTCCCCCAGCGGTAGCGTCAGAGTATCTACAGCCAGCAGGCTTCCGCTGTAATATCGCTGCTGTGCTGAAGCGCGTCGGTAAACGTGTCCTATCTGAGTTGACGCTGCGAAACTTACTCCCAGTAGTCGCGGCACTATTCGTAGGTGCTACCTTTTTTCTCTTTCTGAAGGCGCTTCTCTCCGGTGAAGCTCCGCCGTCGCTTGGCGAGAAGCCTGTCCATGTCCGCGCATCATCGACGGCGCCTCGCGGTGTCGGCTGCAACTACTCAGAATCTAAGGCGCACCTACGGCTAGTCGTGATCGGTTTTGATCCGCACACAGCAGCCGTCACGGTGAGCGCCGGACTATGTTTCCCAAATGAAGCTTTTACCCATCTATACGTTGAGGCCAAGGATGGCAAGCATCGTCCGGTTCTTACTAAATCGGGGCACTTGATCAGTCGTTACGCAAGATTGCCCATCAGCGTCGTTTACTCCCCGGCGGGAGAAGAGGAAGGTGCGGAAGAATCACCGCAGTCCGCTACGACGAGCGTGGGGGTGCTGTTTCACCATGCGGAAGATCCCCTAGCATTCCCACAGTTGGTGTCGCTTGGGCAGTTTACGCTGCCTGCTTTCGCCACGCCGCAGAAGTACCCATTTGATCAATATGGCCTGAGTGACCAATTCGCGGTCGCTGACCTAAATTTGAATCTGTTCTACTGCAAGAAGTCACCGAAGTGCGAAGAATTCACGATTTCCTCCACCGTTGAAGTCTTTGCAGAATCTAATCTAGCCCCTTTTCAACTGTTCGCTAGTTACCAGTTCCATGAAGAACTACCAAAGGTTACACTTAGGCTCGAACGGACGACGGCAAAGCAAATATATGTCGTGGTGGTCGCCGTGATACCTCTATTCCTTGGCTTCTTGCTTATGCTGCTTCTGGCTACGCGACCGACAGGGGATATTGGCACTGCGATCCTTGGAATCGGGGCGGTGCTGCTCGCAATTTTGCCGATTCGGTTGGTGCTAGTCCCGGCTGAAGTCAATGAACTGACTTTGGTGGACTATTGGCTTGCTGTTGAGATGGCGGCGCTCTCGGCGCTCGCAGCGTTCGAGGTGTGGCGGGCTTTGGGCGATGACGGCGCCACTGCGCCACCCAGCTAAGGAGGGGGGGGTCCCCAACAAGAAGGATGCAGCGTCGAATCGCGTAGACAAGCGTCTGAGCCATTTGCAAAGGATTTGCGCCGCCAGTTCAATCTCGCGTTCTTCAAGCGACTACCAATCGGTGATGACTACTCGGTCATGGCCGAGCTGGCCGAGCCGTTCGACATGCTGCTCGGCGAGGACTTGCGGCGAGCCGTCATCGCTCAGGGAGACGACGAGCTGCGCGACGCGATCGAGGAAGCCGAGCGACGTCGAGCGGTCGAGAGCACAACGAGCAGCGCCCACGCGAACCCGAATCGGTCCTCGTGGGCTGGAGTCGCCGGCCCTTCTACGGGCCGGGGTTTGAGTCAGAAGATTTTGGTGCGGGCGAGAGGACTCGAACCTCCAAGGGCTTTCGCCCACTGGCTCCTAAGGCCAGCGTGTCTACCAATTCCACCACGCCCGCGCGGCTCACCAGAGCCTACCTCGACCGTGTGAGCTTGTATCGTGACATCTGCCATGCCTTCGGTGCCGTACCAGCAAGGGGAGCCGCGCGTGATCATCACGCACCCCAACCGCGACAAGCCTGTCGTGCAGACAACGCGCGCGATCGTCGTGCTGCTGCTGCTCATCAGCGTCGCGCTCGTGCTGATCGTTACCGTCGGCGGCTGGAACCTGCTCGAGGGTGCCATCCCGCTGCAGATCGGATACATCGCCGTGTATCTGACGTTCGCCTTCTTCGCCGCGCGATGGAACCGGGGCGTGCTGCCGATCTCCGCCGCCTTGGGTGTGCTGCTGGCGATCTTCGCAGCCGTCGCCGCACCCGGCTGGTTCGATCGCAACAAATCGGGATTTGCCCAGCCCACGATCAACTCGGGGCTACTTGGAGTGCTCACCCTGCTGATCGTGCCCGTGCAGCTGCTGCTGGTGGCGTTTGCCATGCGTGGCTTCTCCCAGGGTTGGAACGTCGAGCTGGAGCGCCGCGAGCCCGCCAGCACGAGCGACGTCTACCGCGACGCACCGCCCCACCCAGCTTGAGCTAAGGCGCGTGCTGGACACCCCGGTTGGCGGGAGGTGGCCCTGAGCCGGCGGAGCCGAGCTATGCTCGCTTCGCCCGGATCTGGCGGCGGTGGCGGAACGGTAGACGCGGAGCCCTCAAAAGGCTCTGTCCGCAAGGGCGTGTGGGTTCGACTCCCACCCGCCGCATCGATCCGGTGACGGTGCGCGGAGCCGCAACCGCGACTGTTAGTCTGCGCCGATGGGCAGCCCCGGCCAGGCTCTCTACCGCCGGCTGATTCCCGGCCGCACCCGCCACTCGCTGTATCTGGTGCGCTTCTTCTGGGGTGAAAGCTCCGGCATCACCGCGCTCGCAAGCCCTGGTCTGCAGCGGTTGTGGCTATCGCTCGTGCGGGTGCTCGTGTGCTTCAAGGTCGCGCTGCCGCTTCGCTCGCTGCGAGGAGCACCGCTACCGGTATGGATACGGGACACCGGCCGTGTGTTCGTGAGCCACTGGTGCGATCTCCTCGTGCTTGGCGAGATCTACAGCCCTCCGCGCGAGTACGACTTCCCCGGGCTACCTGACACGGCGCACACGATCGTCGACCTCGGCGCCAATATTGGCCTCTCCGCCAGGTTCCTGTGCGAGCGCTATCCCGACGCGCGGGTGCTCGCGTTCGAGCCCGACCCGGAGATCGTCGAGCTCGCCAAGCGCAACGTGCGCGAGCATCCACAGGTCTCCCTGCGCAACGCCGGCGTCGCCGGCAAGCAGGGGCAGCTCGAGCTACACCGCTTCCCCGGGGGAAGCTGGGGAACTTCTTCGTTCGTGACCATTCAGGAGGTTGCAGAGACGTTCACCGCGGAGGCTGTGACGCTGGACTCGATCATCGACGAGGTCGGCAACATCGACCTGCTGAAGATCGACATCGAGGGCGCCGAGTACGAGGTGCTCGAAGCCTGCAAGCAGCTCCACCGCGTGCGCTGCATCATCGGCGAGGTGCACGCCATCCCCGACGCAAGCGCCGAGCGGCTGTTCGCGCTGCTGAGCGAATTCGAGGTCGCCGCCGAGCGCGTGCAGGGCGGCCAGGGACCGTTCATCGCTCGCAGAGTCGATGTCCAGCAGCCGAGCCAAGCCGCGAGCTGATCACGCGCTGCCGACGGGTCGCCAGGGCGCGGCCAGGCGCGGTCCTTACGGACCGGCGACCAAATCGAGCAAAGGCTCCGCCAGCTCGGGGCGCGCCACGAGGATCCCCCATGGCAGCTGCTCATGCACAGGCAGCTCAAGCACACGCAGACCCGCTCGTTCGCAGATCAACGCCCCCGCCGCGATGTCCCACTGCTTGACCGTGCGCTCGAAATACGCGTCGTAGCGCCCAGCAGCGGTCCAGCCGAGATCCAACGCGGCGCTGCCGAAGCGACGGATGTCGCGCACATTGGGAATCAGGCGGGCGAGCACCCGCGCCTGCGCGGCGCGCACATCAGCGTCGTAGGCCAGGCCCGTCGCGACCATCGCCGTAGCCAGATCGCCTCCGCGCCGGCCGCCGGGGTTGCCCTCCCCCAGCTCGATCGTCCCTCGCGCGCTCACGAGCCGCGCGGAGGAGTTCCTCGTGGCAGTGAACAGCTCGTCACGGTTGGGGTCATATACCGCGCCCGCGACCGTCCCGGCGCTGTCCTTGACAGCCACACTCACGCACCACTGCGGGATTCCAAACAGAAAGTTGATCGTGCCGTCGAGCGGGTCCACAACCCAGTGCAGGCCACTGGTGCCCTGTGCGTGATCGCCCTCCTCGCCCACGAAACCGTCGTCAGGGCGCCTGCCGGCGAGCAACTCGCGAATCGCCCGCTCGGAGGCCAGGTCCGCCTCGCTGACGAGATCCGTCGGGGTGCTCTTCGCGCTCACCTGATGCTCCACGCCGTCGCGCACGCGCTCGGCCAACAGCGCGCCTGCCATCGTTGCCGCCTCCACCGCCAGCTCCAGCAACTCGTCCGCCTCGCGCTCCTCGGGCGCCGGCGGGTGAGCGTCGCTCACGAGAACTCGGGCGGGCGCCGTCCAGCCCACGGGCGCTCTGCCTCGAGCTGGCCAGCGAGCGACAGCAGCGTCGACTCATCGCCCGGGCGTCCCACCAGCTGCACCGCACGCGGCAGCCCGTCGGCGCCAAAGCCCGCGGGGACCGACGCGGCGGGCTGGCCGGTCACGTTCCACACGCCGTTGTACGGGACCCAGCCGCCCACCGTGTTCAGCGTCCACAACGCGCCACGACCCTGCAGCTGGCCGATACGCGGCGGCGGCGCCGCGGTCGCCGGTGTCAGCAACACGTCGTGATTCTCGAACACACGGTTCAGCCTGCGCGTGAGCTCCGGCTCGCTTGCCAGCGTCCGCTCCAGCAGCGACTGTGGGATCAAGCCGCCGAGGCGGGACATTGCCTGCGTGCGCCGTTCCAAGCGCTCCGGGTAAGGCATAGCAACGGCGTTGTCGTGGATACCGCGCAGGTAGCGCACGAGCACCGCCGGAATCGCCCCCGGGCCATAGTCGGGGTTCTGCTCGCTCAGCTGGTGCCCCAGCGAGCGCAACAGCTCCACCGTGTCCTCGAACGCCTTGCGCTGGTCCACGTCGAGCTTTGCAATCACGCCTACCGGGACGCTCGTCGAGTAGGCGATCCGCAGGACTCCCGGCGGCGTCGCGGCGGAGGTCGCGAACGGCACATCCGGTGCGGGCACCCGGTCAGCGTCGATGTCGATCGCCCCGGAGGCAACGTCATGGAACAGCGCCGTATCGGCGACGGTGCGCGCCAACAGACCCTTCACCGACAGGCCGTGCCAACCACGCGATCGCGGCGCCATCGATACCCGTCCGCGCTGGGGCTTCAAGCCGAACAGGCCACACCATGCAGCTGGAATGCGGATCGATCCAGCGCCGTCTGAGCCGAGCGCCGCGCCCACCAGGCCTGCGGGGGTTGCGGGTCGCGCCGAACGTCGCGGTCTCCGTGAACGGCCACTGCGTCAGCTCCGGCACGTTCGTCTTGCCAATGATCACCGCGCCCGCCTCGCGCAGACGGCGAACAACCTCCGCGTCCGCGCTCGCCGGCGGGCCGTACGCGTTCGTGCCATACGTCGTCACCTCGCCCGCCACGTCGATGTCGTCCTTGACCGCAATCGGCACGCCCAGGAGCTGCCGCCTGCTCGCGTCCCCACCAGCGCCGCGACGAGCATCGGCCTGATCAGCCTCAAGGCGCACACGTTCGTCAAACACCACACGAAAGGCGTTCAGCTTCGGGTCAAGCCGCGATATCCGATTCAAATAAACATCGACCAGCTCGCGTGAGGAGACCTCCCCCGCGGCGATCAACTCAGCCTGGCGGGCGATTCCTGCATAGGCGAGATCAACAGCGTCCATGGCAAGGCAATCTAGTGCAAAGGATCGCCTCGTCGCCGCCGTGCGCTCTACGCTAACGCCGGGAGAGGGCAATGCTGCGCGAGCAAAGGGGGAGCATCCGATGTCATACCCAGTGAGCTGCGAAGTCGACTACGTGGAGCGACGCAGCCGGCTGACGGCATTCTTCAGGCTGATCCTCACGATTCCCTTGGCGATCGTGCTGTACGTGTTCGGGATCCTGGCGTACATCGCCATCGTGATCGCATGGTTCGCGATCGTCATCAGCGGCCACTATCCGAAAGCTCTGTACGACTTCGTGGCGAACTTCACGCGCATGCTCGCGCGCGTGACCGCCTACGCGGCGCTACTCGCCGATCCCTATCCACCGTTCAGCGGTAGCCCGGACAGCGCCTACCCGGTGCGTATGGAGTTTGCCGGTCCACTCGAGCACTACAGCCGCCTGAAGACGTTCTTCCGCCTGCTCATCGCGATCCCGATTGCGATCATGCGCTACGTCATGAACATCCTGCTCGAGATCGGCGCATTTGCCGCGTGGGTTGTGATCGTGATCACCGGCAAGCTCCCCCGCGGCCTGTTCGACGTGATGGTGCTCGCCAACTCCTACATGGCGCGTTCGGACGCGTACCTTTTCCTGCTCACCGAGACCTATCCGCCGTTCCAGGACGAGACCACGCGTGCTGCGGGAGCAGGCGGAGGGAACCTGGCGACCAGCTGATCGTGGCGACCGGCTGATCGAACGCTAGACGGGCGTCACAGCATTGCGCTTGGCGGGCCAGTCGCGCCGCTTGGACGACGCGAGCGCGAAGCGCCGAACGAGCTCTGAGCGCAGCTCCTCGGGCTCGATCACAGCGTCGATCACCATTTCCGAGGCCAGGTGCAGGATGTCGATGTCCTGCGCGTACTCGCTGCGCAGCTCCTCCGTCTTGGCCGCGCGCTCGCCCTCGTCGTCGATCGCCTGCAGCTGGTTGTAGTAGACCGCGTTGATCGCCGCCTGCGGGCCCATCACCGCGATCGAAGCGCTCGGCAGCGCGATGCAGCAGTCCGGGTCGAACGCCGGACCCGCCATCGCATACAGCCCCGCGCCATACGCCTTGCGCACGATCACCGAGATCTTCGGCACCGTCGCTTCGCTCACCGCGCTGATCATCTTCGCCCCGTGGCGGATGATCCCCTCGCGCTCCACCTGCGTGCCGATCATGAAGCCCGGCACGTCCGCCAGGAACAGCAAAGGCACGTTGAACGCGTTGCACGTCCAGATGAAACGCGCCGCCTTGTCAGCCGAGTCCGTGAACAGCACGCCGCCCTTGTGCTTCGGCTGGTTGGCCACGATCCCGATCGCGCGGCCGTCCAGGCGCGCAAAACCAACGACGAGCTCCTTCGCCCAGCGGGGCTGGATCTCAAGCAGCGAGCCGTCATCGATGAGCCGCTCGATCAGCAGCTTGATGTCGAACGGCTTGTTCTCATCCGCTGGGATCAGCTCGGCGATGCCCGGCTCGTCTACCCCGCCCGCGGCCGACGCGGTCGCGTTGTGCCCAGACGCCCCGGGCGCCGTGGCCGCAGATGGTCGCTCCGGCGGCTGGCAGCGCCAATTCATCGGCAGATATGACAGATAGCTGCGTGCGAACTGGATGCCGTCGGCGTCGCTCTTGACCAGCTGGTGGGCGCAGCCGGAGACGCCCGTGTGCATGCGCGCGCCACCCATCTCCTCCAGTGAGACCTTCTCGCCGATCACCATCTCCGCCATGCGGGGCGAGCCGAGGTACATCGACGCGTTGCCCTCGCGCATGATCACGATGTCGCAGAACGCGGGGATGTACGCACCGCCGGCGGCTGACGGCCCGAACAGCACGCACACCTGCGGCACGAGACCCGACAGCTTCACCTGGTTGTGGAAGATCCGTCCCGCGCCACGCCTGCCGGGGAACATCTGCACCTGCTCGGTGATCCGCGCGCCCGCCGAATCGACGAGGTAGACCATCGGGATCTCCAGCTCCAGTGCGCGTTCCTGGATGCGCAGGATCTTCTCCACCGTCTTCGGCCCCCAGGAGCCTGCCTTCACGGTGGGGTCGTTGGCCATCAGCGCAACCGGGCGCCCGTCGATCTCCCCCACCCCCGTGACCACGCCGTCGGCGCCCAGGCCATCTCCGTCCCAGTTGGCCAGCAGCGCCTCCTCGGCGAAGGAGCCGCCGTCGAGCAGCAACGCCACACGCTCGCGCACGGGCAGCTTGCCCTGCTCGATGGCCTTCTCCCTATGACGCTCCGGTCCGCCCGCGAGCGCGCGCTCGCCGGCGTCGCTGAGGGAGCTCACGGTCGCGGCAGCCCTCGGTAGCGGTGCCGACCGCGACCGCCACGCGCGAGGCGGCGTTCGTGGCGCGCCTGTAGCCGCGCGTGGACGACCTCCAGATCCGAGCCCGGACCGAGCAGCCCCCAGGCGTCGCGGATGACCGGGAGCAGCGTCACCCCGATCACCCAGCCCGGCCAGAAGGGAGTGTGGGCACCAACCGCCACCCACACGCCGACGCTCGTAGCCGAGACCCCGAGGCTGCCGCCGGCCTCCTGCACGAGTCGCCGGCGAAGCTGCCCCTTGCGCTTTCTCAGCGCCAGCGCAACCGACGTGGAGCTCACCGGAAGGTCGGCCCGCAGCGCGTCGAGGTCGGCGCGCGTCCTCGCCCGGTAGGCACCGCCGATGCGCTCCTCCATCTCCTCCGAGGACAGTCGCCCCGCGAGCGCGTGCTCGCGTAGCTCCTCCACCAGCTGCTCGCGATCGGCGTCCGCGACACGCAGCTGAGAGGGATCGGTCATGTCCCTGAATGTAGTCCAGTACGCCGTCACGCGCCACTCCGGGGCACGAGGACGACATGTGTCCGCCGCATCTGGGCCGCGCGCTCACGCCCCGTAAGCTCGGCGGCGCGGGAATCGGCTTGCGAACAAGGGAGAAGAAGATGACGCATAAGTGGAACACGCCAATCGTCGCGCTGATCGTGCTCGTGGGAACGCTTGCAGCACTTGCACCGACCGCGTCGGCGCAAGTGTTCGAAATCACGAAAATCGGAAAAGGAAAAATGGTCGCCCGCTCGGCGCAGGTGATCAAAACGGCCGCGGGCAACATCGAATGCAAAAAGGCCTCTGCGGCCCTCGAATTCACCGCGCTCAAATTTGTGGTTCTGGAAGCGCCAAAACTCGAATATTCGGAATGCACTGGGCTCGGCACGAATGTGAGCGTGACCCCCGCGGCCCTTGAGTTCGACGCGAATGGAGCGATGCAGCTGGAGAAAGCGATGACGATCGAACCGGAAGGCGCGGGGTGCAGCTTCGTGTTCGAACGGACCACCGCGGAAGCGGTCTCCTACTCGATCACCAAAAGCGGCCTGCTGGTGCTCGACCTCGACATCTCGAACCTTCCCTACAGCGCCGGCGGTGTCTGCGGGGGAAGCGGAAAAGCGAAATACAGCGGCGTGCTCGAAGCAGAAGACACGGGCGGCAAATTCGTTTGATGGACATCGCGCCGGCCCGCCGGGTGTTACTGCCCGGTGGGTGTGGCGCCCCCGTTTCCCGCGCCTACCGACTACGCACCGTCAGATGCCGGGGTTCTCGACGGGCGCCTCGCCTGAGTAGTCGTAGAAGCCGATCCCCGTCTTGCGCCCAAACCAGCCGGCGCTGAGCATCTTGCGCAGCGTCGGCGGACGCGCGAAGCGCCGCTCGCGGAACTCGTCGAAGAGCACGTCGCAGATCGAGCCCATCGTGTCCAGGCCGACGAAGTCGGCGAGCGTGAGCGGCCCCATCGGGTGCCCGGCGCCGGCCTTCATCGCCTCGTCGATCTCAGACACGGAGCCGACACCCTCTTCGTAGGCGCGGATCGCGTCGAGCATGTACGGCACGAGCAGCCGGTTGACGATGAAGCCGGCCTTGTCCTTGGTGGGAATCGCGAGCTTGCCCTCCGAGCGGGCGAACTCCAGCGCCGTGTCGAACGCCTCGTCGGTTGTGGTCACGCAGCGCACCACCTCCACGAGCTTCATCACCTGCGCAGGATTGAAGTAGTGAAGGCCCACGAACTGACCGGGACGGCTGGTGGCCGCTGCCTGGTCGATGACCGCGAGCGATGAGGTGTTCGTGGCGAACACAGCCTCGGGCTTGACGACCTGATCGACCTCCTTCCACATCTCGAGCTTCAGCGGCAGGCTCTCGGTGATCGCCTCGATCACCAGGTCGCAGTCAGCGAGCTCTGAGTAGTCGGAGGTGCCGTGAATACGCCCGCGCAGCGTGTCGGCATCCTCCTGCGAGGACTTGCCTTTCTCGACCGCACGCGCGAGCTGCTTGTCGATCTTTGCGATCCCCTTGGCGAGAGTCGCCTCGTCGACCTCCCTCAGCACCACCTCGTAGCCGGCAGTTGCAGCCACCTGCGCGATGCCGTGACCCATGAGCCCCGCTCCGAGCACTCCAACCTTCTCGATCCGCTGCGCCATCAGACCTCCACTCGCATTCCTCTGAATTGGACAGGGGCAGCCTATACGGCCCGCTGCCGATCGAGACCCCGACCCACCCCCGCCCGGCCCCTCCGATTGAGGCCGGCGGGGAAGCTAATCGGTGAGCCGGAGTCCTTGCACGGTGAACCCGTCAATCACCTGGGAGGGCAGACATGCTCAATCGTTTCCAAATCCTCGGCTTGCTGCTCGCAGGCGCACTGCTGTGGCCGGCCTCGGCGCTGGGCTTCGATCACTCGTTCATCGGCCAGTTCAGCACCGTCACGGAAGTGGGCAGCACGGTGCCGAGCAACGGCGATATCAATCCGTATGGGATCGCCAATGTGCCGAGCAGCATCGGCTCGCTCGTGCGCGGCGACATCCTGATCAGCAACTTCAACAACCAGGAAAACCTGCAGGGAACCGGCACGACGATCGTACAGGAGTCCCCGAGCGGGCAGCTGTCGCTGTTCGCGCAGATCAACCCGGCGACGCTCCCCGGACCGTGCCCCGGCGGTGTGGGGCTGACGACGGCCCTGGCGATCCTACCGGGCGGCTACGTGGTGGTCGGCAGCTTGCCAACCACCAACGGCAAAGCCGAAACCGCACAGGCGGGCTGCCTGATCGTGCTCAACAGCAGCGGCCATGTGGTCAAGACGATCTCCGGCGGCCCGATCAACGGCCCGTGGGACATGAGCGCCGTCTCCGACGGCCCATACAGCGCGCTGTTCGTCACCAACGTGTTGAACGGCACGGTGGCCTCCGGTGAAACGCCCACAGACGGCGGCACTGTCGTGCGCGTCGACCTGGCGAGCTTCTTCGGGCACACGCCGATCGTCACCTCCGAGCGGGTGATCGCGACGGGCTTCCCCGAGCGCACCGACGAAGCAGCGCTGGTGATCGGCCCCACGGGCAACGCGCTCGCCAACGAAGGCACGCTGTATGTGGCAGACACGCTGGGCAACCGCATAGCGGCGGTGCCGGGGGCGCTGTTCCGGCAGACGCCAGTTGGCAACGGCGGCTTCACTGTGGCCAAAGGTGGCTACCTGAACAGCCCGTTGGGGCTGACGATGGCGCCCAATGGCGACGTGCTCACGTCGAACGGCGGTGACGGCAACATCGTCGAGACGACGCCGTTCGGAGCGGAGTTCCAGCCGTTTGAAACGGAAGCCGGCGAAGGCGGCCTGTTCGGTTTGACGGTGGCGCCTTACGGGCAGGGCGTGTACTTCGTCAACGACTCCAACAACACGCTCGACCTTCTGCACTGACGCGCCGGGGCAATGACGCCGATGGGGCCTGCCGAAGATGTGGGGCGGCAGGCCCCAAGTGCGGGTACCCTCCAGGAGGTGGGCGACCCCGAGGGCACACCCGAGCTGGCACAGGCAGACGAGGAGGACTTCGATCTGGCTGCCGCTGGCCTGCGCCTCGACGGCGCGGACCTGGCGATGTCGGTGCAGGTGCTGGCGGCAAAGCTCGAGCAGGCACTGCCCGGGCAGGCGCGGGTGGAGCGCAGCGGCGGCGGCCTTTTGGGTCGCGGCGAGAAGCACGTGCGCCGGGTGAAGGTGGAGGTCGGCTCGTGCGCGTATGAGCTGGCTGTGGATGGCGCGCAGGTGCAGGGTTCTCGCGTGCGCCAGTCGGGCGGGATCGCGATCAAGCGCGAGTCGCTCGACCCGGACGCGTGGATCGCTGCGCTGACAGCCGACCTGCGCGTGGAGGCCGAGCGCAGCGCGCAGGCGCGAGCGGCGCTCGAGAAGCTGCTGCGATGAGTCGCGACTCCGAAGCGGGCGCACCTCGCGAACCGAGCACGCCCGATGCGGTGCTCGAGGCCGAGCAGGCCGAGTCGCTGCGCCGTGTGGAAGCGGGCGGCATCCCGCTGACCGCCGAGCGCCGCCTGAAAGAGCTGGACGAGCGCGGGGGCTCGTTCACGTCAGACCTTTCGGTGAGCGGCTTTGCACTGAGCCACCAGCTCGGTTTGAAGCCGCTTTCGCAGGTGATGGGCAGCTCGATCTACCAGGTGGGCTACCAGGGCATGCAGATGGGCTACGGGGCATTCGGCGGGGCGTACGGCGCGGGGACTACGGGGATGCTGACCGAGCTGCGCACCCTCTCCGACGCATGGAACGAGGTGCGCCGCCTGGCGCTCAACCGCTTGGAGCTGGAGGCGCGCCACGCGGGCGCCGACGCGGTGATCGGCGTGCAGGTACGCACCGGCTCCCACGACTGGGCGGAAGGCGCGATCGAGTACGTAGTGGTTGGCACGGCGATGCGCCGCAAGGACGCCAAGCCGAACGCGAGCCCGGTGATGACAGAGCTTTCGGTGAGCGACTACGCCAACCTGCAGCGGGCGGGCATCGAGCCGTTGGGGATCGTGGCGTGGACGTCTGTGTTCTTTGTCGTGGATACGGCGGAAATGCAGATGATGAGCGGCTTTGGCGGCCGCGCGATGTTCTCTGAAAACCAGGAGCTGAGCGGCTACACCCAGGGTGTTTACAGCGCGCGCGAGCAGGCGATGGAACGCCTCGGCTTCCAGGCGCAGCAGCTGGGCGCATCGGGCATCGTGGGCGTACGCATCGGGCACACGATGCACCGCCAGAGCATGGGCGGCGGCGTTAACAACCAGATGAGCGGCATGGTGGTCACCTTCGACGTGATCGGCACTGCGGTGAGCGACCGCAACGAGGTTCAACAGCAGCCACCGAAAACCACAGTGGACATATCGATCTAGAGGAGCAGCGCATGAGCGACCCGACATACGACCCCACCTCCCTGGAGGGCGTCCCGGAGGCAGGCCGCGCCCGGCTGGAGCAGAACCGCAAGGGCCTGTTCACCTCAGACCTGTCGGTGAACGAGTTTCTGCTGGTCAAGCAGGCGGGCTTCGAGCCGGTGGGGCTCGTGGTGGGCAGCTCGATCTACCACATCGGCATCCAGATGGCCGGCTGGAAGAAAAGTCAGGAGATGACTGTCCTCTCGGAGGCGATGTACGGCGCGCGCCAGCTGGCGATGACGCGTATGGAGGAGGAGGCGGACCAGCTGGGAGCGGACGGCGTGGTGGGCGTGCGCCTGGACATCGGACGCTACGAGTGGGGCCAGGACATGGCGGAGTTCATCGCCATCGGCACCGCTGTGAAGCACCGCGACGGCGTGCTTCACCGGGCGCCCAACGGCAGGCCGTTCACCAGCGACCTGTCGGGCCAGGACTTCTGGACGCTTTTGCGCACCGGCCACCGCCCGGTGGGGATGGTGATGGGCAGCTGCGTGTATCACGTGGCGCACCGCGGCATGCTGCAGTCGATGGCGCAGACGGGTCGCAACGTGGAGCTGTCGAACTTCACCCAGGCGCTGTATGACGCACGCGAGCTGGCAATGGAGCGGATGCAGTCGGAGGCGCAGACGATCGGCGCGGAGGGAATCGTGGGTGTGGACCTACAGGAGAAGAGCCACGGCTGGGGCAGCCACACGATCGAGTTCTTCGCGGTCGGCACAGCGATCATCCCGCGTGAGGGCCACAGCGAAGAGATCGAACCGCCGACCACCGTTCTGGACCTGAGCTGAGAGAGACGTCTAGGGGCTGCGCCTAGCGGCTCCGCCGGGTGTTGCGAGCGCGCCGCTTCGGCAGCGCACCCTAGGCGGGCCTACGCCGGCAGCAGCTCCAACGCGTCAACGTGCCGGGGCCGCATGACCGAGAAGTGGCGGTGGTCGAGCGTCGCCAGCTTGGTCTCGCGCAGCCGCTCGGTTATGGCGAGGACGGCTGCGTCGACGAAGCCGACGCGTAGGTCGGCGTAGGTGCGCAACAAGTCCGCCACTCTCTGGTAGTCAGCGTCGGTGAGGTCTTCGATCCGGTATTTACCGTGACCTATTTCATCCGTCAGCTTGATCATGGCGCGTCGGCCCAGCTTGAGAGCAGCGAAGTAGTCAAACTCCACCAACACGGGTGCAGGCACCACACGAACGCCGCGTACGTGGGCCAACAGCTCCGCACAGCGCTCGTGGTCGGAATCATCGCGATCAAACGTCGCCAATAACGGCCCCGTGTCGATGATCAGCGAAATGGCTCGGGCTCGTACTCGTCTTCGCTCGCGCGACGCGACAGATCACCGGTGCCAGAGGAGAACATGCCAATGCAGTCCAGCGGCGGAGCCAATGGTTCCTCCTCCGCTACCAGCTCGTTCTCCAACGCCTCACGCACGACCTGCGCCACAGACACTCCGCGTTCGCGCGCACGGCGCTTTGCGCGCTCGACGAGCTCCGGCTCAGCTTGGATCATGATCCTCTGCATCATCGGTGCAATCATGCTAGCAGTGGCCTCCTTCCGTACGCTGTGGTGACCAATTGGCCCTGTACGAGGCTCATCCGACCGGAGGATGCCCGACGGGACGCTCACCGACAGGAGGCGCGCCATGAGCATCGTGTTCACCGAGGACCACGGCCACGTCAGGCACGTGGTGCTGAACCGCCCGGAGAAGCGCAACGCGATGAACCAGGAGCTGCTGCTGGCGCTCGGAGAGGCCCTGCGCGAGGCGGCGGCGGACACGGAGGTGCACTGCGTGGTGCTGCGCGGCGAAGGCCCGGTGTTCTCCGCGGGCGTGGACCTCGTCGAGCTCGCGTCATCGGCCGGCACACCCGGGATGCTGCGCCCGTTCAGAAAAGTGTTCCTCGACTGTCCGAACATCTGCGAAGAGATGGCCAAGCCGGTCGTCTGCCAGATTCACCGCACGTGTGTGGGCGGCGCGCTTGAGGTGGCGCTCGGCTGTGACCTGCGGATCGCCTCGAGCGACGGGCAGTTCGGCCTGCCGGAGGTCAAGTTCGGGATCATCCCCGACGTCGGCGGCTCGACCCGCCTGCCGGCCGTCGTGGGTCTGGGCCGCGCGAAGGAGCTGATCATGACCGCCCGCACGATCGGCGCCGAGGAGGCGGAGCGCATCGGCCTGGTCAACCGCGTCGTCGCTCCGGACGAGCTCGAGCAGGCGACGCAGGCGCTGGTGGACGAGCTGCTCGCCAACTCGCACATCGCTGTGGGCCGCGCCAAGCGCGTGATCGACGCCTCCGCGCGCCCCGCGCTCGCGCAGACACTGGAGATGGAGGTCGCGGTGCAGGAGTACTGCGTTGCCGCCGCACGGGAGAGCGCACGCGAGCAGAGCCAGGCCGAGGAGCCGGTGGCAAGCCTCTGAGCAGATGAGCGCAGTCCACGCGGGACAGCCAATCGTCCGAGACGCGTCCGAGCGGGACGCCGCGGCGTGCGCCGGCGTCTATGCGCCGTACGTCACCGATACCGCCATAACCTTCGAGTCCGATCCCCCCTCAGCAGAGGACATGGCCAAACGCATCGACGCTGCCCAGCGCAGTCACGCGTGGCTGGTCCTCGAAGAGGGAGGACGCGTCGTCGGCTACGCCTACGGCAGCCGTTTCGAACCGCGTGCCGCATATCGGTGGGCATGTGAAGTCAGCGTGTATGTGGAGAAAGGGCGTCGACGTACGGGGAGCGGCAGGATGCTCTACGAAGCGCTCTTCCGACGGCTGGCGGACCGCGGCTTTCGCATTGCGGTCGCCGGCATGACGCTGCCAAACGACGCCAGCGTCGGGCTGCATCGAGCAATGGGGTTCGAGCCGGTCGGCACCTACCGGCGTATCGGCTTCAAGCACGGCAGATGGCACGACGTGGCGTGGACGCAGCGCACGCTCGCCGACGGCACAGACCCACCAGCTGAGCCTACATAGCTGGGCCGATCAGCGGCGGTTGCGTCATCGGCCGGCTCAACGATGCCAGTCGACCGGCCCCGCCACAAGCGTGTGGCTGCCCAATGGGCGGCCCAGGATCTCGCGCACGCGCCTTGCGCACGCGAGCAGCGCATCCAGGTCGATGCCGGTCTGGATCCCCATCTCGTGGAGCATCGAGACGAGATCCTCGGAGGCGATGTTGCCGGTGGCCCCCGCTGGCACCGGGCAGCCGCCCAGCTCGCCGAAGCTCGACTCGAAGCTCGTGACGCCCGCCTCCAGCGCTGCCAGCACATTGGCGAGGCCCTGCCCGCGCGTGTTGTGGAAGTGGGCGGTCAGCTCCGCGTCAGCCCCCAGCTGCTGGCGGGCGGCGAGGAAGAACTCACGCACCTGAACGGGGTTGGCCATGCCGGTGGTGTCGCCGAAGCCGATCTCCTGCGCGCCCGCGTCGCGTAGCGCTGCCGCGATCTCCAGCACCCACTCGACCGGCACGTGGCCCTCGTATGGGCAGCCGAACGATGTCGAGATCACACCCTCGCAGCGCAGCCCCGCCGCACGCGCACGCCCGAGAACGGCCTGGAGACCGGCGAGCGACTCGGCGATCGAGCGGTTGACGTTCTTGCGGTTGTGGGTCTCCGACGCGGACATGAACACGTTGATCTCGTCGAATGCCGGCCGCGCATCGCCATCCCCGTCGCGGACGCGCTCACGCAGCTCGAGCGCCATATCGAGCCCGCGCTCGTTGGGGATCAGCACCGACACGCTCACCTCCCGCGGCACGTCGATCCGGGCGAGGACCTCGGCAGCGTCGGCGAGCTGGGGGATGACGTCGACGCGCACGAAGCTCGTCACCTCCAGACGCCGCAGGCCGGTGCGAGCGAGCGCGTCGACCAGCTCGATCTTCTGCTCGGTGGGAATCACCTCCGGCTCGTTCTGGAAGCCGTCGCGCGGACCAACCTCCCTGATGCTCACTGCCCGGGGAAGCTCGGTCATGGCGTCAAGGGTCGCAGGGGCAACATCGCACTCAGCCTATACTCGGCCGCCGTGGCACCGTCCAGCTCCGATCCGGTCGCCGTCATCGGTGCCTCAGGGGCGCTCGGTTTCGGCCTCGCATTGCGCCTCGCGCTCACGGGCGTGCCGATCGCGATCGGATCCCGTGACGCGGACCGCGCCGCCGAGACGGCCGAGCGCGCACTCGCGATCCTGCCCGACGGGTCTTTCTCTGCGCACGACAACGCAGACGCGGTACGCGCGGCTGGCACCGAGGGCATCGTGATCCTGAGCGTGCCTTTCCGCAACCAATCCGAGACGCTGACGAACCTGAAGGGGGCACTCACCCCCGGACAGCTGCTGATCGATGCCACCGTGCCGCTTGCGGCCGCCGTCAGCGGCAAGGCCACGCGCATGCTCGGCGTGTGGCAAGGCTCCGCCGCACAGCAGGCGCTCGAGATGGTGCCCGACGGTGTGCGCGTGGTCTCCGCGCTTCACACCGTCAGCGCGGCATCGCTAACCGAGCTGGAGCACCCGCTCGCGCAGGACGTGCTCGTATGCGGCGACTCGCGTGCGGACAAGCGCGTGGCTGCCGAGCTGATCGAGCGGATCGACGGACTGCGCTGCGTCGATTGCGGCAAACTCGAGATGGCGCGCACCACCGAGTCCCTGACCGCGCTGTTGATCGCCGTGAACGCCCGCTACAAGACCCACGCGGGCATCCGCCTCACGGACCTGCCAGAGCAGCTGTGGCAGTGAGCGCCCGCGACATCGTCATCCTCTCCGGCGGCACCGGCGGTGCCAAGCTCGCTCGGGGGATCGCCGATGTCGCCGGGCCGGAGCGGCTCAGCGTGATCGCCAACACGGGCGATGACATCGAGATCTACGGCGCACATGTATCCCCCGACCCCGACCTGGTCTCCTTCTGGCTGGCCGGCACGATCGACGATCGCGGCTGGGGTCTGCGCGACGACTCCTTCGAGGTGATGGACGCGCTGCGTGAGCTCGGCGTGGAGGTTTGGTTCAACCTCGGCGACCGCGACCTCGCGTGGTGCTTGGAGCGCGCGCGGATGCTCGCTGAGGGGCTGTCCCCCACCGCCGCGCTCGCGCGTCTGAACGAGGCCATCGGCGTGCGCACACGCGTGCTGCCGGTGAGCGACGACCCCGTGCGCACATGGGTCCGTACGGGCTCCGCCGGGTGGTGCGCCTTCCAGGAGTTCATGATCCGCGAGCGGGCCGCTGGGCTGATCGAGGGTCTCGAGTACCGCGGTGCCGAGCAGGCCCGCGCGAGCCAAGATGTGCTCGACGCGATCGCAGGTGCCAGCACGATCGTGATCGGCCCGTCCAACCCGCTCGCGTCGATCGCACCGATCCTCGCCGTGCCCGGTATCCACGAGGCGCTGCACTCCGCCTCCGCGCCAATCGTGGCGGTCAGCCCGATCGTGGGCGGCGAGGTGCTGAAGGGCCCGACGGAGTCGTTCATGGCCTTTGGCGCACTGGAGTGCAACGCCAACGGCGTGGCCGACTTCTACGGCGAGCTACTCGACGGCATCGTCGCTGATGAAGACGTGGCGCGACTGACCACGCTGCAGACCGACACCCGCATGGACGACGCGAGTGGCCGCGCACGCGTCGCCGAACAGACCCTGTCATTCGCGCAGGCGCTCGCCCCGTAGGGCGCTTCGCGCCTTTGCGGCGGAGTTGCGCTCGCGCCCTACGAGGCCGCCGCCGGGTTGCGCTCGCGCCAGTCGTGAAGCGTGGTCAGTGCCCCGTCGATCACGCGCCCCAGGAATGTCTCGCGGTCGTTGGCGTGCGGGAACGGCTCAGCTGGAACGGGCACTTCTAGGAAATCGCACAGCGGCTCCCAGCCTTCGCGCGCTTCCCACACCAGCAGGCGGTCGGCGGGGACGTCGCGCTTAACGCGATCGTGGTGGGCCACCATCTGCTCCATCAGCTGCTCTGGCTCGTGTCCCTGCGAGAACGTGCCCTCAGGCCCCCAGAACATGCGATCGACCAGCTCTAGATAGGCATCGAACTTGGGGTCCACCGCCGCGCGTGCGTGTGCGAGCAGCGGCATCAGCGATTTGCCGAAGGACATCTCCACGATCGTTTCGCGGAAGCTCGGCTCCCACGACTGCGGATCGCGCACGCTGAGAAGCACCTTCGCGTCCGGGTAGGCTTCCAGCAGCTCGCGATAGAAGTAGCCACCCGGCCAGTCTGCGCTGGACTGAGAATCACCGAAGATCTGCTCCCACGGAGCCTTTCCGTCCATGGCCTGGTTCCACAGCTCGACATGGTCCAGATCGGCCAGCACATTGACCCAGTGGTAACACGGACCCATCCCAAGCTGCTCGAAGGCTTGCTTTTGCGTAAGTGTGGCGGTACGCGGAAGTCCAGCCCCAATCAGCTTGATACCGGTAGTCGTCGTCGCTTTCATCTAGACTTATCCCTTCGGATGATCGTTTTCATCGCAGCAAATCAACCTGCGAGCACGCGAAGAAGTCAGTAAGAACGGCGTTGATGCACCGGGTAGCGACGCTCGGTGCACATATCGTCGAAGCCTCAGCCTGATGGCCCCGCCCGGGCGCCACCGCCAAACAAGGAGCATCGACTGTGCAGAGCGTCTCGTACCGGACATACGGCAACGGCGGACCATCGGTTCTCACCAGCCCGATCGTCACCCCGCGCCAACCCGGGCGACGCTCAGGACCTCGGATCGCAGGGATCGCGGTGTCCGACTCACAGGAGGTGTTCTCACAGGAGCAGGTGCTGGATCGCCTGGGCTTGAAGGGAAATGAGTTCGCTGAAGGCATATTCGAACGCTGTGGGGTCAAGCGCCGCCACCTGGACCTGAGTCCGGATTTCCTGGCACGGACCCTGCAGGGTCGCGCGACGCAGATCGAGCAGCAGCTGATGGCGCACTCTATCCAAGCGGTCGATGCACTCGAGCTCGACCCACAGCGGATCGGCACCGTGATCAGCTCGAGCCTTTACTCAGTCGGCTGCCCCACGCTCGCGCATCGTTTGCTCGACCACTACGAGATGGCCCCCACGACCGACAAGTACCACATCAGCGGCGTTGGCTGTGCGAGCGGCGTGCCACTGATGAAACTGGCGGGACAGACGATGCACGAGCAGTCCGAGAAGCTTGCGCTAATCGTCGCGGCAGAGAGCATGAGCGGCACGCTGATGCCCGCCACACCCGATGACTCCAAAGCAAAGACCGTCGGTTCTGCGATCTTCGGCGACGGCTGTGCCGCCGCTGTCCTCTCCAGCGACCCTCGTGCAGATGGGCCAATCATCCTCGCCTCCCAGGTCCACCAGCTGCAAGGCACGCTCGACGCGGTGCGCCTGGATCTGGCGCCCGATGGCAGCTACCTGCACCTCGCGCGCGAGCTACCGGACCTTGCTGGCG
>JBEKAM010000080.1:0-18387 GCA_050015915.1 Solirubrobacteraceae bacterium
AGGCGGAAAGCTTGAAGAAGTAGTTGTCCTCCTGCTCGCGCGTGAGCTCGATGTGGTGGATAGGACAGCGCCGGTCCTCATCGATTTCGTTCTCCGCCTTGAAGTCTGCGCACCGGGGGCAGTACCAGCCTTCGTATGTGCCCTTGTATACGTAGCCGTTGTCGCGCACCCGCGAGAGCACTTCTTGCACGACCGCTTCGTGCTGGTGATCGGTTGTACGGATAAAGAAGTCGTTCGTCGCGGTCAGCTTGGGCGCGAGGGCTTTGAAGCGCTCAGCGTTGCGGTCAGCCAGCTCCTGAGGGTCGATGCCGAGCGCGTGCGCGGCGTCGGCCACGGGCTCACCGTGCTCGTCGGTTCCGGTCAGGAAGAACACATCGTCGCCGCGCTGGCGATGATGGCGAGCCATCACATCGGCGGCGATGGTGGTGTACGCGTGCCCCAGGTGAGGGGCAGCGTTGACGTAGTAGATGGGAGTGGTTACGTAGAAGGACATAACTACTCCCACGCTACCGGGAGCGAGTCGATGCTGTCAGCTCTCGGTACAGCTCGTTCGCGCGCAGCCCCGTCAGCTTTGCCACTGCCGCAGCGGCCGGGCGCGCCTTGGCCCCAGCATCGATCAGATCGCGCAGCGCCGCCAGGGCATCGTTCAGCGACGCACTCTCGGGCGGTGCTGCGCCCACGACCAACACCACCTCTCCACGGGCGGGGTTCTGGCCGTAGTACTCCGCCAACTCCGCGGCAGGACCACGGCGGACTTCCTCGTGGAGCTTGGTTAGCTCCCTGCACACCGCTACCTCGCGCTGGGGATCGCTGGCGGCGAGCAGCTCAAGCGTGGCCGCCAGGCGCTTGGGGGACTCAAACGCGACTAGCGTCTCGGTGGCGCCGTCCAGCAGCGCTGTGAGCTCCCCACGGGCTCGGGGCAGGAAGCCCACAAAGCGCCAGTGCTCCGCGGGCAGCCCCGAGGCAACCAGCGCCGTTACAACCGCGCTCGGGCCTGGCAGCACCTCCACCGGCACATCCGCCGCCAGGCACTCATGCACAAGCGCAAAGCCCGGATCGGAGATCAGCGGCGTGCCCGCATCTGACACCAGCGCCACCACCGCGCCGTCGCGCATGCACGCCACGAGCTCGACTGCGCGTGCGCGTTCGTTGTGCTCGTGGAGGCTCACCGTCCGCGTGGCTATGCCACGGCGGTCCAAAAGCCGCTTCGTGTGGCGGGTGTCCTCGCACGCCACCACGTCCGCCTCGCGCAGCGTGGTGAGCACACGCAGCGTCACGTCCTCGAGGTTGCCGATCGGGGTTGGGCACACGACCAGCCGCCCGACCGGCGCCTCCGTGGGAGTCATCTCGCAAATATAGGGTCCTACAGATGGCCAACGATCCTAACGAGCCCCCACGGTACACCCGCTACCGCGCACGGCCCCGGCTGCCGCACCACAAGTACGAAAGCAAAGTGCAGGCCGAGCGCCTCACCGGTACGGGCGCCGGCGACCGCCAGAGTCCTCGCCGCGGCGGGCGCAGCAGCAACGGCCGGGGCGGCCTGGGTGGTCGAGGCATGGCTGCGCCATCGGGCTGGCGCCGTTGGGCGCGGCCGAAGCGCATCGCCCTATCGCTAGCAGGGCTGGTGGTCGCCTGGCTGTTGCTGTCGCTGGTGCTGTTCCTGATCAGCTCCCACTTCGAGCGCACGCCCCTGCCCACAAACATGTCAGCCGTGCTCGACCCCGCCGGCAACCCGCTGACCTCGGCCAACAACATCCTCGTGCTGGGCTCCGATCGACGCCAGAAGAACAGCAAGGAACCGGGCGCAGAAACCACCGGCTACGGACGCTCGGACACGATCATGCTGATCCGCACTGGCGGCGGGCACGCCGCGCGCCTATCGATCCCACGCGACACCGTCATCGAAATTCCCGGCCACGGCTTGGAGAAGATCAACGCCGCGCACGAGTACGGCGGACCGGCGGAGTCGGTATCCGTGATCAAGCACTGGCTTGGCATCCCAATCAACCACGTTGTCGAAGTCAACTTCGAAAACTTCCCCCAGTTGATCGACGCCATGGGCGGCGTCACCTACACCGGCGGCTGCATCATCTCCAAGCTCGACGGCGGCTTCGCCCAGGGCGGCTTCACGCTGCGCCTGAAGTCCGGCACGCACCACCTCGACGGTACGGAAGCGCTCGCATTGGCGCGCACGCGCGAGAACCTGTGCGCACCCAACGAGACCGACATCCAGCGCGAGGAACACCAGCAGGCGCTGTTCACCGACATGAAGAGCCAGCTCGAGTCGCTGTCGAGCTTCTTCAGGCTGCCGTTGATCGCATGGAACGCGCCGCCCGCGATCATCTCCGACATGAGTGGCGTGGAACTGCTCGCCATGTTCGCCTCGCTGTCCATCACCGGCACACCCCCCACGCACGTCCTGGAGCCCACCGGGCAGGCCACGTTGCCCAGCGGCGAAGAAGGCCTCACGATCTCAGAAGAAGCCCGCAGGGCAGACGTGGCCAAATTCATGGCCGGTTGACGCGCGTTAGGGCACCCTAAACTGTGTTAGCCTTCCTCGCGCATAGCCGAGTGCCCAGGTCGGATTTACCCTGATGACTCAAAGCCAAGCAACCGTGGAGCCCCCTGGCGGGCCAACAGCTCGTCCTAAACAGGTCGTAACCAAACGACTGAACGAGCGCGTGAGCTTCTACGTGTGGACGGCTATCGTGCTTGCAGTTGCGGTCACAGCGGTGGTGCTCAGCTGGCACGCTCGTGGCGGCACGACTGACCCGACTGCGCTGCCGCCGGGCCACCGCCTGAGCCACACGACGGTTGTCATCAACAGCGCCATCCTCGTACTACGCGAGGGCCTCGAGACGATCCTCGTCCTTGCAGCAGTCACCGCCAGCTTCCTCGGCGGCAACCGCGTATATCGCCGCCCCGTTGTAGCCGGCGGCGCAAGCGCCATGCTTGCGGGAGTAGCCACGTGGTTCGCCGTGGTGTGGTTCATAGGCCAGTTCCACGGCGGCGAGTTCGACGTGCAGGCAGCCACCGGGCTGCCGTCGCTGATCGTGCTGCTAATCGTCATGAACTGGTTCTTCCACAAGGTCTACTGGACCGGCTGGATCTCCAACCACCACAAACGCCGCCGCAGCCTGCTGAGCGCTGGGACGGGTGGGGGCGAAATCGCCAAGCGCCGCATGCTCATGGGGCTGGCACTGCTCGGGTTCACATCCGTGTACCGCGAGTGCTTTGAGGTGGTCATCTTCCTGCAGAACCTGCGCGAGCTGTACGGCTCGAGCGTCGTGCTCGAGGGCGTGGTCATCGGCCTGCTGTTCACCGCCGCAGCAGGCGTGCTCACGTTCGGCCTGCACCAGCGCCTGCCATACAAGCGCCTGTTGATCATCACCGGCGTGATGCTGTTGTCCGTGCTGATCGTGTCCGTCGGCGAGGAGGTCAACGAGATGCAGCTCGCCGGCTGGATCGGCACAACCCCCGTCCACGGTCTTTACATCCCGGGCTGGATGGGCACGTGGTTCTCGCTATTCCCCAACTGGGAGACGTTCGCCGGCCAGTTGATTGCACTGGCCCTCGTGCTCGGCTCCTATGTAGCCGCCCAGTACATGCGCGTGTGGCGCCCGCGCCGGCGTGGCCAGCGCGTGGCGGTGCGCAGCGAGCAGCCACCCGAGCAGCCGGCCGACATACCAGCCGCCAGCCCCATCGCGAACATCCTTACCTAGCCGCTTTCAGCAGCTCTAACGCTCAGCCCTTAGCGGCTACAGGCTTTGAGTTGCCCGACTTGCCAGTGCTCTTCGCACCGCTGTTGCCCGATGAGGATGATGAGGACGAGGACGAGCCCGAATCGCTCGAGGACGCCTTCTCACCGCCGCTGGAGGACTTGTCGCTGGAGGCCTTGTCTTTAGAAGACTTCTCCGCGGCAGCCGCCGCGTTCTCGCGCTGGCGGCTACGGGTGCCATAGTCGGTGTTGTAGAAGCCTTTGCCCTTGAAATGAACGGCAGGCGCATGCAACACCCGCTCGACCGGCACACCCGTATCGGGGTCAACCGTGAGCGGATCATCACTGAAGGACTGCTGCAGTTCGAACGTGGTGCCGTCGGGACGGCGATACTCGTAGATCGGCATGAACAGCCGATTATAGATGCGTCAATCTGTGAGCAACGTGCGCACACACATGATCCCAGCGTGGATCGTCGCGCTGTAGTCCCTGTGTGGCTCCGTAAGCATGCGCAGCGCAAAGCCGTCGCCGATCGAGAACAGCACCTCGGCAACGGCATCAGGCGCGGCGTGCAATCGCAATACGCCTTCACGCTGTGCAGCAGCGAGCATCTCCGCAACCTGCTCGCGGGTGTTGCGCATCAACCCCGCATACTCAACCGCGATTTCCGCGTTGCGCCGCGACAGCGAGAACATCTCGAACATCAGCGTCACGAAATCGGGGTCTTCGCTGATCGTCTCCCGCAGCGTCTGCACCATCAGGTCGATGAAGTCATCAGCCGTGTTAGCGGTCGCAAGCTGCATCTGCAAGCGCTCCAAGCGCAGCCCGCAGTCGCGCCTGACGGCCTCCGCTAGCAGCTGCTCCTTCGTGCCGAAGTAGTAGTGCAACAGCCCCCTCGACACGCCCGCCTCACGCGAGACGTGATCGAACGTCGAGCCGGCCGTGCCACGCTGAGCCACGCTGCGGCGCATCGCATCGATAATTCGCTGTGCCTTCTCGCCCGAAAGCGAGCGGGAGCCGCTCTCGGTGGAGCGCCTCTGCGAACGCCGCCGTCCGGAAATGTTCTGCTCATCCGCAACAGCGGCGTCCGTCGCACTCATGGCTCTTGTAAGGCTTGTCGAGCTAGCTGCCTACAGGGGCCGGCGCCGGCGTCTGCGGCGCGGTCGTGGAGCTGTAGTCGAACTCCTCCTCCGCCCCGAACAGAAGATCGAGCACCTTCGTGCGCAGACCCTCACTCAGGGCCACCGCCAGCACACCGCCAACCGCAACCAGCACCAGCGAACGGCCAATGCCGCGGCGCCGACGCACAGCCTGGGGCGGCTCGCGCAGCGAGCTCGTTGCGTCACGCAGCGCATCCGCAGCGTCCTTCAATTCCTTTTGCAGCTTGCGGTCGTGCAACAGCACCTGAGCAGCCGGCTTGCCGTTGCTCAAGCGCCCATATGCACCACGCGCAGCGCCGTACGCGGAGAGTAGGTTGGTGCGCAGCTCCTGATCTTCGATCAGCCGCTGGATATACCGGCTCTGCTGCGCCGAT
Organism: Solirubrobacteraceae bacterium; assembly: GCA_050015915.1. Taxonomy (GTDB): domain Bacteria; phylum Actinomycetota; class Thermoleophilia; order Solirubrobacterales; family Solirubrobacteraceae; genus Palsa-744. The sequence goes on from JBEKAM010000080.1 coordinate 5,253, forward strand.
CGCGCGGCATCTCCGGCCTTACCGAATCTGTCCTTAGCTGCCATTGTTGCCACCGCCTCTGCCGAAAGCTTGTAGGTCCACGATCAATATACCCGTCTGGGCGTCCCAGCTATCGCCCTATACAACGTTGACGGGTGCCAGCTATCGGCTACTGCAACCAACAAGAGTTGCCAGCCAGCGCTCTAAGCATGTAGCGCCGCCTGCTCTTGAGCGGACGGGAACGCCCATGCCGCGCGGGTGCGGCGCTCCTGGCGGAACACAAAGCGCAACTGCTGCGGCGGTTTCAGCTGCGCGTCGTTCGGGCGGAACGTCGCGCAAGGCTCTGACAGCTCAAGCGCGCACAGCATGTTGACGCGGAAATAGCACTCATCACAGCTCACCTTGGGCGCGCGTTTGGGCGCGCGCCTACCCTGTCCAGCCTGCACCAAGACCTACCCCCGCGTTGCGAGTCGAGTTGAACGGAACCGTTGCGATCAAAGCACCATTGGGCCGGCCGCTCAAGGGATGGCCAACCCGCACCCCGCAAAACGCAGACAAATCGTCATCTATCCGGAATTAGCCTGCAACCAGTCACGTTCTTGTGACAACCGCGTCGATCTTGGCGCATTTTCCGGGCAGAGGTCCAGCCAGCGTCATCATCTACGCATGCGCATCCTCGTCACAGGCGCAAGCGGCTTCATCGGCTCGCTGCTCATCCCCGCCCTCAGCGCCGACGGGCACATCGTTCGTGCGTTCGGTCGCGACCCCGAGCGTGTCCGCATCGCGCTCGCTCGCAGCCGCGACGCGGACCGAACGCGCGCACACTCCAATCGCGACGTCGAGGTGGTGCGCGGCGACGTGCTCAGCAGCCACGGACTGACAGCAGCACTGGACGGCGTGGAGCTCGCGTATTACCTGATCCACTCGATGGAGCGCTCGCCAGCCGGCCACTCACAGTTCGTCGAGCGCGAGCTGCTCGCCGCCGAGAACTTCGCTGCTGCTGCGACACGCGCGGGCGTTCGCCGGATCGTGTACCTCGGCGGCCTCCTACCACGCTCGCAGACACACAGCGCCCCACCCATCGCACTCGATCCAAATGACCACACCCACGGTGACATCAAGGCATCGCGCCACCTTGCCAGTCGCGAGCACGTCGAGCGCATCCTGCTCGGGGCCGTTGCCGATTCGCTAGCTCTGCGAGCATCAATCGTCATCGGCGCGCGCTCGCGCTCATTCCGCTTGCTCGTTCATCTGCTCGAGCGCATACCAGTTCTGACGCTGCCCGCGTGGCACACATTCCGCACGCAACCAATCGACGAGCGAGACGTAATCGCGATGCTCCTCGCATGCGCCACTACGCCGCTGTCAGGTCGTTACCTGGACATCGGCGGCCCCGACGTCCTCAGCTACGGCGAGATGCTCACACGAATCGCCGCGGTGATGCTCGTCAACCGGCCAACAGTCAGGCTGGGAGTGAATCTGACAGCCATCACAGCACGAGTGGCAGCTGCGATCGCAAGCGAGGACCCCGCGCTGGTGGTGCCGCTGATGGAGGGACTAAACGGCGACCTACTACCAGCCGACGACCATGCAGCAGAGTTGCTCGGCGTGCGGCTACACACATTCGATGCAGCGGTCGAACACGCCCTGTCCGAGTGGGAGTCATTCGAGCGACTGGCCGCACGCTGATCGCCCAACAGCTACCGTTCTGCCGTCATCCGCTGCAAGGACGACACACCCGATGAGCCTCGTCGAAGCCTCGATACACATAGACGTCCCACCATCTGATGTGTGGAAGATGGTCATGGACCCTGCCTACCTCGGCGAGTGGGTCACGATTCACCGCAAGCTCGTGCACGCAGACGACGGGCCACCACGCGTCGGCTACACAATGGATCAGCAGATCCACATGCGCGGGGTGAGTCTCGAGGTTCACTGGGAACTCGTCGACTGCCGTCCGGGAGAGCTCGCTATATGGCAGGGGCGTGGTCCCGCCCGTTCGCATGCGCACAGCGAATACATTCTCAAGGCTGACAACGGCGGCACACGTTTTGACTACCGCAACGACTTCCGACCACCACTTGGACCTGTAGGCGCAATCGTCAGCCGCGCCCTCGTTGGCGGTATGCCAGAGCGAGAGGCCAAACGCACTCTTGAACGACTCCGCGTACACCTAGAGCGGGTTGATAAACAAGACTAGTGTAAGGTGAAGCGACCCGTGATGTGAGTTCAAACCGCATCGACACTAGTGAAGAGGAACAAATCGTGACCGACTTCCTTGACGAGAAGCGCCAGGAGATCGCAGCTCGACTGAAAGAGCTGAAGCCCTTGGTGGATGAGTACAGCCGCCTGGAGGCCGCCGCGTCAGCGCTGGCCGGCGTGGGCGGAGCAGCACCGGCACCCGCGAGTGCCGCAACCGCCACCGTTGCCGTCCCGCGCCGTCGTGGCCCGGGCCGACCGCGTGGCTCCGGCAAAGCCAAAAAAGCCGCCACAGCTGTCGCCACAGTGGCTGAGCCCAAAGCTGCCGGTAAACCTGGCCGTCCCCCAGGTCGTCCCAAAAAAGGGCGTGCAGGCAGGCGCAAAGGCAGTGGCACACGTGCCGCCGAGGCGCGCTCGTTTGTGCAAGGACAGCCCGGCATCACCATCCCCGAGCTTGCAGCCAAGATGGGTATCAAGCAGAACTACCTGTACCGCGTGCTGCCCGGCCTCGAGCAGGAAAACAAGGTAGAGAAGAAAGGCCGCGGCTGGTACCCGAAGGGCTAGTCTCGGAGCCTCTGGCGGCGTCCTCACCAACGGCTTCGCCGTCGGTGCCGGCTCGCGTGCAAAGCACGCCACGCGGGGTGGGCGGGATCTAATCCCTGTCAGGAACGACGATCCGTCGCCCTTCCTTCGTATTTCGCGGGATTGTCGGTTAGTTGAAAAAGGGGGCGCGGTTTTTGACCGCGCCCCCTAATCTTTTGTAAGAAGCGCCGCCCTGGCCGGCCCGGTTATAGTCGCCAGATGGGGACCGGGCGCTTGCAGGGCAAGGTTGCGTCGTCTCGTGTGCGCTGGACGCACACGGACAGATCGACATTCTTCGTCAACAGCGCCGGCGTGTTCCTTGCAGCACCGCTGACAGATACATCCCTCAGCGACAGCTTGTAGTGGACGGCGGGACCACAGCCTGATCCCGCCGCCTCAGCGTCGGCCTAAATCAGTCCCTGCCCCGCAACAGTGTCGCGCTCGCTCTCGAGCTCGGCCACCGACGCGTCGATCTTCGAACGAGAGAAGTCGTCGATCTCGAGACCCTGCACGATTTTGTACTCGCCGTTCTCACACGTGCACGGGAAACCGCTGATCAACCCCTCCGGCACACCGTAGGAGCCGTCGGACGGGATACCCATGGATACCCACTCGCCGTTCGTGCCAGCGACCCAGTCGTGGACGTGGTCGATCGCCGCGCTGGCCGCGCTCGCCGCGGAGGACGCACCGCGCGCCTCGATGATGGCAGCGCCGCGTTTGCCGACGTTGGGCAGGAAATCGTTCTCGATCCATTCCTGATCATCGACGACGCCAGCGGCGATCTTGCCAGCAACGTGTGCATGGAACAGGTCGGGATACATCGTCGGCGAGTGGTTGCCCCACACACCCATCTGCGTCACGTCAGTGACCGGCACCTCCAGCTTGTTGGCCAGCTGCGCGATCGCACGGTTGTGGTCCAGGCGCAGCATCGCCGTGAAGCGCTCGCGAGGAACATCCGGGGCGTTGTTCATCGCGATCAGACAGTTGGTGTTCGCGGGGTTACCCACGACAAGGATCTTTACGTCATCGGCAGCACCGTCGTTTAGAGCCTTGCCCTGCACGGTGAAGATCTTGCCGTTCTCCGAGAGCAGCTCCGCGCGCTCCATGCCCTTCGTGCGCGGGCGCGAGCCCACCAGCAGCGCAATGTTAGTGCCATCAAATGCATCAGCCGGCTGGTCGTGCAGGTCGAGGCCCGTCAGCAGCGGGAACGCACAGTCGACGAGCTCCATCGCCACACCCTCCAGCGCGCCCATCGCCTGGGGAATCTCCAGCAGGCGCAAATCGACAGGCTGGTCGGGACCGAGCAGCTGCCCACTGGCGATCCGAAACACGATGCTGTAGCCGATCTGCCCGGCTGCGCCGGTGACTGTTACTCGTACTGGTTTGCTCACAAGTTCATCTCCTTTTGAAGGTTCTCATCGATCGAAGCTAGGAACTCCTGCGTGGTCTGCCACGGCTGCTCGGGCCCGACGATCACAGCGAGATCCTTTGTCATGCTGCCGCTTTCCACGGTCTCGATACATACACGCTCGAGTGTCTCAGCAAAGTCCGTGACCTCAGGCGTGTCGTCCATGCGACCCCGCGCTGACAGCCCGCGCGTCCAAGCGAAGATCGACGCAATCGGGTTGGTGGACGTAGGCTTGCCCTGCTGGTGGGCACGATAGTGGCGCGTCACTGTGCCATGCGCGGCCTCTGCCTCCACGGTTTTGCCGTCGGCGGTCATTAGCACGCTCGTCATCAGCCCTAGCGAACCGAAACCCTGGGCGACAGTGTCGGATTGCACGTCACCGTCGTAGTTCTTGCACGCCCACACATAGCCGCCTTCCCACTTCAGCGCCGAGGCAACCATGTCGTCGATCAGTCGGTGTTCGTAGTAGATGCCAGCAGCCTCAAAGTCGCTCTTGAACTCCGCCTCATAGACCTCTTCGAAGATGTCTTTGAAGCGGCCGTCGTAGCGTTTGAGGATGGTGTTCTTGGTCGACATGTACACGGGATAGGTGCGCTCCAGGCCATATCGGAGAGATGCGCGTGCAAAATCGCGGATCGAGTTATCGAGGTTGTACATCGCCATCGCCACGCCCGCGCTCGGGAAGTCGTAGACCTCGAGCTCCATCGGCTCACTGCCGTCAGCGGGCGTGAACGTGAGCGTCACCTTGCCCTCACCGGGGACAACCATGTCAGTGGCTCGGTACTGATCGCCGAAGGCGTGACGGCCGATCACAATCGGCTTCGTCCAGCCGGGCACCAGCCGCGGCACATTTGCAATCACTATCGGCTCGCGGAAGATGACGCCGCCGAGGATGTTGCGGATGGTGCCGTTGGGCGAGCGATACATCTCTTTGAGGCCGAACTCCTCCACACGCGCCTCATCTGGAGTGATCGTCGCGCACTTCACGCCGACGCCGTGGCGTTTGATCGCCTCCGCCGCTTCCACTGTCACGCGATCGGCAGTGGCGTCACGGTGCTCGATGCCGAGGTCGTAGTACTCAAGCTCTACATCCAGGTACGGGACGATCAGTTGCTCCTTGATAAACGACCAGATGATCCGTGTCATCTCATCGCCGTCGAGCTCAACGACGGGGTTCTTCACCTTGATCTTGGCCATGGGCGGGATCCTTGTTATGTCTAGGCCGGAGGGGCCGAGCCCGCGTTGGGGCAACGGGACTGCCGATCCTCCGAGGGGATGGGGCGGCCGATGCTATCGCGGGTGGGTGGGCATCGATCCCTGCAGGTCCCGCCGGGCGCCCCGTCAGTCGTTCCAGCTGCCCTCCGCGCCGTGCGCCACGAGCACTTTGGCGTGCCCGCCCGCGAACGGCACCGTAACGATCTGCCCGTGCGAGGGCGGCTGCTCGAAAGACCCCGCGTCGAGCAACAGCGTGCTGCCATCGCTCGAGATGCCCGCGGCTTGGGCCGTCTGGCCGTGGACTGTCACGCTGCGCGCACGCCCCGAGGCCACGCTCACGGCATACGCGATGCTGGTGTCCTCGCCGTCGAACTCCGCCACCAGCCTGCTGCCGCTGGCTGAGAACGCGAGCGGAACGAGACCTTGCACGAGCGAGCCAACGGCGATGTGCGTGAGCTTGCGCACGCGCACACCTGCTGGCGTCGCCAGCCAAATCTGGTATTCGGGCGAGAGATGACGGTTGCGCTCGCGGTCATACGCGATGTACTTGGGCCCCCAGATGGGGAACAGGCTATGTCCGTCGCTGGTGATGCGCCGCAGGCCGGCGCCGTCGGCTTCGCTCGTGTACAGGTTCACGCTGCCTGTGAACGATTCCGAGTGCGACAGCCCGAATACCAGCCTGTCGCTGCCGTCGGGGGCGAAGCTCGCGCCGTAGATCTCACCGTGCGCAATTGTCGTAACCACGCCAGTCTGCGTGTCGATCACGTCCAGGCCAGAGTCATCGGCAATGTCGTTGGTGCCGTTGGACTGCAGCTCAACCGCCAGGTAACGAGAGTCCGGCGACCAGGCAACCGGCGCGGCCACTGCAGTTTCGAGGCTGAGGTAGTCGGCAATTGGAGCGCCCGAGGAGGGGTAGATGCCGAGCGACGGACCCTGTTCCTGGTTGCCGACGACCGTGCCGAACAGCGACACCGCAACCGACTCGCCGCTCGGCGCCAGCAGCGGCTGCTGGCCCAAGCCGAGCAGCTTCGGGTCGCTGCCGTTGGCCGCAGCTAGCCACACCTTCGACGTCCCGCTAGCCGTCTCGGTGACGTAGGCGAGCTTCGGCGGTTCGGGGTTGAGGTCCGCCACCACTTCCGCGCCCGCGCTGCCCGCCGCGCCGAACACGCTCAACAACAGGAACAGCGCGCTCGCCGCAAACGCTGCCCAGCGGGGAGTGATTGCCTTCAACATCGCGCCGCAGCCTACTCTCTGCTTGACTGTCATGTGATGGCTAGCACTATGTCGGCATCAGTGGGTGAGGGCGCACCGTGGCAAACACACACGGTGTTCAACCAAGTACCGCCGCTGGAGGGTATTGACGTCTTCTCCAGCAACCTCCCGCTCGTGGAGGCCGTGCAGCGCGAGGGCGCAAGCTGGGTCAGCGAAAGAGCCTCCAAGCTGGGGCGCTTCGTCGGTGAGGTGAACGATCAAGAATGGGGCCGACTGGCCAACGAGAACAAGCCCGTCCTGCACCTGTTCGACCGCTACGGGCACCGCATCGACGAGGTCGAGTTCCATCCCGCGTGGCACCAGCTAATCAAGATGGGCGTGGAGAACGAGCTGCACTCGCTGCCGTGGACGAGCGATGAGCCCTCCGCGCACACGGCACGCGCGGCCCTGTACATGACCGCCATGCAGGCGGAGGCAGGCTTCGCGTGCCCCATCACCATGACCTTCGCGGTCGTGCCCGCGCTGCGCGCGCAGCCTGAGCTGGCAGCCGAGTGGGAGCCACTGGTGACCGCCACCACGTATGACCCGCGGCTGATCCCCGCGAGCGAGAAGGGCTGTGCGATCTCTGGCATGGCCATGACCGAGAAGCAGGGTGGCTCAGATGTCCGCGCCAACACCACGCTCGCCACGCCGGTCAACGGCGGAGGAGCGGGCGCCGAGTACACGCTCGTCGGGCACAAGTGGTTCTGCTCTGCACCCATGTCCGACTTCTTCCTCGTGCTCGCGCAGACCGACGACGGCCTGTCGTGCTTTTTGATGCCACGCATCTTGCCCGACGGCACGCGCAACCAGTTTCACATCCAGCGCTTGAAGGACAAGCTCGGCAACCACTCAAATGCCTCCTCAGAGGTCGAGTTCCACGGCGCGTGGGCACGCATGGTCGGCGAGCCCGGGCGCGGCGTGCCGACGATCATCGAGATGGTCGGCCACACACGCCTTGACTGCGTGATCGGCTCTGCTGCCGGCATGCGCGCGGGTGTGGTCAGCGCGCTGCACCACACAGCCCACCGCAGCGCGTTCGGCAAGACGCTCATCGACCAGCCGCTGATGCGCAACGTGCTGGCGGACCTGTGTGTGGAGTCCGAGGCGACAACCGCGCTTGCGATGCGCCTAGCCCGCGCCTACGACGAGGCGCACGCCGACGCTGACGCCGGCGAGGATCAAAGCGATGCACAGCTGTTCAAGCGTCTTGCTACCGCTGTAGGCAAGTTCTGGACATGCAAGCGTGCCCCCAACCATGCGTTCGAGTCAATGGAGTGCCTCGGCGGCGCCGGCTACGTGGAGGAGTCAGGGATGCCGCGCCTGTATCGCGAGGCACCGCTGGCGTCGATCTGGGAGGGCTCCGGCAACGTGATGAGCCTTGACGTGCTGCGTGCCCTTATGCGCTCGCCACGCTCGCTCGAGGTGTTCTTCTACGAGGTCGAGCAGGCGAGCGGAGCAGACGCGCGCCTGGATACGCGCGTGGCGAAGCTGAAGGGCCATTTCTCGGACACGGCGACGCTCGAGTCACGTGCCCGACGCGTGGTGGAAAGCATGGCGCTGTGCCTGCAGGGATCGCTGCTCGTGCGCAGCGGCGCTCCCGCAGTGGCCGACGCGTTCTGCGCATCGCGCCTGTCCGACGACGGCGGCCTGGAGTACGGCACGTTGCCAGCTGGTGTCGACTTCGACAGCATCATTGCCCGCTCGCAAGTGCAGGTTTAGCGCGCTCGCGAGCTGACCACGCACGAGCTGCGTTGGGATGAATCCCCGACCAGCGCCCCTGTGGGCCTACCATCAAAAGACATGTATCGGCGCACGAACTTCCAGCTCGCCCGCATCTTCGGTATCCGCGTGGGCGTCAGCGCGAGTTGGTTCGTGGTGCTGTTCCTGCTGATCTACTGGCTCTCCCACGAATATTTCCCGGAAGTCATGCACGGCTCGCAGAGCACCGCCTATCTCGTCGCGGTACTCGGCGCGCTCGGCTACTTCGCCTCACTAATCCTGCACGAGTTGGGGCACGCACTGGTAGCGCGGCGCCTCGGCATCCCGATCGCAGGCATCGATCTGTGGTTCTTCGGCGGCCTGTCACAGATGCGCCGCGAGCCACAGAGCGCCGGCGAGGAGTTCAAGATCGCCGCCGCCGGCCCGGCGGTCACGTTGGTCCTGTTTGGCCTATGCCTCGGGGCCGTGTACCTGCTGGCCAGCAGCGGCACCGTCAGCGACGTAGCGCTCACCAGCGCGAGCGTCAAGACCACGCCGGTGCTCGCGCTGATCGGCTGGCTCGGCTTCATCAACGCAGCACTGCTGGTGTTCAACATCGTTCCCGCGTTTCCACTCGACGGCGGACGGATCGTACGGGCGCTGATCTGGTGGCGAACCGGCGATCGCAACGCCGCCACGCACTTCACAGGGCGCGCCGGACAGGCATTTGCGCTTGCACTGGGTCTGCTCGGGCTGTGGTCGTTTGCCAGCGGCGGCAACTTCCTCGGGCTGATGACCATGCTGCTTGCCTTCTTCCTCTACCAGTCCGCCAATGCAGCGGTCGTCCAAGGTGCGCTCGGTAGGCGCATCCAACACATCACCGTCGGCGACATCATGGACCGCGAGCCGGTGACAATCTCAGCGGAGGTCACACTGCTCGACGCCCAGGAGCAGTTCTTCCTGCGCTACCGCTGGCCGTGGTTTGCGGTCGTTGACCCCGCCCGGCACTTCCTCGGCGTGGTGCGCCAACAGCGCGTCGACAGCGAGATCGCCGCCGGGCGCCCAGCGCTACCGGTGGTCGACGTGCTCGAGGAGGACATGCCAGTCAGGATCGGCGAGGAGGCACCGCTGGAATCGCTGCTCGGCTCCGAAGGCCTCGGCCGGCTGGGAGCGATGGTCGCGGTCGACAAGGACGGCGTGCTGCAGGGCGTAGTCACGCTCGCGCAGGTGCGCCAGGCGCTGCGGCCCACATCTTCCGCGCGCCCAGCGACCTGAGCCCCGACAAGCCGCCCGTCCCCGTATCGCGCCCCCTACAGGGTCGCGGCAGGCCACTGATCGCGCGTGAGGCCGCTCGTTATAGAGTCCCTGGTCGCAGAGCAACCTCCAGCCTCTCCCCAGCACCCCGAGTCCCCCTCTTCCATCCCCAAGCGAGCCCAGGGAGCTATGCCAGAACATGACGTGTTGATCATCGGTGCCGGCCTCGCAGGCCAGCGCGCGGCGCTCGCGGCAGCGCAGGCGGGAGCCAACGTGGCGATCATGAGCAAGGTCCACCCCGTGCGCTCCCACTCGGTGGCCGCCGCAGGCGGCATCAACGCGGCGATCAGCGTCGACGACGACTGGCATTCGCACGCGTACGACACCGTCAAGGGCTCTGACTTCCTGGGCGACCAGGACGCGATCGAAGTGATGTGCTCGGAAGCACCTGCCGAGGTCATGGAGCTCGAGCACATGGGCGTCACCTTCCACCGCAACGACAAGGGCGAGATGGATCTGCGCGCGTTCGGCGGAGCCTCGATGAAGCGCACCGCCTACGTAGCCGACATCACCGGCCAGGCGATGCTGCACGTGCTCTACGAGCAGCTGATGAAGCACCACGAGACGGTGGCCCGCTACGAGGAGTGGTTCACGACCTCGCTACTACGCGATGAGGAGGGGCGCTGCGCAGGAGCGATCGCCCGCGACGTACGCACCGGGCGCATGGAGGCATTCACCGCCAAGAACGTGATCCTCGCCTGCGGCGGCGCCGGACAGGCATACAAGCCCACAACCAACGGCCTGATCGTGACCGGCGACGGCATCGCGATGGCCTACCGCGCGGGCGCGCCGCTGATGGACATGGAGATGGTCCAGTACCACCCGACGTGCCTCGTCGAGACCGGCATTCTGATCACCGAGGGTGCGCGCGGTGAGGGTGCGCACCTGCTCAACGCCAACGGCGAACGCTTCATGGAGAAATCCGCGCCCAACAAGATGGAGCTGGCCTCCCGCGACGTGGTTTCTCGCGCGGAGCAGATCGAGATCAACGAGGGCCGTGGCGTGGGACCCGACAAAGCTGGCATCTACCTCGACATCACCGTGGTGCCGCGCAAGCGCACGCTCGAGGCGCTGCGCGAGATCGTCAACCTCGGCAAGNNNNCGAACCGATCATGATCCGCCCCGGCCAGCACTACATAATGGGCGGCGTCAAGACCGATGTCGACGGACGCACGCCAATCGAGGGGCTGTATGCCGCAGGCGAGGTGGCGTGCGTGTCAGTCCACGGCGGTAACCGGCTAGGCGCCAACTCGCTGCTTGACACGTTGATCTTCGGTCGACGCTCAGGCGAACATGCCGCCGCCCGCGCCGCCAGCATGGCGATGCCGCAGGCCGACGTAAACGCACAGCTGCACGAGGACTCAGCGAAGCTCGAGGCGATCATCAATCGACCGCGAGACGGCAGGCGCGTATCAGAGATCAAGAACGAGCTCGGCGAGACCATGAACAAACACGCCGCCGTGTTCCGCGATGAGGCAGGCCTGAACGGCGCGCTGGAGACGATCGATCGCTTGAAAGCGGAAGCTGAGAAGGCTTGGATCGACGACCGGGGCACGGTCTTCAACCAGGACGTTCTCGGCGCACTGGAGCTGGGCTACATGGTCGACTGTGCGCAGACCACCGTGGTGGCTGCGCTCGAGCGCAAGGAGTCCCGGGGCGCACAGTTCCGCACCGACTTCCCCGCGCGCAACGACGAGGAGTGGCTCAAGCACATCGACATCTCGGTGAAGGACGATGGAACTCCGCAGGTCAGCTACTCCCCGGTGACGATCACCCAGTGGCAGCCGGAGGAGAGGAAATACTGATGCCCCAGCACCACCCCAGCGCGTACCCACCTCACAACCGCAGGAGCGCCACAGATGGCTGAAGTGCACGACCGCCGGGCGGGCGGGACTCAATCATTCACGCTGAAGATGCGCCGCTATGACCCGGAGTCGGGCGAGGCGCCCTACTGGGATCAGCACACGATCGAGCTCGAGCCGCACCGTTCGGTGCTGGAGGCGATCCTGCAGGCGCGCGACCGCTTCGACGGGTCGATAGGGATTCGCTGCTCGTGCCGACAGGCGATCTGCGGGTCGTGCGGCATCCGCGTCAACGGCGAACCAGCGCTCGCCTGTCACACGCATCTGGACGCCGCCAAGCGCGGCGCGAAGGACGGCGTGATCGAGATCGAGCCGATGGGCAACATGCCCGTACTCAAGGACCTGATCGTGGACATGGATGCCGTCCACTGGAAGAAGATCCAGCGCGTCACCCCCTGGCTGCTAGCCAAGCAGCCGGTTCCCGAGCGCGAGTACATCGTGCCCAAAGAGTCGATGGTCGACGTTACCCAGACGATGGCGTGCATCCAGTGCGGCGCGTGCGTGTCCGACTGCCTGGCGATGGAGGTCGACCCAGGCTTCATCGGCCCCGCGGCGCTCGCCAAGGCATACCGCTTCGTCGGCGACCCCCGCGATGATCAGCAATTCGATCGCCTCAACGACCTCGCCCAGGATCCGCAGGGTATTTTCGACTGCACCCACTGCTTCAAGTGCGTCGAGGCGTGCCCCAAGGACGTCAACCCCATGGGCCAGATCATGCGCCTGCGCAGGATCGCCACGAGCGACAACCACATCGTGGACAAAAACAACGGCGAGCGCCACGAGGCTGCCTTCACAGGCCTGATCCGCGACAACGGCATCCTCTGGGAGGCGGAGCTGATTCCCCGCTCCTATGGCGGCGCGTCGTGGTTCGCGAAATTCGCACCCGCAGCCGGCAAGGAGCTGGTGGCCTCGCTTCCGACCGCCTTCAGGGGCCTGTTGCGTGGGAAGATGACGATCCCGAAGATCCTCAAACCGCACAAGCTCCCAGCCGCGGACCTGAAGAGCGTGCAGGCGATCTATGACAAGGTCGAGAGCCGCCCCGAGCGCTACGAGCTGAACCTGTACATCGTCGGCGAGGACGAGGCGCCGGAGCCCGTCGCCGCGAGCCCAGAAGGGAGCAACTCATGAAGGTCGCCTACTGGCCCGGCTGTGTGAGCCGCGGCTTCACCCCCGAGTTGCACGGCTCGATGGCAAAGGTTGCGCCGCTGCTGGACATCGAGCTGGTGGAACTGGATCGCGCCTGCTGCTCTGGCGCGGGCGTGATCGCCGAGCACAACCAAGAGCTCGCGGACACGCTCAACGCGCGCACCTTCGCGCTCGCCCAGCAGGTCGACGGCGCGGCAATGATGATGAACATCTGTTCAACCTGCCAGGGTGCACAGAGCGAGTGCCAGGAACGTCTCGACGCCAACGCGGAGTACCGCGAGCACGTCAACTCCACGCTTGCCGGCGAGGGTCTCACCTACGAGAAGGGCCTAACGAACAAGAACTTCCTGTGGCTGCTGGTCGAGGTAGTGGTCGCGCGGGTGCTCCTCGTCGATACCCAGGCGGTTGCGGGGGCGCACGATGTAGCAGCCGTAGAAGGGGCCCACCTTGAGGTTCGTCAGCGGGCGCTTAACCCGTG
>JBEKAM010000081.1:0-14941 GCA_050015915.1 Solirubrobacteraceae bacterium
GATCGGTGCTGCGGCTACCGAGGCGGTCAGGCGCATCGTTCGTGCCTTCAAGGAGCGCCATCCCGGAGTGGAAGCAGATACCGAGGCCGACGAGGACGAATAGCTCTCGCCGAACGCTGGCGTTGAGGATTGCCGATGGATGCCCAGCCCCCGCTACGAATTAAGCCTAGACGTCTCCCGGCATACGTCGAGCGCAAACGTGAGCGTCAGGCAACTACTGATACCGCAGATCGCAAGCGCTACAAGACGCCCATCGACGCACATCTCGCGGCGCAAAGAATGGCGCTCGACGGGCTAGAGCACGCCCATCAACAACTCGCCGACGGCTATGACTTCGATCTCGTTGCCGACACCCGACCAGCGGCGATCTGGCAGATGTCGGGGCGTTGCATCGGGATTGCTCGACTTGTTCTGGATGCGGTCGCGCTTGGGTATACGTCCGAGCATTTGATCCTTATTCGGTCGCTGCATGAGGCCGATCGCATTCTGGACGTGTTCTGCGATCCAGCCGAGTCGGGGCTGCTCGCACGTTGGCTCGCCGACGAGCGGACTATCAAGCCGTCCGACTCCCGGAAGGCTGAACAGCGATTCGAGGAGCGGCTCGGCGAGTGGATGACCAAAGAGGGCCTGCCAGAACTACCGAGGACAGAACAGCCCACCCGCGATCTGTACGGCAAATACTCCGAAGCTGCCCACCATCGCCGTGCGTACGTCCAGGATCTTGTGTCGTCGCCAATTCGGCAGATGCTGCGCGGCCCGGCAACGGCTTGGGAACGTCGGGCTGTGGCAGTCGGTGTCGCTGTAGCCGCGGTAGAGGAGGCCGTTGAATCGGTTGGCGGCGGACTCGCGTTCTTCTACGGCGCGTCTTGGTACGAGCAGAACATCAAGCCCTACATCGAGAGCTTCGCGGCGCTTCGGCTAGTGCAGCCTCTGAGGTAGAGCGGTGGGCCATGCTCGCCCTCACTCATCCCAGTAGCGTCCGGAAGCTGGAAAGCTGTATCTCATCATGGATGCATCAGAAGATCCGGGCGATAGCCTCGCGAACCGCGAACTCGCTGCTGCACGACGAGATCCCCGGCTGGCGCATGGCCGCGACGCCGTCGTGGCGGATTGGTGGGCTGCGATGGGCGCCGCCGAGCGCACACGCAAACTCGCCGATTGGGGACTACAAGAGCTGATCGAGTCAGAGGCCCACGAAAGGCACAGACTCCAAGCCGAAGGGCGTCCGAATCAAGATGACCCCCAGAGCACCGCTGCGATCAGTGCCGCCCGCGAGCGCGCCGAGCTGGCCCGCGCCGAGAAGGAAAACCAGCTTGTCGAGCACAATGCGATGACGCTGATCTCGATGGTGGGCGCATTGGACGCGCTCGTTGAGGAGCTAGCACCTCGTGCGCGCGACATGCTGGTTGCCCATCAGGCACACATGATGATGGAGCAAGCGCGCAAGCAGGAGCCAGAGGCGGCAGCGAAGCTTGACGGGCCAGTCCTCGATGCGATCGGGCGCGCAACCCGTGACCTACTAACCGAGCGTATTGGGAGCTTTGACCCTTCGCCGCGAGGCGCAGGAGCAAAACGCTGGGAGGACGTTCTATCCAACGTCGGCCTGCAGGCCCCGCCCCAGCGCCCCATCCCGCCCGACCTCGATCTGGCACTGACTGAGGTTGTCGCGCTCCGTCACGTCCTCGCGCACCGCGCCGGACGCGTCGATCCCCGCGCGTTGAAGCAGGCCCCCACACTGCGATATGCCGATGGCGATCTCGTGCGTATCACCCGCACCGAGTACCGGCGGTACTCAGCCGCGCTCTGGACTTACGGCGAAGAGATCATTCACCGCCTCATGAAAGACCTAGCACCCGCGCCTGAGCTGGAGCGCTGGTCACAGAACTACACGATCAACACATAAGCCATCACAGGGAAGCGCCGCGTGGTTTCTAACCCCGGAAGGGAGCTACCATGGATCGCGTGACACGACATGAGCGTTATGCCCGCATGCTTCGGCGCTTCCGCCAGGAAGGCTCCGGGCCGCCGCACCCAGTCCTGAAGGCCATGTCGGACCGTGAGCTGGAGGCGAAGATTGACGAGGCCAAGGCGATTGAAGAGATCTTTGGCACCGAAAGCCCTGAGGGGCAGCGAGCTTTGATGACGCGACAGTGGATCTCCCGCGAGCAAAGCGTGCGCCGCATCAACCTACAGGGACTCGCCGGCGTTAAAGCCTCGTAGTGCTTGGGTACTGACAGGCGATCCCGACGACATCAAGCGCCTCGCTGCCCCAGCCGGCGTGTCCGTCGGAACAGTTCCGTGCCAAGGGCAGTGGGGGGCAACCGACGTAAGCACCAAGGAGCAAAGCGAAGGCGCGCCGAGCCGAGCTAGTAAAAGCCTACGCGGTAGCCAGCGCGGCATACTAAAAGTGGGTTATGGATGCTGAAGACGATCCGCTCGGGCTGCGCACTTGGCCGCCAGAGCTTGACCGGGACGCGGTCGAGCCGGCGCTCTTGGCGTTCGCGGAGGTCGCCGGTGAGGCCGTGGACTACGAGTTGGTCATCGCGTCGGATTTCGAGGGGGAGGTGAGAGAGCGCCTTGAGCCGGAGGAAGCGGAGGCGTACTTCCAGGACCGTGGGGATTACGGGATCGCGATGGCCAAGACGCTCCCGCAGGCCGACGGGCGGGTGGTGGTTGTGTTCGATGTACGGCTGTTTGTCCGGGGCGCAGCGCATCCCGTAGAGGCGACGTTCCGTCACGAGGCGCTGCACGTTGTGCTGCTCGGAAACGGTGAGAATACGTTCGACAGCCGGGCGTCCTTGGCGGGGCGATCCGGGCTAGCGCCGGAACTGGTCGCAATGGCTGGGATCGCCGTCGAGGAGTTCCGGGTGCAGCTGGTCGTGTATGAGCGGTTCCCGGATGACCCGTGGGGAAGCTTTCAGGTGCTGTGCGCGGCCAGTCACGACGCGATCCACCGGGCGGCGCTCGACTATTACTGGGATCCGGGGAAGGATGTTCAGGCGTTCAGGACCGCTGTGCTGACCGCGTTCGCGGCAATGAGCACGCAGGTGGGGTACGTCGCCGCGCAGATGCAGGTCGGTGGCCTGCCCACGCCGAGCCTGGAGGATGGACGACTGGATGAGCGCATGCTCGGGGAACCTTGGAAGCAGGTGATTGCGCGGCTGCGGGAGCTACCGTCCGCCGAGGAGCGCGTCGAGCGCGACGAGCTGGAGGAGGCCGTGCTGGCGGTCGCCGGGCTGCTCGCCGAGTGGCTCAGGCAGATCGGGTTCAAGGACGAGCCGCTCGAGGACGGAACCCTCTTCTTCCACGTGTTTGAGCACGAGGACTGGGTGCAGCGCGGAGCGGTGGAGGCAAATGGCGATGCGGCTTGAGCAGTTCGTAGGAGTGAACCCGCCTACGAATGCGGCGGGCGGCTCCCCGAGCGACATCCGCCCGCCGGCGACCTGCGCAAAGCGGTTCGGCTGGCTTCCATGACTCGCACTCAACGCGCACCTGTTGAGACACGCCACCGACAGTACGAGCCACGCGGCCCTCACGTTTAGCCAGTATCTGATAGGCGACCTCTGGGGGTAGCGTTGACTGTGGGCCTACCATCCGAGTCTGCAAGGGCCAGCGACGCGTCCTCCTAGAGGCCCCTAAGCCTCCGCAAGTTCCTCCCCTGCATCCGCTTGAGCATCGCCCTCAGGGTTTTGCAACGGACTCGAGCGAGTCGCGAGTGCGTCGCGGAACAGCGAAAGTCTGAGTAGGCTCACGACCGATATGAGGAGGGGTATGACCAGTATCGCGCCGAGAGCAACCACGCCGATGCGAGGCACCAGCGACAGCCCCCAATTGTTGAACGCGGATGTCACCGTCAGGCCTACGGTTACCACGAGTGCGATGGGCACAGCAATGAGGTCCCGCGCAGCGGCGACGACAAGCTCACGTCGTTGCGCTATGAGAGCGCGGGTGCGAACGCCGCGTTCCCCACGAGCCCGCCGTGAGTACGTACCTTCCAGAAGATATTGAAGCTCCGTTGACGGCACGTCGTATCCTTGCGCTTCAGCTGGAGTTCCGTGGTTGGCAAACAGCGCAACCTCCACCTCTTTGCCCAAGATCCCATCGCGTCGCATCTGAGCGACTACGAGTTCCGTAAGCGCCGGGCGCTCGGACAGTTCGCCCTCCACGAGCAGATACGTTGTCGGCTCATCGCCATAATCCCAGACACGGAAAGCGATATCGCCCACACTTGTCGTGCAGACACCACCAGCGCTGTGAACTATCTCGCCCTCGCCGTCGTCGATGCTTGAGAACCGTGCTCCGTGCCGCTCCCAACCCTCGCCGCTGAGCATGACAGTAGCCGCGAGGTCAGATTTCGTGTCGATGGGATTGTCGGGCGAGAGCCACGCCACGTGGAGAGCCGTGTGAGTCATGTGACCACCGCCACAGGCTGCGTCACGCGAGTGACGAACACCGTGAGCTTGGCTACCGCATCGTCGATCTGTACGTATGGACCCGGATAGCGCCAATAGACGCGACTGCCGTGCGGATTGTCGGGGCGTACTGGCGCCCAGAATTCGAGCCCCTCCTCATCCTCGCGCAGCGGACCGGCGTGAGCCTTGACCACGGGGTCGCGCGCTATGGGTCTACCCCAAAGCTGGCCGCTCCGTAGTTGGCTGATCGCCACCTCCGGCGTTTGGGTCGTATCGTTCTTGAGCCGCCGGAATGGACCGTAGAGAGTCAATGCTCCGTGATTCGTGGGCTGGGTCATCGTTCTATTGGTCGTCTACTGGTCGAAGAACGTCGCGTTCTGGGCACCAGGCTTGGTAGAGGTCGAGGCAGAGGCTCCAGAAGGTGCTCGACCTTCGGATAAACCAACGGCGTCCGCTCTGCGGCGGTGGTTGATCCAACAGTCCGACGTGCGCAAATGCCAACAAGTTTGCGCGTACCCGATTGGGGGCTATCCCCAGTTGCCGGCTGATGTCGGTCGCATTGACGACCCCGTCCTCTGAGACTGCGATGGCGACCGCGATCTCCAAGCGATCGCGATTGCCCATCAGCACCTTGGACTTTTCCCGCAATCCCTCGTAGGCAGCCGTTGGAAGATCCCGGAATGGGTGGATGTCGCGCTGGGTGGTCATTGCATTTCAAGAATCAATAAAACTGATTCATGATTATACAACACATTTGCCGGGGGACCCGACCCTCTGCTCCGACTCTTGCGGTGCCGTTGCGACCCGCTAGGCGTGACGTCCGAGCGAGTGTCTGGCACACGACGCTAATTGGCATCGAGCGAAATGCTCTCTGACGGGAGCGTCGCGAAGCGGTTCGCGTTGACTTCGGTTGGCTCCATTCGCGAAGCCTCTGCAGATCGCAGGGGTCGAGCCCTTAGCTCGACGTCCCCGTCTCGTCCTCGGCGAGGTGAATGTCGCCGATCTCGCCGATCTGACCTTCGAACGGCGGATTCACGGCCGGCGGGTGTCGCTTACGGCTCGAGTGCTGTTTACTTTGAGCTACATGAGGACGTGCATTGGGGATGTGCGGGATGGGACGGTGCCCCTGCGTGCTGAGCCGGTTAGCGGTGATCGTCGTGCGTTGGGCCGCGTGGGGGCCGATAGCCGCTTCGTCGCAGCGTTTGCGCCCCGGCGTCGTGCGCATATCGGCGCCGCCGCAGCGTTTGCTGCATTCGTGGTCTGGCTCGTGGCGGCCGCAACGGCATCGGCCTTTAGTGTGCACGGAAGCGTGGAACAGGTGTATGTCACCGGCTTGGCGCCGAGCGCTCAGATGTCGCTGCTGCGGGCGGATGGCGAAACGGTGTCCACGCAGACAGCGGACTCACGTGGGGGGTTGCTGTTCCGGGACGTCGCGCCGGGAGGGCGCTACCGCGTGCGGTTGAGCTCGACACTCGAAGTATCGGGCCCGATCACCGTCCATACGCAAGCCGCGGCGCCGTGGGACCCCGGCATCTACAGCCAGTCGATCCCGGAAAGTGGCTACACGTACCTGACGACGCGTGACGGTACCCAGCTGGCGATCGATGTCCACCCGCCTGGCATCCCGACGGGTGTGTTCGGCTCACTCTCGGCCTCTCAGCTCCCGGCCTCTCCCGCGGCGAGCCGGACGGCGCCGTACCCAACGCTGATCGAATATTCGGGATACGGCTACGCGAACCCCGCCGGCCCGGAAAGCGGCATCGCCGAACTGGCCAACCTGATGGGTTTCGCGGTGGTCGACGTGAACATGCGGGGTACCGGCTGCTCGGGCGGCGCGTTCGATTTCTTCGAACCACTGGAGGATCTCGACGCGTATGACGTGATCGAGTCGATCGCCAGTCAGCCATGGGTGCTAGGTCACAAGGTTGGAATGCTCGGCATCTCCTACGGCGGGATTAGCCAGCTGTTCGCAGCTCAGCTCCGGCCGCCCGCCCTTGAGGCGATCGCGCCGCTATCGGTGCTCGACGCAACAGCGACGACGCTATATCCCGGCGGCATACTCAATACCGGCTTCGCGGTGCCCTGGGCCGAAGAACGACAGCATGACGCTGAACCAGCCGGCCCGGCTAGCGGTGAGCACTGGGCCTACGAACAAATACAGGCTGGCGATAAGACCTGCGCGGGCAACCAGGACCTGCACGGTGAGGCGACGAACCTGCTCGCAGAAGTCAGGGAAAACGCGACGTACAACCCGTCTGTGGCCGACCCGCTGGACCCGGTGACGTTCGTGCACAAGATCGACGTTCCGACGTTCATGGCATGCCAGTGGGAGGACGAGCAGACCGGCGGCCACTGCGCCGATCTGGCGGAGCACTTCACGGGCACCAAGCTGAAGTGGTTCACGTTCACCAACGGTGCCCACATCGACTCGCTCGATCCGTATACGTTAGACCGGCTGTACGACTTCCTGGAGCTGTTCGTTGCGCACCAAGCGCCGATCTACGGCCGGACGATCGTTACGCATCTCGGGGCTCCGATCTTCTACAAACTCGCGCTCGGGGTCCCTGCGGGAGACATCGTCACGCTGCCGCCGGATCCGGTCCAGAAACAGCTGCTCTATGCAAACGCGCTGGCGACCTTCACAGCGCTCCCGGAGGTTCGGGTGCTGTTCGACAACGGTGCAGGAACCTCGCCGACTGGTGACGCAACGCCCGGCAACCCCTATCCCGGATTCGAACAGTCGTTCTCAGCGTTCCCGATCCCCGGCACGACGGCTCGCTCTTGGTATCTCGGGCCGAAAGGCACACTCAACGAACAACCAGCAAAAGCGCCGGGTGTTGACTTCTACACCTCTGATGCGGGTGCGACGCCGCTGACGGACTACACGGGCAGTGCGGGCCCGGGCGGGCTGTGGTCCGTCGCGTCGCAGTGGCACTGGAACTGGGTGCAGCCCCCGGCGGGCTCCGCCGTCGCGTATCTGTCGGCGCCCCTCAGTGCCGATACGACCGCGATCGGTGGGGGCGCGGTCAGCCTATGGGTGAAGTCGTCGACTCCGGATGTCGATCTCCAGGCGACGGTGAGCGAGGTGCGTCCGGACGGTAACGAGACGTTTGTCCAGAACGGCTGGATCCGCGCGAGTGAGCGCAAGCTCGCGACCACCTCGACGAACATGTTCGGGGAGACGCCGACGGCGGTCGAACCGATCCCGACGTTCCTTGCCTCCGATGTCCAGCCGATGCCCGCCAGCGAATTTGTGCCGGTCACGATCCCGTTGTACTTCGAGGGGCACGCCTACCGTGCGGGGTCGCGCATCAGGGTCACGATCTCTGCGCCGAACGGCACGCAGCCGGTGTGGTCGTTCAGCGAAACGCAGCCGGAAGCTGGCACCGCCAACGTGTCGGTCGCGTTCGGGCCGGACATGCCGGCGAGCCTCACCCTCCCGATCGTGCCAGGCGTGAGCGTGCCCACGGGGCTGCCGCCCTGCCCGAGCCTGCGCAACGAGCCCTGCCGCCCCTACCAGGCATTTGTGAACGACGGTTCCTGAGGGCGCGCGACGGGAGCAACGGTTCGCTCGGCGCCAGGACTCGGGCTTCATCAATCTATGGCGCAGCAGCCACCCGCACAAGGCGCTCGTCAGCATCGAGCGCAAACCCCGGAAGCGAGAAGCGCGTAGCAAGCAGCTCCGGTATCGCCTCACGCTCCAGCGGCGTCACGCTCGTGCCAGCGGGCGTCAGCTCACTGAGCAACAGCTCGCCCCAATCGCTCAGCAAAGTGCCGACACCGTCATTACCACGAACACCCACAAGCAGGCCGGTGACGAACAGCGAGCGCGGATGGGTGGAGGTCCACCAGTTGCTGAGCTCGACGTCAACTAGCGGAACCGGTTGCGGGATAAAGGCGTAAACATCAACCCATTCGTCCCCCGCCAGCATCTGCAGCACGAGCTGGTGGCCCTCCTCGACGACGCGAAAGCTCCAGCCCGACTGCTCCTGCGTGCGGCCTGGCCCGAATGGAATCGGCTCGAGAATGCCGCGGGCGAATCCCACGTCGGCGTGCCAGCTTGCGCCGTTCTCTCTAACACGCAGGAGAAGGTGAGTGGGAGGCCGCATCACGCCCGGCTCCGTGCCCAGGCGCATGCGTGCCAGGAACATGTCCACCTCCATGCCGAGCGCCTCGAGGGCTGCCTTCAGCAGCAGGTTCTGCTCGAAGCAGTAGCCGCCGCGACGTTCGGTCACGAGCTTGCGCTCGAGGTCCTCCACCTCCAGCGACACCGGCAGGCCCTGGTGCGGGTCGAGGTTCTCGAACGGGATCGACGTCAGGTGCGCCCTGTGCAGCTGCTCGATGCTTGGGCATCCGCCCAGGCCGATCCGCTCCAAGTAGGCATCCAGGTCCAACATCCCAAGAAGTCAGTCCCTGGAGGGCAGCTCAGCCAACGAGACGTAAAGCTCACGCGCGGCCAGCTCTCCCCATTCGAGGCTGCGCAGAGCATAGGACTCGTCAGGGGCATGGAGCTGGTCCCCGGGCAAAGCGAAGCCGCTGACGATCACCGGATAGCCGCGCGCGGCCATCTCAGCGACGATCGGAATACTGCCGCCCGAGCGCATGAACACGGGCTCAGCCCCGCAGGCGCGGCGCAATGCCTCGGCGGCGAGGACGAGAGCGGGCTCCTCCGGTGCGAACAACGTCGGGGTGGCAAGGTGACCGTCGCTAACTTCCAGCTCGGCCCCCTCAGGCAAGCCGGAGCGCAGCAGGCCGAGCAGCACCTCATGCATGTGCTCGGGGTCCTGACCAGGAGCCAGGCGCAGTGAGAGAGTGGCGTGGGCCTCGGCGGGGACGACCGTTCGCGGCTCGCCGCCGGTGATCTCGTTGACGTCCAGCGATGCATCGGCGCCATTTCGCAGGTAGTACTCCGAGCCCGCCTCCGGGCCCACGGGCCTACCGCCGGCCTGGGCGATCAGCTCCCCGCCATCGGGCAGGCGCTCCCAGGAGTCGACCTCCAGCGGCGAGGGAGGGCTGATCCCCTCACGCAGCTCCTCGCGCACCCGCCCATCCGGTCCGGGCAGAACCTGGGCGAGGACACCGCTGAGGACATGCACGGCGTTCAGCACGCTGCCGCCGTAGAGGCCCGAGTGGAGGTTGCGCTCAGCCGTCCTAACGGTCAACCCAATCATCGCTACACCGCGAAGCCCAACAGTGACAGCGGGCGTCTCCGGATCAGGGATGCCGGAGTCGAAGACGATTGCCGCGTCAGCCCCGCGTGCATCCTGGCGCACCCACTCGGTCACAGCGCCCCCTCCCATCTCCTCTTCGCCCTCGACGAGCACCCTCACGTTGACGGGGAGCTCACCGGCGCGGGCCATGGCACAAGCCACATGCAGCAGCGGCAGGAAGTTGCCCTTGTCGTCGCAGGCGCCCCTGCAGTAGAGCCGGCCGTCGCGAAGGGTTGGCTCGAAGGGCGGCGAGTGCCACAGCTCAGCCGGCCCAGGTCCCTGGACGTCGTAGTGGCCGTAGATGAGGATCGTTGGGGCGTCCGGGCGGCTCACCCTCAGCTCGCCTACGGCCAGCGGGTTGGCATCGCCGAGACGGACCAGCTCGCCCTCGCCGCCGGCCTCGCGGACACGGTCGATCACCCAGGCGGCAGCCCGCTCCAGGTCAGCCGGGTCGCCGCCACCAGTGGAGATCGAGGGGATGCGCAGCCAGTCCTTGAGGTCCTCCAGGAGCTTGGGATCCATGACGCCGAGCCTAGCTTGCACAAACATGCGAGGGCCGATTAGTTTTCACGGGAGCCACGGTCTAAAGGGCTGTAATCGATCACCACAGGAGGTTCGCCATGAGCACCACAACGACTGCCGTCCGTCGGATTGGCCTGATCTGCGTTCCCACGGCCGACCAGGACCGGGCTATAGAGTTCTACGAGTCCATCGGGTTCGAGAAGCGAACCGATATCGCGATGGGCGGCGGCTACCGCTGGGTAGAGGTGTATCCGGTCGAGGGAAGCGCCGGTATCGCGCTCGCGCCGCCCCCGCCAGGCAGTGGCGAGATCGTGCCCGCGCAGACGGGCATCACGCTTAACACTCAGGACATCGGCGCGGCGCACGCGCAGTTCAAGTCGCTTGGCGTAGACGTTGATGCTGAGGTCTCGCGCATGGGTGACCCCGTGCCGCCGATGTTCTGGTTTCGCGATCCGACCGGCCACAGCCTGATGGTCGTGGAGCAGCCCTAAGCGCTGGCGGACCCCACTCACCCCGGACAGTCGATCCACCGGTACATCAGCCCGTCACGGAGCTCGTGATACGACGGAGGCGCCGGCGGAGGGTCTTCGGATAGCTGCGCGACGACCTGCTCGACGCCATGGAGATCCTCTTCGGCCGCTGTCGTCCAGTGAATATCGGGATGCAACAGCCGCTGCAGACGTACCCAGTTTTGACGCTCGATCGTGTCCAGCACATCGGATACGGCAGGGACCTGCTCGGCCATGCTCACCAGGCTAAACCACCCTCGCTGGCGAGCACATCCAGCCATCGCGGATACCCTTCGAGCGATGAACTCACGGCGAGCGACGCTGCCGTCGCCTCCCCTCTGGGCACGTTGGGCGGTCGGGGCGCTCGTAGGCGTTGCGGTGATCGCGGCGATCGTGATTGCGACGAATCGAGCGGGCCCCGAAGGCGTCGCCGCCGAAGGCTCGATCGAAGCGGAAATCAATCGCATCGCTGACGTGTCGATCACCGAAGACGAGTCTCCCCACTCCGCCGGCCTGTCTGCAGACTCCGCTCCGGCCCCCGCGCTGGAGCGAGCGATCGCGAGCGACGTGCGTCAACGCATCGCCGCCAACCAGCTGACCGGGCCGCTGCAGGGTGTCAGCTGCACGAGTATCGGCGCCGCTGGCGCCGGCCGGAACCCCTACAGCTGTATGGTGCGAAGCGCCGGCATCGCCTATCCCTTCCTGGCTGTGGTCGACACAAGCCAGCACCGGCTCACCTGGTGCAAGGTCGACTCCGCGCCAAACGGCGAATCCGGTCCGGAAATCCCGATTAGCCCCAGATGCAAGGTCTGAGCAGCCGCACGTCCCTCACTAGCGTGTCCGCATGGCGCTAACCGTTCGTGACGCCACGGCCAGCGACGCCATCGAGGTGGCACGGGTACATATTCGTGCGTGGCAGGCCGCATATCGCGGGCTGATGCCCGACGAGTTCCTCGACGGCCTGCGGGAGGAGGAGCGCGCGTCCCGATACTCCCTCGGCTCGACCGGGTCCGAGACACCGGAAACGATCCTTGCCGTCGACGATGGAGTCATTCGCGGATTCGCGTCGATCGGGCCATCGCGCGACGCCGACATCCCCGACGCCGGTGAGCTGTGCGCCCTGTATATCGACCCCTCCCACTGGCAGAAGGGCATCGGCAGCCTGCTGATGGCGCACGGATATCAGCGCATGCGCGCGCGGGGCTTCGACGAGGCGATCCTCTGGCTGCTCGTCGGCAACGAGGGAGCCGAGCGCTTCTACCGGGCCGACGGGTGGAGTCCCGATGGCTCGAGCCGCCATGAGAACGTCTGGGGCGTGGAGTCCCATGTGATCCGATTTCGGCGTGCCTTGACCGATTTCGGCGTCCATTGACGTAAGGTTGCGCGATGCAGCCCGTAAGGGAAGCTCGATGAACATACGGATGCGGTGGACGCTCAAGCGCCAGCCCCTCCGGCAAGCGCTGCCATTGCGAGCTTTGCTCGCGGCCATGCTCGTAGCACTACTTGCAGGTCCGCTGACGATCAACGCATACGCAGAACCAGCGTGGACGACCTACCACCGCGATGCCGCGCGTTCAGGTGATGACCCGGAAGCAACCAACCCGATCACACCGACGCTCGCCTGGCAATCCCACGATCTAGGGGCGCCGATCTGGAGCCAGCCACTGATCCTCGGCTCACGTGTTTACGTGGCAACCGTTGGCGACGAGATCTACGCGTTGGATGCTGCCACCGGCGAAGTCATCTGGGAAAAAAGCGCCGGCACACCGGTGCCCGCCAAAGATGTGTTGTGCGGAGATATCGAACCTACCGTGGGAATCGTAGGAACGCCCGTGATCGACGTCGCCACCAACGCCATCTACGCGGTCGCGGATATCTGGAACGAAAGCACCAAAGAAGCCCACCACGAGCTCGAGGGCTTCAACCTGAGCAACGGTGAACAGGTACTCAGCACCGCTGTGGACCCGCCCGGCGCCAAACCCAAAAACCTGCTTGAGCGCCCCGCGCTGACTCTCGACGGAGGCAAGATCGTGTTCGGCTTTGGCGGTAACGCCGGAGACTGCGGTGAATATGACGGAGCTGTCGTGGCAGCCCCAGTGACGGGTGGACCGCCCAGTATCTGGCAATACAAACCCGCACCGCCGGCCTACGGCGGTGCCGCTGTGTGGGGACCGAGCGGACCGGCAGTCGACAGCGAAGGCCACATCTATGTGAGCACCGGAAATCCCGACTTTCCCGAACACACAGAAGTCAAAACATACGACGACTCAGACAGCGTCATCGAGCTCAACTCGGCGATGGAACTGATCGGCAATTTCGAGCCCGAAAGCTGGCTCAGCGACAGCAACCACGACCGCGACCTGAGCTCCTCCGGGCCTGAGCTACTTCCCGGCGGATTGATGTTCCAGGCAGGCAAGAACGAAATGGGCTATCTCGTCGACGAGGCGACGATGAGTTCCGGCGCGCCCGCGGTGTACCACCAGAAAGTGTGTAAAGGTCCCAAAAAAGAAGGCAACGGCGAAGGCAGCTTCGGCGGCGACGCGTATGCAAACGGAACCATCTACGTCCCCTGCGAGGATGGTGTGCGAGCGCTCGCCTACAACCAGACGGCGCGCACGTTCACTGAACTCTGGCGCGGACCCGCTGACGCAACCGGACCGCCAATCGTCTCCGGTGGCCTTGTCTGGGTCGTCTCTGGCGAATTCCTAAAGGGCGGTGGCACCAAGCTGTACGGCCTGGAACCGACGACGGGCGTGCCGCGCTACACCGAGACACTGCCAAGCCCCGTAATCGACCACTTCGCCTCCCCCAGCGCAGCCGGCGAGCGCGTCTTCGTCGCCACCGGGTCGAGCGTCACCGCCTACAAGATCGCACAGAATCCGCCAACTGTCGCCACCGAACCGGCCACGGCAGTGACACAAACCACAGCCACGCTGAACGCCTCAGTCGACCCAAACGGCGCAGGCGTCACCGAATGCAGCTTCGAATACGGACCCACAACGAGCTACGGCTCGAGCGTGGCGTGCTCGTCACTACCGGGATCAGGCGAAACCCCCGTCGCGGTCTCCGCATCGCCGCAAGGCCTGAGCGCCAACACCATCTACTACTACCGGATCGCCGCGACCAACCCCGGGGGCACACACGACGGCAGCGACGAAACTTTCACGACGCTCCCGAACCAGTCCCAAGCGCCAGGCGGCCAGGCCGCTCCCGGCGAACTCACACCCACGCCAACGCCGCTCACCCCACAAAACCCCGGCAAAACGGGCTTGTTGAGCTTCGAGGAACACAAGTCACCTGGTGTAAGCGCCGTGCTCCTCACCAGCTCACTGACGGCGAGCCGTTCCGGCACGATCACGGTGAAGCTGAGCTGCCCAACCACAGCCGGCTCGTGCGCGGGCACGGTGACGCTGCGCACCGTCACCAACACACATCGGCCGCGCAAGCCGACCCCGAACCTGCGCCTAGCCGCGGGCACGTTCAACATTCTCGGCGGCCACAAAGCCACCATCAAGCTGCACCTGCTGACGGCCAAGATAAGCAAGCTCTTCGAGCACGGCCGCCTCCAGCGGGTACGTGTGGCGCTCGTCACCTATAACCCCGGCGGCGTGACCAGCACCAGCCACGTGAGCGCGACGCTTCGCTAGCTGCGCGTAGAGATCAGATCGCAGATCTCCGCGTCGAGTACCTCCTGCAGTGCCTTCGAGCGCAGCTCGATGCCGGCGCGCAGATCGCCTGAGCTGATGTCTACCAGCTCCTCCTCGAGCACAGTCGGGTCCATGAAGATCCTTGCTTTGCCGACCAGGTGAAACGGGGAGATGGCGCCGACGGTGAGGCCCATCTCGTTTGCCAGCTCTTCCGGATCTACGAGCGCAAGCGGGCTGCCGATGACTTTGCGCACCTTTCTGAGCTTGAGCGTGCGGTCGCCGGGCAGTAGCGCCGCGCACAAGTCGCCTTGCTCTGAGCGCGCGACGAGGCACTTCACGATCTGCGACACGCGCACGCCTCTGTGTTCGGCTGCAGCGGTCGCCGTGAACGCGAGCGCCTCGTGAGGCTTGATCGTGAACTCTACGCCGGCTTCGCTCAATGGCTTGGTTACTTCGTCGTATGGCACAACGAAGCCATCGGCAGGACAGCTCGACTTCCTGAGGTTAGGTATCGGTTCGACTGGACGGAACTACCGGGCGGGAACTACTGGAAGATCTCGGTGGTGCAATCCCCGCCTGGCAGGTGGATCTCGTGCGGGCGAGCGCCGTCGGTCTGCTCGTGGAAGTCCACGAAGAAATCC
>JBEKAM010000082.1:0-14938 GCA_050015915.1 Solirubrobacteraceae bacterium
TGGGGCAGGCTGAGCGAGCTGCGCATGGCCGTGACGGTGATCGTCGGCGAGCGCGACGCCAAGTACGTGTCGATCGGCCAGCGTATGGTCGACGGGCTGCCCGATGCCCGGCTACTCGTCGTCGCTGGTGGTCACGGCCTACCACTGGAGAATCCCGCGGCGATCGCACAGGCTCTGGCTTAGGCACTCACATTGGCGTAGGGCGACCCGCCCAGGCCGTTCCCGACAATCCTGGGTGATCGCTACTGACCGACAGCCTCGCCGATCGCCGCAAGGACTCGAAATGCTGGGCGTGGGCTGCTCTTGTTTGTCATAAAGCCGTACTGGCCGGTCGGGTCGTCGTGCGACTGGTACCACCAGATGCCCTCCACATGCGGGTCGGCGAGGAACACCTTGTAGGCGGCCAGCATCTTGCTCGCCTGTTCGCTGCGCGAGCAGGCACCGATGTTCGTGCCGCAGTAGTTGAGCGAGTAGCCGATCTCGGTTATGTAGACGGGTGGGATAGCTCCGAGCACAGTGTTCGCCACTGCCTCATCGGCCGCTACTGAGTCGATGCCCCAGTCATCGCGCTTGTCTTCTCCAAGCGCACCGTAGGGATGGACGGAGATGCCGTTGGCGAGGATTGCACCCGCCAGTCCGGGGACCGCTGTCACCGCCTCGCGCAGCCAGCCGCCGCCGTTGTTGTCTTCGGACCAGCTGCCAGGGTTAGACCATGTGCCCAACGGGATGTCGCCGGTCATGTTGAACAGCAGCCGCGTGTGGATGCCCGCGGCCTGCATGGCTTCGATCGCAGCCATGTACATGCGCCCGTACTGCACTGGGTTTGCAACGCCACCCTTGAGATAGTTCTCGTTGCCTGCCTCAGCAATGCTGATGCCCCTGTTCACCTTCAGCTGGTGGGCCACGTGTGCGCCCCACTGGCTCGGGTTCACCTCACTCAGCGGCACTTCGACGTTGCCGACGATCGCAAGCACTTTGAAGCCCTCTCGCAACGAGACCGCCAGCGTGTTGTAGCGGCCTTCCAGGTTGACGCGATCCCAGGTGATGTGTCCACGCCGGATCGTGCGGGCGGGCGCCGGGCCCCATCCGGCCGCATCGTTGGTCCCGATGATCGGCCCGGCAGTCGAGGCGAGCCCCGGCAAGATCGCGGGCCGTGGCGCGATCGCCAAATAACCCAGATGAGCGGGGGTAGCGCTAACCCCCAGTTCTTCTGAGGCGGTGTTCAGCCTCGCTGCGAGCGCCACGCCCGCGGCCACCACAAGGACTGCCAGCACGCCCACCATCGGCAGCAGGCGCGAGCGTCGCGGGAGCTGGCGCGGGCTCATCCAAAGATTGTGACCGATGCGGGTAAGCGTAAGGTGTGCTTACCGAGCCTAGAAAGGCTCGACTCCGAGGCCGGGAGAGGTGGGTCGCGCGATTGCGCCCGCTTCTGCGGGCAACGGGTTTGCGATTCCCTCGAACATGTCAAGTGTCGCCAGACCGCAATGGGCAACTGGGCCGCGCGAGGCTAGCGCGGCTGCAGCGTGGACCGCAGCGGCGATCCCCAATGGGCCATCGAGCGTTGAGGCTAGATATACCTCGGCACCCGTCGCGCGGACGAGCGTCGCTGCTGCCAACAGGCCGGCGATGCCGCCACATCTGGAGATCTTCAGGCAGATCGCGTCGGCCACGCCGGCGGTCAGCGCGCCGTGCTCGCCGGCGGTCTCGTCGATCGAGACCCGCACTGCCACCTGCTCACGCACTTCGCGCATGGCGTGCAGGCCGTGCGTGGGCTCCTCCACCAGCTCGAGCCCTGCGGGCGAGAGCGCGTCGATCATCGCCACCGCCTGCTCGACGCTCCATGCGCCGTTGGCATCCAGGCGCAGCGCGACCTGAGGCCCCGCCGCCGCGCGCGTCGCCGCCACGCGCCCGGCATCGTCGCCAACGCCCACCTTCAGCTTCAGGCACTCAAAGCCCGCGTGCACAGCTGCCGCCGCCTGCTCGGCCGCACCCGCGCGGTCGAGCGCGGAGAGAGTCGCGTTGACGGGCACATGCGTGACAGGATCGTCGCTCAGCATCTCTGCCACGGGCTTGTCCGCCCGGCGCCCGGCGCGATCCCACAGTGCGAGGTCGATCGCCGCGAGCGCAGCCGGCAGGTCCTCGACTGCTCTGCAGGCTTCGATCATCTGCGCACCGTTCATATCCGCGGATCGCGCCAGAACCGGACGGTAGCTCTGCAATACCCGCTGCACGCGCTCGATACTCACGCCGTCATAGGCCTCCAGCGGCGCCGCTTCGCCGTACCCGACTGAGCCGTCATCGCCAGTCAGCGTCACGAGCAGCAGTTCGCGCTCGTGCACAGCTCCGTATGAGCTCTCAAGCGGCCTCGCCAAGCGCAGCGTGTGCCGCTCGGCGTCGAGTCTCATGTGCCGATGCCGCCGCTCGCGAGGATCCCTGCAGCGAATAGCAGGCAGAAGACGAGCTGCAGCGCGCCGGTCTTTGCCAGCGCGCCGTTTAGGGCTGGACCGTCGGTACGCGTACGCACGACTTGCACGAGCTTCACAGCGAGGGGTATAGCCGCCCACGGCAACAACAACCACGCCTGCATCGACCCAAACACCCACGGCAGCGGTGCCGTGATGAATGCGCATGCCACCATCGCCGCGTACAGCGCGCGCGTGCGCTCCCGCCCGAGCCTCACTGCCAGCGTGCGCTTGCCTGCGCGCCGATCGGTCTCCAGGTCGCGCACGTTGTTGACCACCAGGATCGCGCTCGCCAACAGTCCCACCGGAACGGCACATACGAACGCCTGCCACGGCAGGTGCTGGATCTGGACGAAGTACGAGCCTGCGACGGCGACGATCCCGAAAAACAGGAACACGAACAGCTCGCCTAGGCCCTCGTAGCCGTAAGGCCTCGGGCCGCCCGTGTAGAGCACCCCCGCGAGGATCGACGCGGCACCCACCGCCAACAGCTCCGGCCCCGCCACCGCCACCAGATAGGCGCCGCACGCCACCGCAAGCCCGAAAGTCACGTACGTCGCCAGCAGCACCTGGCTAGGCGGCACCAGACCACCTGCCGTCACCCGCACCGGTCCGAGTCGGTCCTCGGTGTCGGCGCCGCGGCGGGCATCGGAGTAGTCGTTTGAGAGATTGGTGCCCACCTGGATGAACACCGCTCCCAGCAGCGCCGCCACGAACGCCAGCGGATGGAAGTGATCGGCCCCAAGCGCAAGCGAGGTGCCGACGAGCACCGGCGCCACCGCCGCAGGCAGCGTGCGCACGCGCGCCGCCATCACCCAGATGCGTACAGCGCTCATCGCAGGACCGTGCAATCAACCATCTAGGCCCGCTTGGGGAAGCGCGAGAAGTCCGGCTTGCGCTTCTCGCGGTATGCGTCCCGTCCCTCCTGAGCCTCCTCGCTGCCGTAGAAGAGGAGGTTGGCGTCATGTGCCAGTTGCTGAATTCCCGATAGTCCGTCCTCGGCTGCGTTGAAGCTCGCCTTCAACAGCCGTAGCGAGAAGGGGGAGAGGGCGAGCATCTCCTTGCACCACTGGACGGTCTCATCCTCCAGACGCTCGAGCGGCACGACCGTGTTGACCATGCCCATCTCGCGTGCTTCCTCGGCGGAGTACTGCCGGCACAAGAACCAGATCTCCTTTGCCTTCTTCGGTCCGACGAGGTTCGCCAGCAGGCCCGCGCCAAAGCCGCCGTCGAAGGAGCCCACCTTCGGCCCCACCTGGCCGAAGCGCGCATTGTCAGCGGCGATCGTCAGGTCGCACACGAGGTGCAGCACGTGTCCGCCGCCGATCGCATAGCCCGCGACCATCGCCACCACCGGCTTCGGCAGGCGGCGGATCTGGATGTGCAGGTCGGTCACGTGGAAGCGGCCGACGCCTGCTTTTCCGGCCTCGTCGTCGTTCAGATAGCCCGAGTCGCCGCGCACGCGCTGGTCGCCGCCTGAGCAGAACGCATCGGGGCCCTCGCCGGTGAGCACGATCACGCCGATCTCTGTGTCCTCGCGCGCGTCCTCGAGTGCCCGGGAGATCTCGATGATCGTGCGCGGTCGAAACGCGTTACGCACCTCAGGGCGCGCGATCGTGATCTTGGCGATGCCCTGATCGGCACCGGCGGACTTCTCGTAGCGGATGTCGGTGTACTCGCCGCCGGCGGGTGCCGGCGCGGCTGTCCAGATGACGCTCACGGCGGGAAGGCTAGCCTGTGAGCCATGGTCGTCGACGGATGGCTCGCCCGGGCTGCCTCTCAGCGACCCGACGGTATCGCGCTACAAACGCCGCAGGAGAGCTGCTCATATGTGCAATTGCATGCCGCTGCGCGCGCTGGGGCGAGCGAGTTGGCAGCTCGTGGAGCCGGCCCGGGTTCACGAGTGGCGATTGCGCTTCCTGCCGGCCTCGACTTCGCCTGCGCACTACACGCCTGTTTGCTGCTCGGTGCGGTTGCGGTGCCGATCGACCTGCGTATGTCAGCGCCAGAGCGCGCGCAGATCGCTGCCGGCAGCACAGTGCTCATCAGCGAGCCGCTGGGGAAGGAGCCCGCGGCCGCGAGTATCCCTGGGAGATCCGTGCACGAGCTCGACGCCGCTGCGGTGATCATCCACACCTCCGGCACCACCAGCGCACCGCGCCCGATCGAGCTCACCTACGGCAACTTCCTGTGGAGCGCGCTCGGCTCCGCCGTCGCCCTGGGCCTCGATCCCGATGAGCGCTGGCTGTGCGCGCTGCCGCTGTCACACGTTGGCGGCCTGTCGATCTTGCTGCGCTCAGCGATCTACGCAACCACGGCGGTCGTGCACGAGCGCTTTGAGGAGGACCGTGTCCTGCACGCGCTGCAAACACAGAAGATAACGCTCACGAGCCTCGTGGCCACCACGCTCGCACGGCTGCTCGATGCCGGGCTGGAGGACACGCCGGCGCTGCGCAGTGCGCTGACCGGCGGTGGCCCTGTGCCTGCGGCGCTGGTGCAGCGCGCGCACGGCGCCGGTGTGCCCGTGAGCCTCACCTACGGCCTCACCGAGAGCTGCTCGCAGGCCACGACCACGCCCGTCGCAGAAGAAGATGATGCGCCACTCAGTGCCGGGCCACCGCTGTTCTGCACGCGCGTGCAGACCGCCGCCGACGGCGAGATCCTGATCAAGGGGCCCACCGTCGCTCCCGCCGCGCTCGCCGGGGACGGCTGGCTGCACACGGGCGATCTTGGCGAGATCGACGAGCGCGGGCGCCTGCTCGTGACAGGGCGCAAGGCGGACACGATCATCAGCGGCGGTGAGAACGTCGCGCCGGCCGAGGTCGAGGCCGTGCTCGAGGCTCACCCGCAGGTGCTCGAGGCAGCCGTGATCGGTCACTCCGACCCTCGATGGGGCGAGGCGGTTACCGCAATCGTCGTCGCGCGCGGTCAGGAGACGGTTGAGGTGGAGGAGCTGCGCGCGCACTGCGCGAGGCTACTGGCCCCCTACAAGGTCCCCAAGCGTGTCGTGCTCAGCAGCGAGCCACTGCCGCGTACCCGCTCGGGGAAGCTGCTACGAAGGGAGCTGCGATGAGCTTTGATGCGAATGCACACCGACAGGCGAGCCTCGAGGGCTGGGAAGAGGCGGCCGCGGGCTGGGTGCGCCGCCAGGATCTGGTGCGCGAGCACGCAGCGCCAGTCTCGCACTGGATGCTCGACGCGCTCTCCCTGCAGCCCGGCCAGCGTGTCCTCGAACTGGCAGGCGGCATCGGTGAGACGGGCATGCTCGCCGCCGAGTTGGTCGCGCCGATGGGCAACGTGATCATCTCCGACCAGGCTGAGGCGATGCTCGCGGGCGCTCGCGCACGGGCGCAGCAGCTCGGTGTGGAGAACGTCGAGTTCAAGGTCTTCAACGCCGAATGGATCGATCTGCCGCTTGCGAGCGTCGATGCGGTGCTGTGTCGCTGGGGCTACATGCTGATGGCCGACCCTGCAGCGGCGTTGGGTGAGACACGACGCGTGCTCGCACCCGGCGGCCATGTCGCGCTCGCCGTGTGGGATTCGATCGCGAGCAACCCATGGGCACTGCTTCCTGGCCAAGAGCTTGTCGAGCGTGGCCTCGCACCCGCGGGCGGGCTGGGCTCCGATCCGTGCTCCGAATATCGGCCGGGACCGTTCGCGCTCGGTAGCGCCGATGCCGTTTTCGAGCTACTCGCGCAAGCTGGCTTCATCGAGATCGATGTGGAGGCCCTCGAGCTGCCCCGCCGTCACCCGGACTTCGAGGATCTATGGGAGACGACGCTCGACCTGTCCCGCGGCTTCCACGACGCCGTGCTCTCGCGTCCCGCGGAGGAGATGGATGAGATCAAAGCATCCCTCGCCCGGCGTTTTGCGCCATACACCGCCGCCGACGGCACGCTGGAGGTGCCAGGGCGCACGCTCCTGGCCAGCGCGAGCGCCTGAGCGTGTCCCTGCGATCGGGGGCATACCGATCAAACGCGAGAAGTTGGATAGCCTGCCGGCAATGATCTACGACGACGATGCAGACCTCACGCTTCTCGACGGCAAGACCGTCGCCATCATCGGCTACGGCTCGCAAGGCCACGCCCACGCGCTGAACCTGAAGGACTCCGGCGTTGACGTCGTGGTCGGGTTGCGCGAGGACTCCGACTCGGTCGCCAAGGCGCGCGAGCAGGGCCTCGAGGTGCTGTCCGTGGTCGAGGCCGCCAGTCGCGGAGACCTCGTGATGATCCTGCTGCCCGACGAGCGCCACCACGACGTGTGGGAGGGCGAGATCCGCGACGGCATCGCCGAGGGCAACATGATCCTCTTCGGCCACGGCTTCTCGATCCACTACACAGAGATCGAGCCACCCCCCGGGGTCGATGTGGCAATGGTCGCGCCCAAGGGTCCCGGGCACCTCGTGCGCCGCCAGTTCACCGAAGGAAGCGGTGTCCCCGGGCTGATCGCAATCGCCCAGGACGCCACCGGCAACGCCCGCGCGCTGGCGCTGGCGTACGCCAAGGGCATCGGCTGCACGCGCGGCGGCGTGATCGAGACGACCTTCAAGGACGAGACCGAGACGGACCTATTCGGTGAGCAGGCGGTCCTCTGCGGGGGCGCCTCAGAGCTCGTCCAGGCTGGCTTCGAGACGCTCGTAAACGCCGGCTATGACCCGGAGATGGCCTACTTCGAGTGTCTGCATGAGCTCAAGCTGATCGTCGATCTGATGCACGAGAAGGGTCTCGCCGGCATGCGCTTCTCGATCTCGAACACCGCCGAGTACGGCGACTACACCCGCGGCAAACGCGTCATCACCGAGCAGACACGCGAGAACATGAAGCAGATCCTCAAGGAGATTCAGGACGGCGACTTCGCACGCGAGTGGATCGCCGAGAACCGTGCCGGCCAGGAGAACTTCAAGCGTATGCGGGCCGAGCAGGCAGACACCCAGGTAGAGCATGTGGGCGCGGAGCTGCGCTCGCACATGGACTGGATCAAGCCCGCCTTCTGAGCGCGACCGCGGACGCCCCGATGCTTGCCTTCATAGCCTGGCATCGCGCCGCGCCCGGAGTTGCGCCCGATGCATATGAGAGCGCGCTCGAGCGGTTTCACCGCTCGCTTGCGCACATGCCACCCAGCGGCTTTCGCGGCTCGGCCAGCCTGCGGGTCGACGGCGTCCCGTGGCTGGATGGCCCCGGCTATGAGGACTGGTATTTGATCGACGACTGGGCGGCGCTCGGCGTACTCGAAGGTGCCGCGGTCTCGCACGGGCACGCCACCGCGCATCACGCCGCGGCCGCGCTCACCGGCATGGAAACCGCTGCCGTCTACCGGCTGCTGGAGGGCTGCGCCAACCCCGGCCGCACCACCACCACAACGTGGGTCACATCGGCGCGTGGTCACGAGCGGCCAGCGCTCGCGCAGCTGCTGGGGGACGGCATCGACCCCGAGCGCGACAGCCTCTGGCAGCGCTGCCTGGTGCTCGGGCCCGCGCCGGAGTACTGCCTGCACGCTGGTGAGGCACCAGCCGGCGTCGCTCAGGGCCGGCTTCCGAGCGGCTGGAGCGCCACGACAATTGCGCGCGAGGTCCTCTGGAGTGGTTGACGTCGTGATGGACGCCGAGCTCTCAGACGGCGAGTTCGCCCGCCAGGAGAGCCATTTCCGCGATTGGGTGGGACCCCACCCGAGTAGTGGCGAGGTCGGCGAGTACCCACCCGAAGCGGGCCGCTACCACCTGTATGTGTCGCTCGCCTGCCCGTGGTGTCACCGCACGGCGATCCTGCGCGAGCTCGCCGGTATCCAGCAGGCGGTGGGCATCTCCTACCTCGCGCCATTCCGCGCCGAGCGCGGCTGGGCGTTCTCCGGCGAGCGCTTCGAGGACGGTCCGGGCGGCGAGTACACCGACGCGCTCAACGGCTGGGCCTTCATGAGCGAGGCATACAGCGTCAGCGACCCGAGCTTCCAGGGGCGCATCACCGTGCCCGTGCTGTGGGACACGCACAACGGGCGGATCGTCAACAACGAGTCCGCGGACATCATCCGCATGATGGCCAGCGCCGGCTCGCTCGGCGGCCTCGGTCACGGCGGCGAGCTGAATCTCTACCCCTCGCAGCTACGGGCAGAGATCGACGCGATCAACGAGCGCATCTATGACACCGTCAACAACGGCGTCTACCGCGCCGGATTCGCCCGTCGCCAGCACGCCTACGAGCGCGCCTTCGCCGAGCTATTCGACAGCCTCGAGTGGCTCGAGGGGCTGCTCGCCGAGCGCCGCTACCTGCTGGGCGAGCGCGTGACGGAGGCCGACTGGCGCTTGTTTCCGACACTCGCACGCTTCGACGAGGTTTACAACCTGCACTTCCGCTGCAACTACCGGCGGTTGGTCGACTACCCCAACCTGTGGGGCTACTCGCGCGAGCTCCACCAGTGGCCGGGGGTGGCGCAGACGGTTGCCATGGATCAGATCAAGCGCCACTACTACACGACGCACGACGAGCTGAACCCCAAGCACATCATTCCCGTCGGTCCCGGATATGACTGGTCAGAGCCCCATGGTCGCACTCTTTAGGGCGCGAGTTGCCGGCGATTTGCAGGCGCGCGGGGCGGGCCGGCCGGCCGCGAGCGGCGTTCGCTACACTCGCCTTCGTCGTCGCGACTGGCGCTCGGGTGGAGTTCACCACCGGGAAGTGACGGCTTAGCACCGCCGCGCGCCTGGGCACCCTCAGATCCGACCATTTTCCCTCGAGGTCCCAAAGAGCGAGGAGCCCGACATGACGAGCACCCCCCTGACAGAGCAGACGCCGCTGATCATCCCCGACGAGCTGAGGCCCGGCGACGGGCGCTTCGGATGCGGCCCTTCCAAGGTCCGCCCGGAGGCACTCGAACGACTCGCCAGCGAGGGCGCCGCCGTGATGGGCACCTCCCACCGCCAGAAGCCCGTCAAGGCGCTCGTCGGTGAGATTCGCTCCGGCTTGAGCGAGCTCTTCGCCCTGCCCGATGGCTACGAGATCGCGCTCGGCAACGGTGGCGCCACCGCCTTCTGGGACGCGGCCGCGTTCGGCCTCGTCGAGCGCCGCTCCGCGCACCTGAGCTTCGGTGAGTTCT
Organism: Solirubrobacteraceae bacterium; assembly: GCA_050015915.1. GTDB lineage: Bacteria > Actinomycetota > Thermoleophilia > Solirubrobacterales > Solirubrobacteraceae > Palsa-744. The sequence continues at coordinate 9,549 of JBEKAM010000082.1, forward strand.
CCCAGAAGTTCGCCACCGTCACCAAGGGCGCGCCGTTTCTCGAGGACCCCGTGGTCGTGTCCGCCGATCCCGGTGACGCCCCTGACCCGGACGCGCTCGGGGCGGCAGTCGGAGACAGTGGCGCGGATCTGATCGCGTGGGCGCACAACGAGACCTCCACCGGCGTGATGGTGCCTGTCCGGCGGCCGGCGGGGAGCGATGGCGCGCTTGTGGCGATCGACGCCACCTCCGGTGCCGGCGGACTGCCCGTCGACATCGCCCAGGTCGACGCCTACTACTTCGCACCGCAAAAGAGCTTTGCCGCTGACGGTGGCCTGTGGCTTGCCGTGCTCAGCCCCGCCGCACAGGAGCGGATCAAGACACTGCACGCCTCTGAGCGCTGGATCCCTGAATTCCTCTCGCTGAACACAGCGCTCGAGAACTCGGTCAAAGACCAGACCTACAACACGCCCGCGGTGGCAACGCTGTTCCTACTGAGCGAGCAGATCCGTTGGATGCTCGCCGGTGGCGGCCTCGACGGCTGTGTGGCGCGCAGCCGCGCATCCTCCGAGCACCTATACGGCTGGGCCGAGACCACCGCCTACACAACCCCGTTCGTCGCCGATCCCGCCAAGCGCTCGCTGGTCGTCGGCACGATCGACTTCGATGACAGTGTCGATGCGTCTGTGGTCGCGGCCACGCTGCGTGCCAACGGCATCGTCGACGTCGAGCCCTACCGCAAGCTCGGACGCAACCAGTTGCGCGTCGGTATGTTCCCGGCGATCGACACCGCTGATGTGCAGGCACTCACGTCCTGTATCGACTGGATCGTGGAGAGGATCTCAGCATGAGCGACCGTCCGAAGGTACTCGTCAAGGAGAAGATCGGCGACTCCGGTGTGGCGCTGCTGCGCGAGCACTTCGACGTCGAGCTGGGGATCGACTGGACGGGCGAGGAGCTCGCCGAGCGCATCGGCGCATACGACGGCATCGTGATCCGTTCGGCCACCAAGATGACCGCCGATCTGATCGAGCGCGCGACGCGCCTGCGGGCAATCGGGCGAGCGGGGGTCGGCGTCGACAACGTGGACGTTGAGGCGGCAACAAAGCGCGGCATCGTTGTCGCCAACGCACCCGAGTCGAATGTTGTCACCGCGGCCGAGCACACGATGGCGCTCTTGCTCGCGCTGGCGCGCAACGTGCCGCAGGCATATGCGGCGCTGATGGAAGGCAAATGGGATCGCTCGAAGTACTCCGGTGTGGAGCTCTATGAAAAGACACTCGGGATCGTTGGCTTCGGGCGCATCGGGCAGCTCGTAGCTCAGCGCGCGCGCGGGTTCAACATGCGCGTGCTGGCGTTCGACCCGTTCGTTAGCGCCGAGCGCTACCGCGAGCTGGGCGTGGAGAAGACCGACAGCGTCGAGGACATCTACGCACAGGCCGACTTCATCACCATCCACCTACCCAAGACGCCTGAGACAGAAGGCTTCATCGATGCCGCAGCGTTCGCTGCGATGCGCGACGGTGTGCGGCTGTTGAACGTGGCGCGCGGCGGGCTGATCGACGAGGACGCCCTGAAGGATGCGCTCGACTCGGGCAAGGTCGCGGGCGTCGCTCTCGATGTGTTCAAGAGCGAGCCGATGACAGAGCACCCCCTGTTTGGCTACGTCAACGTGATCGCGACGCCGCACCTGGGTGCCTCGACTGCGGAGGCAACCGACCGTGCCGGCTACCAGAGCGCCGAGCAGGTGGTCGCCGCGCTGACCGGTGGCGTTGTCTCCACAGCGGTGAACATCCCTGCGGTCGGTGCCGAGGACATGGAGATGCTCGGGCCGTTGTTGCCGCTTGCGACACAGCTCGGCAAGCTCGCGATGGAGCTCGCCGAAGGTAGCTCCGTGGAGCGCATCGAGGCCGCGTTCATGGGCCGGATCGCCGACTTCGACACGCGCCTACTCGGGCTCGCGGTTATCGTCGGCGCGCTGCAAGGGCGCACCGAGGAGGACGTCAACCTCGTCAACGCTCCCACCATGGCCCAGCAGCGCGGGATCGTCTTCGAGGAGAAGGCCGTGTCAGAGGCACAGGACTTCAACGAGCTAATCCGCGTGACGGTCGTCGCTGGATCCCAGCGCGTGGCCGTCGCCGGAACGGGCATCGGGCCCAACGGCGTGCCCCACCTCGTCGAGGTGCAAGGTCGACGCCTGACGATCGAGCTCGAGCGCTACGTAACCGTCTTCCGCTACGAGGACCTGCCCGGCATGATTGGACGCGTTGGGACGATCTTTGGTTCGCACGGCATCAACATCTCCTCCGCCGCAGTTGGACACACGCCCGACGGTGCTGGCGACGGCGAGGACCGACGTCTCGCGGCGATGGTCGTCACCACCGATGTAGCCGTGCCCGATGCGGTCGTCCAGGAGATCGTTGCCTCGGACGGCTTCGTCAACGGCTGGTCCGTCGACCTGAGCTGACGCGCCGTTGTTCCGCATAGCGGGTTGGTCCTGTCAGCAGCATTGGGGCTAATCCTTTAGCCTCAGCCGCAACTGGCGAGCTAGAGATACGGGGGCGAGGATATGCGGGCAGTGGTCATCACCAAGCATGGTGGTCCGGGAGTGCTGCAGGTGCAGGAGCAGCCCGACCCTACGCTTGGGCCCGGTCAGGTGCGGATCGACGTCGCCGCCTCGGGCATCAACTTCGCAGATGTGATGGCGCGTATGGGCTTGTATGCCGACGCGCCCAAGACGCCGTGCGTGGTTGGCTACGAGGTCGCTGGAACGATCCTTGAGGTGGGGGAGGGTGTGGAGAATCTGAGCGTCGGCCAGCGGGTGTTTGCGAGCACCCAGTTCGGCGGCTATGCCTCGCAAGTGGCGGCAATGGCGACCGACGTGGTGCCGCTGCCCGACGGGCTCAGCTTCGAGCAGGGCGCAGCGATCCCCGTCAACTACGGCACCGCCTGGGCGGGCCTGATCGGCTATGGAAATGTGCAGCCGGGGGAGCGTGTATTGATCCATTCCGCCGGCGGAGGCGTTGGTATTGCCGCCACGCAGATCGCCAACCGTGTCGGTCTCGAGGTCTACGGCACCGCATCTCCCGGCAAGCACGCGCGCTGCATCGAGCTCGGTGTCGACCACATGATCGACTACACCAAGCCAGGCTGGGAGCGCGGCCTGCCGAAGTTTGACCTGATCATGGATGCGGTCGGCGGCGCGAGCTTTCGCCGCAGCTACAACCTGCTGCGGCCCGGAGGGCGGCTGGTCGCGTTCGGCGCCTCCTCTGTCGTCTCCGGCGAGCGCAAAAACCTCGTCACTGCGCTACGTGCCGTCGCGCGCATGCCGCGCTTCAACATGATCAAGCAGATGTCCGAATCGAAGGCCGTGATCGGGCTGAACATGCTCAGGCTGTGGAAGGACCGCGGCACGCTGCAGCCTTGGATCGAGCCGATGCACGAGCTGCTCGCCGACGGCACCGTCAAACCGGTCGTGGCGGAGGCGTTTAGCTTCAACGACGCGGGCGCGGCACAGAACATGATCACCGAGCGGCGCAACGTCGGCAAGGTAGTCCTGGTCCCCTAGGCGGCCGATGGCCGGCGCGATGCTGCGTCCTCGGTCGCTCGCGTGCAGAGCACGCCACGCGGGCGGGTGGGCTTTGATCCTTGCCTCGCTTGACCCTCGACCGCCTAGGCCGTGCTAATCTCGCAAGAGATGTCGTTTCACTACTCGCTTCTGCAGCTTCTTCTCCTCCCCCCTCGGGGGGAATAGTGCGTGGCGGCCGCGTAGCCGCATACCCAGCTAGAGAGGAACCGCAAGCGAGATAGAGAAGGAGCACGAACGACATGGCTGACAACGAGGCACGTAGCGACGCGAACCGCGTCAAGATCTTCGACACGACACTGCGCGATGGTGAGCAGTCGCCGGGGATCTCCCTGAACAAGCAGGAAAAGCTCGAGATCGCCCACCAGCTGGCGCGCTTGGGCGTTGACATCATCGAGGCCGGCTTCCCGATCACCTCGCCAGGTGACTTCGAGTCGGTGCAGGCGATCGCCAGAGAGGTGGAAGGCCCGGTGATCTGCGGGCTGGCCCGCACCTCAAAGCAGGACATCGAGGCTGCGTGGCAGGCGGTGAAGGATTCTGAGCGGCCGCGGATTCACATGTTCCTGGCCACCAGCGACATCCACATCGAGCGCAAGCTGCAGACCACGCGCGAGGACGTAAAGGGACAGGTACGAGCGGCTGTCGCGCAGGCGCGCGAATACACCGACGACGTGGAGTTCTCACCGGAGGACGGCTCGCGCTCGGACGTGGAGTACATGGCCGAAGTGATCCAGATCGCGTTGGATGAGGGTGCCACGACGATCAACGTGCCGGACACCGTCGGCTACACGATGCCCAACGAGTACCAGGCCATGTTCACTGAGCTCTACCGGTTGGTTCCGGACCTGCACAAGGTGGTCGTATCGGTGCACTGCCACGACGATCTGGGGTTGGCGGTCGCCAACTCGCTGGCGGGCCTGGAAGCAGGCTGCCGCCAGGTGGAGTGTGCGATCAACGGCATCGGCGAGCGGGCCGGCAATGCGTCGCTGGAGGAGATCGTGATGCTGCTGCACACACGGGAGCCGAGCCTGGGGCTGTGGACGGGTGCGGAGACGACCGAGATCGCGCGCACGAGCCGTCTGGTCTCGCGCCTGACGGGCTATCAGGTGCAGCCCAACAAGGCGATCGTCGGGCGCAACGCTTTCGCGCACGAGGCGGGCATCCACCAGGACGGTGTGCTGAAGGAGCGCACCACCTACGAGATCATGGATGCCACCACCGTCGGCCTGCGCAGCAACTCGATCGTGCTGGGCAAGCATTCAGGCCGCCATGCGCTGAGCAAAGCGCTGGAGGAGATGGGCTTTGAGATCGACGGCGCCGCGCTCAACACGGCGTTCAAGCGCTTCAAGGAGATCGCCGATCGCAAGAAGCAGGTCACTGCGATGGACCTGGAGGCCTTGGTCACCGATGAGCTGCGTGAGGAGATCGCCGGTTACACGCTCGAGTCCTTTGAGGTGGAGGCGTCATCGCTACGCCCGCCGCACGCGCGGGTGTCGGTGACACTGCCCGATGGCAGCTCCTCGAGTGGATCGTTCACCGGCGATGGCCCCATCGACGCGGTCTTCCAGGCGATCAATGCTGCGACCGGTGTCGCGCCGATCCTCAGCGACTTCACCATCGGAGCGGTCACCGAGGGCCAGGACGCCCTCGGCGAGGTTTCGGTGGTGCTCGAGGTCGCGGGCTTCACCGGTGCCGGTCAGGGTGTCTCCACGGACATCATCGACGCGGCCGCCCGCGCGTACGTGCGCGCGCTGTCGGTCGCCGTCGCGCGCTCGCACGCCGATGAGGCGATCGGGCTGCCGGAGACCGCCGCAGGCTGAAGGGG
>JBEKAM010000083.1:0-14846 GCA_050015915.1 Solirubrobacteraceae bacterium
AGCTTGGAGCTAGTGTGACCATCGGGCAGACGAGCTGTCCGAACTGTGGCGCGCCCATCGCCGAGGGTCAGCTGATCTGCAGCCACTGCCAGGCTGACGTGAGGGCTGTTGTGCAGGTGCCCCTGGTTGTGAGTCGGCTCGAGCTGTACTGAGCTCCTCGTTATCGGGTAGGCATTACGAAGGGCGAACTGAGCATTCGTCGACTACTGGCGTGCGACGTACGTCCGTTCAAGCCGCCCATCCCGCCGAGGCGAATGCTCCACCGACGCGCCTATTTGAATTAACGGATGATCCTATGGTTGGGCCTAGGAGATGTGGTTCGCGGAGTAACTCCACGTGGTTGTCCACGCGGGGGAGGCAACAAAGCGGTAAGTGAGAGACGGAGACACAAAACCCGATGCTCAAGCACCGGCGTATGTATGCCGATCAACGAACGTCGGCAACTCCCCGCCCGTCGGGCTGTTGCCAGTCACGGGACCACCGGCTATCACGGTAGGAGCAATGCTCATTTTTCGTCGCAAACCGGCTCGGAAGCCGACCGCGTCACGGGATCGTCAGCAGCCGGTCTACGTCGGTCGCATTCCCGCCGCTCGTCACGCCGCTGCGCTTCGTGACCCGCATGTGCGTGAGATCCTGGAGCAGGCTGCGGCAACGTTCAAGGCGGCTAGCCCAAGCTAGGGCCACTGCGCTTCGGGCGCGGGGTTCACTGGCAACCACAGCATCTCGTGCGTCGATGGGTCGGCCTTATGCTCGATTCGGAAGCTGTATCTCTCTTGCCACAGCTGTGCGACTTTCGGATTGGCCGGGGAAACGAAAAGAGCAACGATCTCGGGGTTGCTGAGCGCGAGTCCGATCACATGATTAACGAGGTTCCGCCCAAACCCCGCCGGCATTGAATGAGACCTTACGATCGACGCGATAATCAGCCCCGGCTGCGGCTCAGGTTGCTGCCCGAACAGTTTGCGTCGAAGTTCTAGCAGGGGCCAGTTGCGCGGAGTGAGATCTACTAGAGCGTGCTCAACCGAGTAGAAGCCGAGCAGTTCGTGGCTAGTGCGCAGCACCTGAGTGTCCAATGCGATCGTCTCGCTGAACACCGCGTTGCGTAGCCACTCAACTGCAGTTCTGCCGGCCTCTGACGGTCCCGGGTCAAAACCATCGATCAGCCGGATCCATTCCTCACGGTTAGACTCGATGAGGCCGTCAGTCAGGGGGACCCATTTGGAACCGGGTGGGAGGGGCACATTGCTTTGACCTTGAAATGGCATCAGAAGAACGGATCCGCGCTTCTCGTGGATCTACGGACGGCATGTCGCGAGCTAGTCCCACAAGCTGCGGAACTCTATCCGGATGTTCGGATGAACGGGACGAAGCTGCTGGGGCGGCGCGCGCTACTGCGCGCTTTCGAAGCGTGCGGCGGCCGGGTCCTCGCCGTACCACTCCTGCCAAGACGCTCTCGCTTGAGCGATCTGCTCCTGGACGTCAGACGCTTCAGAATGCTCCTCGTAGGCCCGCTTGTGGAGCCGTACTACTGACTCGATGCTCGGCTTGTAAGCCCCATCTCTGGGAGTACCGAGGAGCTTGCGCTTGTCGCTGGTCGCCATGTGTGAGGAGGGGCAGTCCGTGTGATCGATGCAGTTGATTAACAACCACCGGTGAACAGGGCTGCTCCACGCCCTGCGCTTGCGCGACGAACCGTATCACAGCTGTATCACAGCTTGCTACGGGATTCCATGAGATTCGAGCAGTTGGGCACAAACCCTGCGAGTTGCAGGCAGAATTCGGGACGCTGTCACTGCTACCAGTGCGCCGGCGCGCGCGATGGAGCGACCTTCAGTGCTCCGGCTCATCCACCCTAGCGTTAGCGATCCGTGGAACTCCGGCCCAGCGCGCATGCTTCCTCCAGCGTCGGCTGGGCGCCCGTCCCGCCCGCGGCCTGCGTGGAGAGCGTCCCACAAGCGCAGGCCACCGCCAGTGCCCGCTCGATGCTCTCGCCAGCGGCCAACCCGGCAAGCAGCCCCGCGTCGAATGTATCGCCGGCGCCAACCGTGTCGACCGGGGTGATCCCGCCCGGCGCGGCGGCGGTGATCAGCTCATGTCCAGCTCGCACGGCGAGGGCTCCGACGGCGCCGAGCTTGACTGCCACGAGTGGTCCCCTCGCGGCGATCCTCTGCGCAGCGGCCGCGGGATCCCGCTCGCCGGCAATGCGGCACACCTCGGCGGCGTTCGGAAGCAGCACATCAACATGAGGAAGCAGCTCGAGCAGCCCGCCATCCCAGTCCCCCGCCGGATCCCAGTTGGGATCAACCGAAGTACTCACCCCAGCACTCCGCACAGACTCGAACAGCCCAGGCAACCCGGGCGCAAGCTTGGTCTGCAGGAAGAACGAAGACACGTGTATGTGGCGCGCCCGGATTAGTAGATCCCCAGGCACCCGCTCCACCGTCATCTCCGCAATGGCGCCCGGAAAGGTAATGATCGCCCGGTCGTCCGGCCGAGCGAGCACGACCGTAACGCCTGTCCGCAGCCCCGCATCAACAACGACCCCGCTCGTATCCACGCCGCGCTCCCGAAGCGAATCAATCATGAACCGCCCAAACAAATCATCGCCAACAACGGCGGCGATGGCGGTCCGCAGCCCCAGCCGAGCGGCGGCACAGGCCATGATCGCGCCGGACCCGCCGATGGTCAGCTCAGCGTCGCTAACCAGTCGCTCAGCCTGCCCAAAAGCCACGTCCAGCTCAGCATCGGCGAGCACCAGATCCGGATTGACGTCGCCAAGAACGAGCAGATCCAGGTCCCGCCCCGGCCCCTCAGCCCCAAACAAGCTCACCGAATCGCCAGCCCAGTAACGGAATCAAACAGGTAAACGTTCTCAACCTCCACGCCGAGCTGGATAGTCGTGCCAGCCTGCGGTCGCTCGCGGGGATCCAGTCGAGCCACCGCCTCCGCGCGACTGCCCCTATTGCGCGCCATCAGTACCGCCTCGCCTTCGTCATCTGGCAGCACACTCGCGATCTCAGCACCCACCAGCCCGTGCACGATCACCTCGTCACCCAACGGCTCCACCACAGCAATCTCAAACGCCAGCGAAGGCATCCCGTTCTGAGCCGGTCGCAGACACTCCGGCCGCACGCCAATGATCACGTCTTTGTCCGGCACCCCCGGGCAGGGCACAACAAGATCCCCAGCCGTAGCCACGCCGCCCCGTGCCCGCCCGCGCAGCAAATTCATCGGCGGGCTGCCGATGAACCCCGCGACGAACACGTTGGCGGGGCTGTCATACACGTCCTGCGGCGCGCCCAGCTGCTGCAGCTTGCCTTCGGCGATCACCGCGATGCGGTCGCCGAGCGTCATCGCCTCCACCTGGTCGTGCGTGACATACACAGTGGTAACGCCCAGCCGCGCATGCAGCCGCTTCAGCGCGGCGCGCATCTGCACGCGGAGCTTCGCGTCGAGGTTGGACAATGGCTCGTCGAGCAGGAACACCTGCGGCTCGCGCACGAGCGCTCGTCCCATCGCCACGCGCTGGCGCTGTCCGCCGGAGAGCTGCGCGGGACGCCGCTTGAGTAGCTCGTCGAGGCTCAGCATCTCCGCGACTTCCTGCACCCGCTTTGCGATCTCGCGCTTGGGCATCCGTCGTTGGCGTAGGGGGTAGGCGAGGTTGCGCGCGACCGTCATGTGCGGGTAGAGCGCGTAGCTCTGGAACACCATCGCGATGTCGCGGTCGCGCGCGGGGACGTCCTGCACGGCGCGCGTGCCGATGCGGATCGTGCCGCCGCTGGGCTTCTCAAGGCCCGCGATCATCCGCAGCGCGGTTGTCTTGCCACAGCCGGAGGAGCCGACCAGGATCATGAACTCGCCGTCGTTGATCTCAAGTGACAGCTCGTCCACGGCGACGGCGCCGCCGGGGAAGATCTTGCTCACTGCCTCGAGGCTCACGCTGGGCATGGTCGGTCCTCCCGCTCGGTCATTACTTGATCCCAGTAAACGCGATTGACCTGATGAACCAGCGCTGGGCGAGCAGGAAGATCGCGAGCATCGGTATCTGGCTCATCACCGTGCCCGCCATCAGCAGGTTCCACTGCGTGGCGTGCGCGCCCTGAAGCGTCGATAGGCCGAGCTGCAGCGGCGCGTTATTGGAGCTGTCGATGATGATCAGCGGCCACAGGAAGTCGTTCCACGACCACATGAACTGGATGATTCCGAGCGTGGCAAGGGCGGGGAGGGAGAGGGGTAGGACGATCTTGAACAGGATCCCGAGGCGGGAGGTGCCGTCGATTCGCGCGGCCTCCTCGAGCTCGATGGGCAGTGTGCGGAAGAACTGGCGCAGCATGAAGATGCCGAAGGCGCTGCACAGGTTCGGCACGATCAGGCCGCCGACGCTGTTCACCAGCCCCAGTTTCTTGACGATCAGGAACGTGGGGATCAAAAGCACCTGGTAGGGGACCATCAGCGTCGCCAGCAGCACGACGAACAGCACGTTGCTGCCGAAGAAGCGGATGCGCGCGAACGCGTAGGCGGCGAGGCTGCAGAACAGCAGGTTGCCAGCCACTGTCGCCAGCGCATACATGGCGCTGTTGAGGAAGAAGTCGCCGAAGGGAACGGAGTTCCAGGCTGCCGCGTAGTTGCCGAAATGAAGCGCGGAGGGAATCAGCACGGGCGGGAAGCTGTGTGCCTGTGACTGGCTCTCCAGCGACACGATCACCATCCACACGAGCGGCACGAGCATCACCGCCGCGACCGGCGCGAGGAACAGGTGCCACGGGCTGAACGGCAGGCGCACGCGGCTGCGCCGCCGGGCGTCCGGGATCGGCGGGAAGCGCTCGGGCGCGGCGGCTATCGACGGGGTGGCGATGACGGCTCCCTCATGAGCTGTAGTAGACGCGTCGACGGCCGACCCAGAGCTGCACGAGCGTCACGATCAGAATCGCCACGAACAGCACGTAGGCGATCGCGGCGCCGTAGCCGCCGTTGAAGAACTGGAACGCCTGCTCGTAGAGGTAGTAGACGATCACGGTGGTCGAGCCGAGCGGGCCGCCACGCGTGGTCACGTAGATCTCGTCGAACAGCTGCAGTGCGTTGATCGTCGACCACACCACGAGGAACAACGTCGCCGGCCCGAGCAGCGGCACGACGACGCTGCGGAACGTCGACCAGCGGCTCGCGCCGTCCATCTCCGCTGCCTCGATCAGATCGGGCGGGATCCCCTGTAGCGCGGCGAGGTAGATGATCACGTCGAAGCCGAGCCAGCCCCACACGGTCATCGCGACGATGCAGTAGAGCGCCTCTTTGGGGTCCTGCAGGAACTGCTGCTGGGGGATGCCGAGGAGGCTGAGGAAGTAGTTGACCAGCCCGAACGTGGGGTCGAGCAGCCACAGGAAGATGATGCCGGTGGCGACGGTGGAGGTCACGAGCGGCACGAACACCGCGAGGCGATAGAAGCGGATGCCGCGAATTTTGCGGTTGAGTGCGACCGCGAGGCCGAGCGCGCCGAACACAGAGATCGGTACGAACACGACCGTGTAGAGGAGCGTGTGGCCGACCGAGGAGCGGAAGGCGGCGTCTTTGGAGAGCGCCTTGTAGTTGGCGAGGCCGACGTAGTGCGCCGGCGCGATCAGGTTGTTGGCCTGTAGCGATAGCAGCAGCGACCAGCCGATCGGGATCAGCGCGAAGACCGCGATCAGGAATACCGCGGGCGTCACGAACGCCCAGCCCGCCACGTGCTCGGAGGCTGCCAGCCGCTTGAACAGGCTCGGCCGCCGGTGGGCGGCGGCCGGCGCTGAGCTCGAGTGCGCGTGGGCGCTCATCCAGTTACACGCCTCACTATTCCGGCACGGCCAGGATTCCGTTGACCTGCTGGGCTGCCTGGCTGAGCGCCTTTTGCGGTTCGGCCGCGCCGAGCAACACCGACTGAACCATCTGGCCGATCACGGTCGAGATCTTCGGGTAGAGCGTGCTCACCGGGCGCGACTGCGTGGCGTTGCCGAGGTTTTTCACCCACACTTCGATGCCGGGGTACTTCTTGATGAAGCTCGCGTACCCGGGTAGGGCGGTGACCGACTTGCGAATCGGCAGGTCGCCGGTCATAGTCGACCACTCGAGGTCGATCTTGGGCGAGGTGAACCACTTCAGGAATTCCCATGAGGCTGCGCGACGCGCCGCGCCGTTGTTGAACATCACCCAGTTGTCGGGCCCGGAGATCGTCTGGTGGTTGGCTTCGCCGGGCAGGATCTGCACACCGTAGGAGACTTTCGAGGCGACGATTTCCGCGAGGTCCCACGGTCCGGTCCACAGCATGCCGATGTGCCCGGAGTTGAACAGGGGGAGGTAGTTGTCGCTGCCGTTGTCGAGATAGATCGCGTGGTGTTTGGTGAGTCCCTTCAGGAACGTCAGGGCCTTCAGTCCCACGGCCGAGTCGAACGCGGCCTGCTTGCCGTTGGGGGTGAGGATCGTGCCCCCGGCCTGCCACAGCATTGCCCAGTAGCGCCAAACCGTGTCCTCGCTGGCGTCGTTGACATACGCCCAGCCGAACTGCTTGCTGGCGGTGTTCGTCAGCTTGATCGCCGCGTTTTCAAAATCGCTCCACGTCCACTGCGCGGTCGGCGCCGACAGGCCGGCCTTGGCGAACAGCTTCTTGTTGTACACGAGCGCGAGGTTGTCCACCAGCGCGGGAATCCCCACGATCTTGCCGTTGACGGTCGCCACTTTGCGCTCGGCCGGCCAGAAGTCGTCCCAGTTGAAGCCGGGGTCTTCTTCGATCAGCTTGTTGAATGTCACGATCTGCGGGTTGGTGGCGATGTTCGGCGCCCACGATCCGTATAGGTAGGAGATGTCCGGCGGGTCCCCGCCGGCGATCGCCGCGAGGACCTTCTGGAGCGCGTAGTCGCTGTTGCCGTAGAACTGCACTTCCAGGTTCGTCTTGGGGTGTTCGGCGTTGAACTGCGCGGCGATCTTTTTGATCGCGGTCGCTTCCTGCCCCGTGTAGCCCTCCCACAGCGAGATCGTGGTGCGCCCGCCTGATCTGGTCGAGCCTCCACTGCTGCTGGTGCTGCTGGATCCCCCGCAGGCGGCCAACGCCAGCGCGCTTGAGAGGATGAGTGGTAGGGCTGCACGCTTGATCATGTCTCTCCCTGTGCGTCGGCGTTAGCCCAGCACGACGGACCTCGTCAGATGCTGGGGGTTGTCTGGGTCAAGCCCCTTGGACTCGGCCAGCGCGACCGCCGCGCGCTGGAGCGTCACAAGCTCTGCCATCGGGTCGCCACTCGCCTGCACGACGGTCGCGCCGGTGGCGCTCACATCCTGGGCGAGGTCCGGATCGGGGGTGCTGAGCACCCACACGAGCGTCGACTGGCCGGCGACGCTGATCGGCCCGTGGCGGTACTCCATCGCCGGGTAGGACTCGGCCCACGCCTGTCCCGCCTCGCGGAACTTGAGCGCCGCCTCGGAAGCGAGGCCCACCGTCCAGCCGTGGCCGAGGAACACGAAGTGCTCGAAGTCGGCGGGATCAACTGCGAGCGGCGACGCCAGGTCACGCTCGGCGTCGGCTAGCGCGGGGGAGAGGTCCTGGCCGACGTGTGCCCGCAGCAAAGCGAGTGCTGTGGTGGCGAACCGGGTCTGCACGATCGAGACCTCATCGGCGAACGGCAGCACGATCTCATCCGTGGCTGCCTCGGGCACTGGGGTGTCGGGCACCGCGGAGATCGCGACAGTTCGCGTGCTCTCGGGCAGCGCCGCCAGGCAGCGCACGACCTCGGTCGTTGTGCCCGAGCGCGAGATCGCGATCACGCTGTCATACGGGCGCGCGGTGGGCATCTCGGAGGCGACGAACGCGTCGGTCTCGCCGTGCCCGGCGGCCTCGCGGATAGCGGCGACGGCTTGGGCGATGAAGTAGGAGGTCCCGCAGCCGACCACAGCGACGCGCTCGCCATCGGCTGGGAGTCGCTCGGCGACCTCGGGCAGAACGTCGATCGCCTTGCGCCAAACTTGCGGCTGGCTGAAAATCTCTTGCTCAGTGACGCTCATTTCTGAGCAATATACGTTGCTATCGATCATTAAGCAACAAAACTCTGCAGAAATATGTTCGCTCTGACCGTCTGTGCGCATAAACTGGACACGCGATGCAGCAATCCGAGCGTCTTGGAGCAATTCTCGAGCGGCTGTCGCTCGACGGCAACGTGGGTGTTGTCGAGCTGGCGCGCACGCTGGGCGTGTCCGCGGCGACCGTGCGCCGGGATCTGGGGCTGCTCGAGGACCAGCGCCTGTTGGAGCGCACGCACGGCGGCGCGGTTCCCCAGGGTGTCCTGTATGAGCTGCCGCTGCGCTACAAGACCAATCGCCAGCCGGAGGAGAAGCGCAGGATCGCCAAAGAGGCGGCGAGCCTGGTGCTGGAGGGGTGGGCGATCGGCCTGACCGGCGGCACGACCACGACGGAGGTGGCGCGTGCGCTCGTGGACAGGCCGCGCCTGACGATCGTGACGAACGCGCTGAACATCGCTTCGGAGATCGCGGTGCGCCCGAACCTGAAGCTGGTGGTGACGGGCGGGGTGGCGCGTGCGGAGTCATACGAGCTCGTGGGGCCGATCGCGGAGGCGAGCCTCGAGGGCCTGAACCTCGACATGGCGTTCCTCGCCGTCGACGGCATCTCGCCGCGGGCGGGTCTGACGACCCACCACGAGATCGAGGCGGGAACCGACCGGGCGTTGATGGCTCGTGCGGACCAGGTGGTGGTCGTGTCCGACAGCTCGAAGATCGGCCACGTGGCGTTCGCCCGGATCTGCGAGCTGTCAGAGGTGGATCAGCTGATCACCGACGATGGCGCCGACCCTGCGGCGGTGGCGGCGATCGAGGAGGCGGGCGTGAAGGTGACGATCGTCCCGTCAGGCGCCGCGCAGAACGGCCACGCCGGGTGAGGCGTACAGGCGCTTCGGCTGCCCGCGCGCCGCGCTGCCCACCGTCTCAGGCGCGACCGCCGCTCAGCCGCGTATGCCCACCGGCAGCAGCTCGCCGTGGGCCTCGATCAGCTCATCGACGAGCTCGTGGACCTGGCCGATGGTGAGCGTGGCGGAGGCGTTCGGGTCGAGCATGACCGCCTGGTAGACGTGGTCGCGTCTTCCTTCAAGGGCGGCGCGGACGGTCAGCTCGACGACATTGATGAACGTGCGGTTGAGCGCGGCGCACTGGGGCGGGAGCTTGCCGATGGCGATCGGGTGCACGCCCTCTCCGTCGACGCGGCATGGCACCTCGACGCAACAGCCATCTGGGAGGTTGTCGATCAGCCCGTCGTTGCGGACGTTGCCGTACTCGATGCGCTCGGTGCCGGTGGTGATCGAGTGGATGTAGCGGGGCGCGAGCTCGTTCTCGCTAAGGGTCTCGAGCGGCTCGCCGGCGGCGAGGGTGCGCTTGATCTGGGCATACTCCTCGAGGTTCTCTTGCGAGCGGCGCAGGTACTCATCGACAGGGATGCGGTAGCGCTCGAGCTGATCGTCGTGGCGCATGAACCACGGCAGGTACTCGGCGCTGTGCTCGCTGGACTCGGTGGGGAAGTGCCCGAACTGGCGGTAGAGCGCGACCCGCACGCGCCTGCCGAGGCCGTCGGGGTCGCGGGCGATGGCGTCGTCGAGCAGCGGATAGAGGCTCTTGCCGTCGCGCTCGAACTTGAGCACGAACGCCTGGTGGTTGACGCCGCCGGTGAGGAAGTCGATCTCATCGACTGGCACGTCGACGATCTCGGCGATCTGTTCGTGGGTGTTCTGGACGGAGTGGCAGAGGCCGACGACGCGCGTGTTGCGACCGCTCTCCCAGATGGCCCAGGGCAGCATGGCCATGGGGTTGGTGTAGTTGAGGAGCACGGCATCCGGGCACACCTGGGCGATGTCGTCGGCGATGGCAAGCACCACGGGGATGGTGCGCAGCCCGCGGAAGATGCCGCCGACGCCGAGCGTGTCGCCGATCGTCTGGCGCAGCCCGTAGCGCTTGGGGATCTCGAAGTCCCGCAGCGTGGCGGCATAGCCGCCGACCTGGATCTCGTTGATGACGAAGTCGGCGCCCTCGAGCGCGGCGCGGCGATTGAGGTGAGTCTCGATCCGCAGCTGTGCTCCGGCGGCCTTGTTGGTGGCCAAAGCGATCTGCTCGGCGGTGTCGAGGCGCTCGGGGTCGATGTCGTGCAGCACGATGGTCGACTCGGCGAGCTCGGGGAAGGCAATCAGGTCGGCGAGCAGGATCCGGGTGAACTCGACGGACCCGGCGCCGATGAGGGTTATACGAGGCATGCGCGAGATTGTTCTACTTTCATTGAAACTTTGCAAGAGTGAGCATCAATATGAACACAATACCGCCAAGCGAGAGCGAGGATGGCCCGAGGATGATCATCTGCGTTGCGGGCAACCCGTCAGTGGACAAGCTCTTCGAGGTGCAGGAGCTGCTGCCTGGGGAGATCCATCGGCCGAGCTCCTTCCTGCCGCTGCCGGGAGGCAAGGGCATCCATGTAGCCCAGGTCGCCACGACGCTCGGTGCCCAGGCGCTCGCCACTGGGATCCTGGCGGGCCACACGGGCCGCTGGGTCGCTGAGGCGCTCGCGGCGGAAGGCATCCCGGCTGAGTTTGCGTGGGGCACCGGCGAGACGCGCTCGAGTCTGTCGGTGGCCGATGGCGCGACGGGACGGCTGACGGAGTTCTACGAGGACGGCACCCCGGCCCGTGCCGAGGACTGGTCACAGCTGGTGCAGATCGTTGAAAGTTTTATTGGGAGTGCGAGTTGGCTCGCTCTGGCCGGATCGCTACCGCTGGCGGGTGGCGACAGCGAGGGCTATCCCCGGTTGATCTCAGTGGCGCACAGCGCTGGGGTTCCAACCGCGGTGGATACGCGGGGAACGGCTCTCAAACAGGCGATCGCCGCTCACCCGGAGCTGGTGAAGATCAACGTCCACGAGGCACGGGAGCTGCTGGACCGCGAGATCGAGGGGATCGCGCAGGCAGGCGCGGCAGCGGTTGAGATCCGCTCACGCATCGGCGGCGAGGGCCACGCGTGCGTAATCACACTGGGCGAGAAGGGCATGGTGCTGGTCGACCCCGAGGGCGAGGTCTGGCACGGCGCGGTTGCGGTGCGAGGCGCCTACCCGGTGGGTAGCGGCGACTCGTTCCTGGCGGGCCTGCTCACAGCGCTCGCGGCGGGCGAGTCGTGGCCAAGTGGGGCAGCGCTCGCCCTGGGTGCGGCAGCAGCCAACGCCGAGATCCCCGGCGCGGCGCGCCTGGATGCCCAGCGCGCACGGAATCTCGCTGCTCGGGCGGAGGTCCACGGCCTCGACGTGTAGCTCAGGGGCACACGCCCGGCCACCCCTCGAGTGCGTAGTCGTTCAGGAACTGGCGTTTCCAAAAGTAGTTGCGCCCGGTCTCTGAGAGCTCTGCCTGTTCGCAGACCTCGGCCCAGTCGCGTTTGATCACGTCGATCTGATGATCGACGATGGCCGTTGCCTCACTCTTGCTCAGCTGGTAGAGGTGTGCTCGCTCGACGCAGCCGGCGACTTGGCTCTCCTTGAACGGCTCCGCGGCGTCTCCGATGATCATCGCCTGCGTTGCGCGCCCGGTATTGCGCACTTGTGGGCAGATGTCATATGCGGGGGTGAGCGTGAGCATCTGCCCGTCCCAGAAGGCTGCATGGTTGCGGGCGTGGTCGTCGGTGTTGCCGACGAGGATGTTGAAGGTGATCCGGGAGAAGAGCTCGCGCAGATTCGTGCCGGGATCCATGAAGCTGGCCCTGACGATCTGGGCCAGGTCGGCGTAGCTGGCGTGTCTGGCGGCGAGCTCGTTGAGCCTGAGCATCGTCAGCGCTGAGACCAGGCTCCGCCGCTCCTCGGTCTCGGGGAGCCTGTCGAAGCGCTCTACGAGGAGGACCGCCTTTTTGAGCGCTTGGGTGAGCTCGACGCGGGCCACCTTGAGACCGGCACGGTGCGCGAGCTCCATCGCGAGGTACTCGCCCTGCTCCACCGGGAATGTGTCGGTAGTCGAGGAGAACTTCGCGATCAGCCTGCGCGGCCCGTCGTCGATCAGGGCCTTCGGACGAGCGCCGCCGATCGAGCTTCCGTGGAGCAGCGCCGCATCGAGCGCCGGCGAGAGTGGAATCCCTTCTTCCACACGCTGAGCCGACGTGGCAAGCTCGTCGAGACTCGCGTTCTCCCGTGGCCGCGCGACGTAGTCATAGGGGGAGCTTTGGAAGTCGAGGGCTCCAACACGGTCTGACCCGGACTCGAGCAGCAGGGTGATCAGGCCGAGGTCCGCCGGGTCACTATCGGCGGCGGCGGGTCCGGTCAGCCGATTCATGATCACGCGCTGCCCCCACGCATCTGGGCGGGCGTCGAGGATGCAGCCGGGGGCGTCGAGGCCCGGGAGCGGCCTGATGCGTTGTTCGATCAGTGGCAGCTCGGGCGAATAGAGCGATATGGCCTCTCCTCGCTGGAGGTAGCTCCGTCCGTAGACAAAGGTGGCTTCGCCGCCTGCCTCCTCGAGGCGGCCGGCGACGACGGGCTCGGACGCGCCCGGCAGCCAGATCCAGACGAATGCCTCGCCTGACGGCTCAGAACTCATTGTCGAGCTCCCGTCTGGGGTGGCGCACCGCGCGTGGCAGCAGCGTCGGGCGCCGCAGGCGTGCGGCCTCGTCCGCCAGGCGTGAGTCGTCGGTGTAGAAGAGCGGCACGCCAACGAGTGTGGCGGCGTCGAACGCCGTCCCCAGCGAGACGCTGGGGCTGCCTCGTTCTACCTTCTGCAGCGTGGCGGGGCTGATGCCGGCGCGCTCGGCAAGTTCGCGCACGGTCCAGCGCCGCGCGAGTCGCGCGTGCCTGATCTCGGCGCCAAGTAGTTCGGCCGCCTCGTGGACCGTGGGTGGATAAGCGTGCTGACGCTTGGGCATCTGTACCAATAAAATAGCATTCAGGAACCTAAAAGCCATTTTATTAGTACAATTTGATATCGGTCCTGGTCGGATGCGACGCGATCGCCGCGGCGAAGCGCCGGGCGCCGCTGGCGGGATCGGCGTCGGCGATGAAGCCGAGTTGGTCGCGGGCAAGGGTGGGGTCGAGCACGCCGTAGACGAAGCCGGGGCCCATGTAGTCGAGACCGGGGCCTACCTCGATCAACGCGTCGGGCAGCGCCTCGCGGACGCCGTCGGCAAACCCGCTCAGCGTGATCCCAACGCCTGACGAGATGTTGTAGAGCGGCGCGAGCGTGTCGGGAGCGTGGGTGGCGGCGAGAACTCCCGCGGCGGCATCACCGATCCAGATCATGTCGTCGACCTGATCGCCGCCGCTTGAGATCCGCACGGGCCTGCCGGCGACGGCATCGTCGAGCAGCCGGCTGAGCACTGACGCGCCGGCGTGCCGGTCGGCCTTGCCGGGGGCGTAGATGGTGGCGAAGCGCAGCGCGCTCGCTTCGGGGCCGCCGCGCAGGGCCTGTGCGCCGATGGCGATCTCCGCCGCGAGCTTGGTTGCTCCGTAGCAGGACGTGGGCCGCGCGAGATAGTGCTCATCGACGACCGCTCCCTGAGGCAGTGGGCCATAGGCGGACTTGGAGCTCGCATAGATGAAGCGCTCGACACCAGCGCCGGCAGCAAGCTCGAACAACGTTGCTGTGGCAAGGATGTTCAGCTCGGCGGCGCCGACCGGGTCCGCCTCCGCGCTAGCGGGCAGCGAGGCAGCGAGGTGGATCAAGGCCTCTGCGCGTGAGCTCTCGATCAGGGACCTCATCCGGGCGGAGTCGCGGATGTCGGCGGCGTGACGCTGGAACTCACCATCGAGTAGCGACAGCGGTCCAGACGCTAGATTTCGCCCTGTTGCGACGACATCGTCGCCGCGCTCGAGCAGTTGGCGGACGACCTCGACGCCGATCACCCCGGTGGCGCCTGTGACCAGGACCCTCACCTCGAAATCACCATATTTATTATAGTCTTTATGACCGTGAAGACGATCCCTGGAACCGACCTCGAGATCTCCGAGATCTGCCTCGGCGGCAACGTGTTCGGCTGGACGGCCGACCGCGATGCATCGTTTGCGGTGCTGGACGCGTTCCTCGCGGGCGGTGGCAACTTCATCGACACGGCAGACTCCTACAGCGCGTTCGTCCCGGGCAATTCAGGCGGCGAGTCGGAGACCGTGATCGGCGAATGGCTGGCGGCGCACCCGGGGGCCCGTGATCGTGTTGTGATCGCCACGAAGGTCGGCAAACACCCCGACTTCATGGGGCTCGCACCGGAGAACATCCGCGCCGCGGCGGATGCCTCGCTTGCACGCCTGGGCACGGACAGCATCGACCTCTACTACGCCCACGAGGACGACCCCAACACGCCAATCGAGGACTCGCTGGCAGCGTTCGCAGCGCTGATCGTGGCGGGCAAGGTCCGCCACGTGGCGGCCTCCAACTACAGCGCCCCGCGCCTTGCGGAGGCGCTCGAGATCGCAGAGCGCGAGAGCCTGCCGCGCTACGTGGCGCTACAGCCGCAGTACAGCCTGGTGGAGCGCAGCGCGTACGAGGGCGAGCTCAGCGAGCTGTGCGGGCGCGAGGGGCTCGCATGCATCCCCTATTGGGGCTTGGCGCGCGGCTTCTTGACCGGCAAGTATCGCCCGGGTGGGCCGGACGTGGACAGCCCGCGCGCAGCCGGCGCCGCGGCGTATCTGAACGATCGCGGCATCGTTGTGCTCGAGGCGCTCGACGAGGTCGCAGCGGCTCACAACGCCGAGGTCGCGACGGTGGCGTTGGCGTGGCTGTTGGCGCAGCCAACGGTGCTTTCGCCGATCGCGAGCGCCCGCAACGTCGAGCAGCTTGCGCCGCTGCTGGCGGTGTCGGAGCTACGGTTGAGTGCGG
>JBEKAM010000084.1:0-17897 GCA_050015915.1 Solirubrobacteraceae bacterium
CCGAGTCCTTACCGCCGCCCACCGGCACCAGCACACGCTCCAGTGGCCGCTCGTCGTATGCCCCCACGACCGCTTGCTCGCCGCCAGCAGGCGTCGTCGCGGCAAAGCTCGGCCGGGGCAGACCCGGCAGGCCGTTCGTGTAAGCGAGCTCACCCAGACCCTCCGAGTAAAGCGCCTCCAGCAGCCTCGCCGCCGCCGGCTGGGGAGCACCCGTCTCGCAGCTGACGCGCGGCGGCAGCGCGGTCTTGAAATAGCTCACCCCAGCCACCCAGTGCAACAACGACAGCAAACCCTCCACCCGCTCACGATCAGCCTCACGCAAGTCAGCGAGCGAGCCCTCGAGTGGCAGATCGATCTCCTCTACAAAAAAGACCTCCTCATCCAGTGCATAGCGCAGCGTCACGTGACCGTGCGCGTCCAGCTCACGGCTCGTGAAGCGAAAACTCTGAAATGCGCTGGGATCGAACAGCGCAGGGGACTGCGTCGCGTCGGCCGCCATCGCCCCAGCGTAGAAGGCGAAGGGGCGTTACGCGTGCTGGAGCTCCGGCTCGGGCTCGCCCGTGAACATCCACGGGATGCGGTTGCCGATCACCTCGCCCTTGAAGCGCTTGCGTCTGCCGTACACCACCCACGTCGTATCCACCGCCCCGTAGACCTCCTGCACGCGCAGCACATCCGGGTGTTCGCGCGCATAGTGCAGATGAGTGAGGCCCGCGTCGTAGTCGCCCGCCAGCAGGTGACGCGCGACCACCGGCTTGGACGGCTCGTCGATGATCTCCTCCCAGAGCGTCAGGTCCGGATATCCCCTCGTTGCCGAGACGATCCCCAGGCTGCGGGGATTCTCCCGGTCGATCCGCACGAGCAGCGAGAGCTCCTTCGTTGGGTAGATGAACGTGTCCACCACGAACACCTCGCGGAAGTAGCGCTCCGTGACCAGATGCACCTGCACGTGTGCGCTGCACTGCACCAGGAAAGTGTCCTCGCTGTCGCGCACCCGAACGATCGCCCCCAGCAGGTCTTCCACCAGCACGATCCGCGCGTCAGCGATCCCCTGGAACTCCAGGTAGCGGCGCAGCGCCGCCTCGTGGCAGGTGCCCGAAGGCCCAAGCGTGATGAACGTCGGGCGCGTCATGCCGCGTCCCCGTTCGGCTCAGCATGCGGTGCCTCGATCAGATCCTCATCGGAGAGCATCTCCATCAACTGCTCCTCCGACAGCGAATCCATCAGCTCGTCCTCCATCCTGCACGTCGCAGCGATCAGCAGATCGAACAGTGCCGCCGTGAAGTCCGCCGGGAGCTGCAGCACCACGCCGCGAGCTCGATAGCGGGCCCGCACCTCCGCCACACGATCCGGCTGCATCATCGGGATCGCATGCGCGCGCTTGTACAGCGCGATCTCACGACACACCTCGAAGCGTTCCCCCAAAAGGCGTGTGATCTCCTCGTCAAGCCCATCCAAACGTCGTCGGAAAGACTCAAGGCCATTCATCGTTCTCTCCTTGTTTTCTCAGCGTCCCCAAGCAGGCCGCTGGCAAAGGCATAGCTACAGGCCGCCAATGCATCGACCGCGTAGCCACCCTCCTGGATGACGCACACCGGCAGCCCCGAGGCCGCCAGCAAGCGCCCTATCTCTGCGAAGACCCCCGGCGAGAAATCCCAACAGCCGTGCGGATCGCCCGCCAACGTGTCAAAGCCCAGCGACAGCACCAGCACCTCAGCCTCGCGGGCGATCTCATCGATCGAGTCGGCCACAGCCTGCAGGTAGCGCTCGTCGCTCGGAGCTTGCTCGAACTCAACGACCCGCTCGCGCACGCCACACGGAAGCGCCGTCCGCGAGGCCACGTTGACCACCGGCCACGCGTGCAGCGAATGCAGGAACGTGTCAGGCATGCGCGCCGTGATCGCCGCCGTGCCGTTGGGGTAGTGGATGTCGAGGTCGAGAATCGCCACCGGAGCGACGCCCGCCTCGCTCAGCGTGTGCGCAGCCGCGGCCGCGTTGTTCAAGTAGCAGCAGCCGCCCAGCCAGCCCGGGCCCGCATGGTGCCCGGGTGGCCCACATAGCGCGTACGCAAAACGCTCGCCCCGCGCGATCAGCTTCGCCGCCGCGATCGCCGAGCGCACCCCCTCGAATGCCGCTGTCGTCACCTCGGGGCAAACAGGCGTGTCAGGCGCCATGCCCGGAGCGGCGAACTCAGGGAGCAATACCGGCTCTCGCGCCTGACATCGCGCCAGTGCCTGCAGAAACGCCGGCTCGTGCAGCGTGCTCAAGGTCTGTGCCAGCTCCTCTGTGCTCGCCCGCGCCGACGACGGTTGCACTCGCGGATGGCGCAGCAGTCCCGCCCGCACCTCCGACAGCCGCCGGTCGTGGTCGTGGGCCTGCAGCCTGCGCCCCGCGCCGTCCAGGATCCACGGCTGGATCGCCCGCGCGCCCGGTTGGCGCTCGACCACAGGCATCCTCTTCACGACAGCATCCTCCGCATACGCGGGCCGTTTGGCATGAAGCCGTTGCGCACGTAGAACGCCTCCGTGGCCCTGAAGCTCGCGAAGCTCTCCCGCGGCAGCCCCACCTCCACGCGTCGCAGACCCCTGTCGCGCGCCAGCTCAAATAGCGCATCCAACAAGCCCCTGCCCACCGCCCTGCTGCGCCAGTTTGGATGAACCCAAAGATCCTGGATCAGCGCGTAGGAGCCCGGAACGTGAATCGCCGTCTGCCAACTCGCGCCCAGCACGCCCACCAGGCCCTCGCGAGCTCGCGCCACCAGCACCGCACCCGCCGCCGGATCGTCGATCAGGGCACGGGCCGCCAACTCCATCTCAGACGCCGTTGGCGGCTTGGCGCCCAGCTCGATCAGCAGCTCCCGCACGGCCACCGCGACGGCAGCAACGTCACCGTGGCCGGCGGGACGCACCCTCCAGATCTGAGCCACAGGCGCCCCAGACACCGCCCGGCCCACCAACCCCGCCTGCGCGAGCTCGCTCACGGCGCCCCCGTCGGCGTGAAGGTGGGCTCGACCTCCACCGTCCACGCATCGGGCGAGTCGCTGCCAGTGACCGCACGAGCGATCGCAGCCATCGGCGCACGCGCCTTCAACAGCAGCTCGTCGAACTCCTCCGCCGGATCGGACTGCGTCACGATCGCACCACCCGCACCGATCGTCGTGTTCCCGTTCCCGCCCGCCCGGATCACGATTGTGCGGATCACAATCGACAGGTCGACCACGCCATCCAGGCCGAAGTAGCCGAGCGCACCCGAATACATGTCGTCGATGATCTCCATCGTGCGCAGCTTTGGCGCCCCCGTCATCGAGCCGCCCGGGAAGCACGCCCGCACGCAGTCCACCGGCGTGCGGTTCGCCGCCAGCACACCGGTGATCGTTGAGGTCATCTGGTGCACCGTCCGGTAGCGCTCGCCGGTCATGAACTCCGGCACACGCACGCTGTCCACCTCACACACGCGCCCCAGGTCGTTGCGCAGCAGATCCACGATCATCAGGTGCTCGGCAAACGTCTTTTCGTCCTGCATCAGCTCGTCGCGCACCGCCTCATCCAGGGCTGGATCCTCCGCCCGCGACGCCGTCCCCTTGATCGGCCGCGCCTGCACGCCACGGTCGCGGTCAACCGACAGGAAGCGCTCCGGCGAGGAGCTCAGCACAGTGAACGAACCGAGCTTCAGGTAGGCCGCGAACGGCGCCGGGTTGGTGCGCCGCAGCTGCCTATACAGCTGCCACGGCTCCGGACTCTCCGAAGTCGAGATGTGGTCGGTGAGGCACACCTCGTACGATTCGCCAGCCGCCAGCGCAGCCTGGCAACGGGCAATATCAGCGAGATATTGACGGCGCCCGCGTCCGCATCTGAACGTCACCGCCGCGTGAGCAGGCTCGCCAGCGCGCGCCTTTGCTGGGGCGGCGCCGTTGGCAAATCGCTCCTGCTCTAGCTCCGGCACAAGCGGCCCCTGCTGCGCCGCACGCACGATGCCCTCCGCCTCGGTCAGCCACCGTTCCGCATCCGCTGCCCCAGCCTCACTGGAGCTGAGCGCCAGCAAGTGGGTGCGCCTGGCCACGTGATCGACCGCGACGACCCGGTTGGCGAGCATCATCACCGCATCAGGCAAATCCGAGTGGTGCACGTTGCGCGAGCCGCAGTCGGCCTTGCACTCATAGCCGAGGTAACCCACGAAGCCTCCCAAAAGGCCTCGCGCCAAGCCCGGCGGAGGCTCGATCGCGTTCCTCGCCAGCTCGTTCTCCAGCACATCGAAGATCGACCCGTGCTCAACCTTCGTGCCCGAGCCACGGTGAATCGTCACGGCTGACTCGTCCACGTCATATTCGAGCACGCAGCGATCCTCACCCACCGTGCTGCCGATGTACGAGCACTGCGCCAGACGCGTTGGCGCGTCAGCACTGTCGAGCCAGAACGCGTGCTCAGCCGACCCGAACAACCGCTCGAAGACAACCTCGGTCGACGGCTCGCCGTCGACCGAGCGCATCTGCAGACGCATCGGCGAATCGCTCACCTGCCGTATCACCGGCGGAGCAGCGGGAGTCTCCGGTGGCTTCACCAGCCTGCGCGCACTCACAGAGCGCGACGGCCGGTGGTGGCGCGCCAGCGCGTAGAAGTTCTCGATCAGCGTGTGCCCATGCTCGGTGGAGATCGACTCTGGATGGAACTGCACCCCCCACATCGGGCGGTGGCGGTGCTCGATCCCCATCACCACCCCGTCGTCCGTCCACGCCGTGATACGCCCCTCAGGACCCATCGAGCTACTGACCGCAAGGGAGTGGTAGCGCACCACCGAAAAGCCCTGGGGGATACCCGCGAACAGCCCGTGACCGACGTGGCGCACGTGGCTCACGCGCCCATGCATCGGCATCGGCGCAGGCGTGACCATGCCGTCGAGCAGACGCCCCAGCCCCTGATGGCCCAAGCAGATGCCAAGGATCGGGATCTCACTCGAGCGCAGGATGTCCGAGCAGACACCGAAGTCATGCCAGCGGTCGGGGTGACCCGGACCGGGGGAGATCACAATCGCGTCGAAGTCCCACCGCGACAGCGCGCCCCACGACACCGCGTCGTTCTGAATCACGATCGGCTCCTCGCCCGAGACGGCGGCGAGGATGTGAAATACGTTGTACGTGTAGGAGTCGTAGTTGTCGATCAGCAGCGTCGTCATTGCCCTCCCTCCAGTCCGAGTCCCCGAGCGCCGCGCTCGAGCAGCGTGTGAACGACCCGCTGCACCGGCTCGCTGCGCTCCTGCTCCAGGTACCAGCGCGCGAAATGGATCACGTAGCGGGCCAATGGACCCGGGTCCAAGCGCTCCACCGCGATACGCAGATGACGCCTGTGCAGCTCCGATTGCACAACCGCGAAGCGGTAATCCGGGTCCTGTGCAAGCTCGCCAGCGTTGGTGGCCCGCCCCTGGCGTGCCCGCGCCTGCGCGAGCTCCCATCCCGGGCTCTCGTGCACATCCAACAGCTTCTCCGGGTGAAAATCCACCCGCGGGGTAACCGGCCGCGGCACAAAGAATCCCAGCGCCACCTGGCCGGCGATGTGCTCAGCTGAGCCGAGCCTGTCGAGCAATTGCTCGTTCCCGGGATCGGCCTCGATCTGCACCTGCAGCCACTCCGTCAACTCGTCGATCAACAGTGCGCCCTCCTCGCTGGAGGTGATCGCGCGCTTCTGCCGAGAGACCATCCCGTGGAAGATGTCGCTCGTCGGGTGCATGCCCCGACCGCCTTCGGGCATCAACTGCCCCATCAGCTGGCGCCGGCAGGTCACATGCGAGACCCACTCCGATCCGCAAACCTGCACTGAGGTCATGCCATCCAACCCCGGGGCGGCCATCCAGTAAGCGAGCGCGCGCATGTGCTGGGTCGGTAGTTCATCGCCGCGCACGAGCGGGAATTCATCGAAATCCTCGCGCTCGGTGGGATAGATGACAACACCGTCCTCGCGTCTGTGCAGTAGCCCGTCGCGCAGCCCATTCGCCATCAGCTCCGCTGCATCCGCGAGGAAATCCGACTCAAAGAACACCCTGTCGAACGCAATCCCCAATCGCTGGAGCGTCTTGCGCTGCCCCGCAATCACCCACGCGCGCGTCTTGTACCAGAGCTCCAACGCCTGCCTATCGCCGGCCAGCACGCGCCGCAGCAGCTCGTCCGCGTCGTCGTTGCGCACATCGAGCTCACGCGTGAGCGAATCTCCCGCAGCGGCAACGCCATTGCCATTACTGTTGCCGTTGAACGAGCGGCCGGCCGCAACGTACTCGGCGTAGCAGAGGCCCACGAAATGGTCGCTCTTCTCGTTCTTGTCCGGCCACGCCTGCGCGTGACGGCCGCTCTTCATCACCCCAGCCATCGCCTCGCCCATGCTGCGCCCGGCGTCGGAGATCAGGCTGCGGCGCTCAACCTGCGCCCCCGCCTGACTCAGTGCAGCCGCCAGCGCGTTACCTATCGCCAGATTGCGCAGGTGCCCCACGTGCAGGGCCTTGGTCGCATTCGCATCCCAGAACTGCACAGAGAAACGCTGCCCATAGGCGAGGTCCGTCAGCTCCTGCTCGCTACCGTCCCCCTCCTGAAGGGTGCGGCCCGCCGCTTCGATCCAGTCGTCGTCGAGACGCAGCTCAGCGCCGCCATCTGTGCGCACCATCTGCGCCACCCAGGGCTCGCGCTCGACACGCTCGAGCGCGTCCAGCGATGCGGCATCCTGCTGCCACCCGGGCGAGCGCGGCACCAGCTTCACATCAAAGCGATCGCTCGGCCTTAGCGGCGTGCGCGCCGCCCAGTGAGCCCCCGCGCCACCATGACTCGGCAGATCCTCGAAGTAATCAAACAGATTGATGTTCATAGGCATGGCTTGGTGAATTGACCTTTTTTGGTGAATTGACCGGATTTGGAGAATTCAGGCCCCTTTATGCACCAGCCGGGGCTCGAACCCGGATCGACGGCGTTTAAGGCCGCTCCCTTAACCGATTAGGGCACTGGTGCGTTGCCCCAGCTCAGCAACCCCGAGTGCCATCACCCGGGCAGGTTGCGTCGTGGGGTATGTGAAGCCACCATACGGTGCGTTGTGGCTGAGCGCACCTTTTCAACGACGGTAGGTCTGAGCGAGGGTAAAGATGAGAGCTGAAGTTAACTCCCGGCGTACCGATGTTGATGGGAAACCCGAGCACATGGGGCTCCCTCCCGGCCCACGCATGCCCAGCCCGCTGCAGGCGATCGGCTGGTCACAGCGCCCACTGGCCTTTCTCGAGCGCTGCAACCGTAGCTTCGGTAGGACCTTTACGCTGAACGTCCGCCGCGGCAAGCCGTGGGTGGTCCTGACAGAGCCAGAAGACGTAAAGCGAGTTTTCACCGCTGACGCCGCCACCGTCACAGCGAGCGCCGTCGAGGCAAGCCCAACTCTGGGGCCGCTGCTCGGTCCGCGCTCGGTGATGCTGCTGGATGAGCCCGAGCACATGGCGCACCGCAAGCTCATGCTTCGCTCGTTTCACAGTGAGCGGATGGGCAGCTACGGCGAGATGGTCGTCGAGGTAGCACGCCGAGAGATCTCGAAGTGGCCGACCGACCAGCAGTTCGCGTTGTGGCCACGGATGCAAGCGATCAGCTCCGAGGTACTGATGCGCTCGGTATTCGGCGACGTCGACAGCTACCACCTACGCCGTCTGCGCGAGCGGCTGAGGCACCTGACCGCGTGGCTCAACGATCCGCGTCGCCTGGCCCTGACAACCGCCATCGGACCGAGCTACCTGCCACACACCGCAAGACTCCGCGCGATGATGGAGCCGGTGGAAGCCGACGTGCTGGAGGAGGTACGCCGCCGCCGCGCAGCTCCCGGCGCACATGACAGCGAGGACGTCCTGTCGATGCTCGAGCGCGCGCACGCGTGGAGCGGCACACCGCTGAGCGAACCACAGCTACGCGACGAATTGATCACGCTGCTTTCCGACGGACCAACCTCCACCTCGCTCGCGTGGGCGTTCGAGCGTCTGCTGCATCACCCCGACAAGCTGGCACGCCTGCAGCAGGAGGTATTGGCAGGCGAAGACGACGCGTATGTGGATGCGGTCGTGAAGGAGACGCTGCGCCTGTGTCCCGTAGTGCCGCTAATCATGCGCAAGCTGCTCGCGCCAATGGAGCTCGACGGATACACCGTGCCCGCGGGCGCCACCGCTGCCCCGTGTCCGTATCTGATCCACCGTCGTGAGGACATCTACCCAGACGCGCGTGCGTTCGTGCCCGAGCGCTTCCTCGGCGCGCCCGCACCCACCTACGCATGGATCCCGTTCGGTGGCGGTGTACGCCGCTGTCTGGCCGCGAGCTTCGCTCAACTCACGATCAAGCGCGTCATCCAAACGGTGCTACGCGAACTGGAGCTACGTCCCGCGGGCAGCTCGAGCTCCGGCGGCGCGACGCGCAGCGCCGTGGCGTTCCTCCCCGGTGATCAAGCACTCGTGATCGTCACGCGCCGCGCGAGCGGCCCGCGGGCGGGCGGGCCATCATTCTCGCCGCGGCTGGCGGCGTAGCCGACCGTTTGAGCGGTAGCGGCCGCACATTCCCCGCACGCTGGCAAGCAAGCGGCTCCAGCACACGATCGGCGAGCAGACCAAGCGCACCAAGCGTCGAGAAGCCGGGCCCCTGACTGAGCGCCGCCAACCCCGGCACGTGCACCCGCGGGTGCACGCCTTCGAGCTCAAGCGCACGGCCGATGGCCGTTTCATCCGGATCGCACGCCGGACCCCATAGCGGCCCCACCTGTCGCTCGAGCTGGGCCTGCGCGTCATCTGCCAGCAGACGCCGCAACTGCTCGAGCGGGTCATAGCCAGTGCAATTGATCACATAATCGTGCTCGCTGGCCATCGCGCCGTCTGTACAGGTGTAAGAGACGCTTACCTTGCGGCCGAAAGCCGCTGTAGCAATGTGCGTCACACGCCCGCTGACGAAGCGACATCCCTCGTCGTAGGCAAACGGCGATACGCGATCTGCACCAAAGACGCCGCGGTCACTGCGCTCTACGAAATCACGACGCTGCTTGACGCTGAGCGAGGTCCAGTCGACCTCGTCGGGTCTGGAGAAAACACGATTCTCCAAAAAGCTCTCCACGCGACTCATCGGCAGGTTGGAGGTGTAGATCGTCAACCGCGCATCCGGCCGGCGTCCGCGTACGAACTCGATACAGCTCAAAGCGCTCTCGCCGCCGCCCACGATCGCTATATCGGAGCTCAGCTCGGGTTGAACGCGCGCGATCTCCATACGGCCGCTCTCGCAGTCGAGCACCCGCGCCTCGGCCTCGTCGTCGTGTGGCAGTACACGTTGAGCCCCTTGACCGGTCAGGGCGAAAGCCTTGCACGCATAACGAGTGGGCTGCGCAGCGTCCTCAACATCGATCAGCCACCGGTCTGCTTGCGGCGTGAGCGCAAGGTGCGCGACTCGCCCTCGCACAACGTCGACACCGTCCGTGGCATGAGCCAAAACCCAGGCCAGATAATCACCGAACACGCGCCGCTGCACCGACGGACAGCCGGCGTCGATCCACTCCGCATAGCGACCTTCATCAACGAGGTAGCGCTGCCAGGAGAACGCCATCGCGGCGCGGTCGACCTCAGCTCCCGCCGCCCCGAACGCACGCACGCCCTGATACGGAAACCCCACGTCTTTGGTGGGGCTCAATCCGAGGATCTCCCTGCTGGACGTCACCCCCTCGCCGTCTCGCCAAGCCGCGGCAGGCCCCGTGGACTCAACGACTGTAACGCTGATCGGCCCAAGGCCAAGACCATTGAGCACATGTGCCTTCATGGCGATCGCCGTGCCCTTGGCGCCGGCACCAAGCACAAGTAGATCGGTATCCATCAACACATGGTCAATGTGACAGTGGGACGGCCTCCCCGCAATTCGGACAGACAAGTGTGTGCACCTCATCGCCTTCCACCTGCTCTGCCTGCTCGGCGCTGCCGCCGGCACTCACCGCACGGCTGCGCCGCATGCCTCGCAGCTCCACCCGCAGATCGGCCACCGACAGCTTCTCCTTGATCGCACGTGTCAGCCAGTACTCCTGCTCTGGAACATCCAACGGCGCGAGCGTTGCGTGATGGCTCCAGGAGAGATTCTCCCGACGTCGGGAGATCTCAAATCGAGATGCGACATACACCATGTTCATCAGCGACTGCACGTCGTAACCCGTGAGCTTCATCGCGCGCGAATAACGTTCGCCAAACTTCGCGTTGCCATAGTTGATCCAGTCACCAAGCCACCATTGGCTACAGCGCCCGATCTCGCCAAAGCGCCTGCCTACGGCTGACCACTCGGCCAAGCCAAGGTTTGCACTAGGTGTCCATCCGACCCGCGTCAACTCCGACGGGTTGGCGGACAGTTCTGATTGCGGAGCCCGACGACGTGAGGTTCCCAACTCAGGCGTCGGTGAAGAAACACCGCCCATCTAGCGGCCCACGTCCTCGATTGCGTACTTCACTGCAACTACCAACATCGCACACCTCGCTCTACGATGACCAGCTATCTCCCATGGCAGGAGATGACCGTAGCCGCGAACTATGCAACGGTTGAATTATTTGTCAACGAACGCGGACGGCGATACCGTCACCGGGGTGCATTAGCCGCGATTTACCCCGCAGATCCAGTTACTCCAGTTTTGGAGGCACGTGCGTGGATCGGAGACATGGCGACGATCTTCGAGTCAGGAACAAGCGTCGCGCGCAAGCACGACTAGTCGTTCGCGGTCACCGCGTCGAGCAGTCCAGCGAAGCGCTCGCGCGCCTGCTCGCGACGCGTGGGCAGATACTCGCTCGGAACGCCATCCGCGGGGGGCGCATAACCGCGCAGGATGTGCCGCGCGACAGACTGGCGGTGAACCTCGTCAGGGCCGTCGTAGATCCGCGCGGCACGTGCGAAGCGGTACATCTGCTCGAGCGGCATGTCCGTCGAGTAGCCCAGCGAGCCGTGCAGCTGCAGCGCGCGGTCGACCACGTCGTGCAGCACCTTCGCGCCGTAGAACTTCACCAGCGCCACGTCCGTGCGCGCCGCGCTCGCGCCCTGCGTGTCCATCACCCACGCCGCGTGCAGCGTCATCAGCCGCGCCGCCTGCATCTCCGCGGCGCTGTCCGCGATCCAGTTCTGCACCGTCTGCTTGTCCGCCAGCAGCGTCCCGTGCGCCTCGCGGTACGTCGCGCGCTCGCACATCATGTCGAACGCCCTACGCGCCACGCCCAGCCAGCGCATGCAGTGGTGTATGCGCCCCGGCACAAGCCGATGCTGCGCCAGCAGAAAGCCCTCGCCCTCTCCACCCAACAGCGCCTCGCCTCCCACGCGCACGCCCTCATACGCGACTTCCGAGTGCCCGCCGTAGCCGCCGTAGTGCTCCCACGGGTGCTCCATCGTCGGCACATCCCGCCTGATGTCCACGCCCGGCGTATCCGCCGGCACGATGAACATCGACGCGCGCTGCGCCCCGCGCGCCTCCGGGTTGGTGACCGCCATCACGATCAGGAAGTCCGCGATCGAGCCGTTCGACGTGAACCACTTCAGGCCGTCGATCACCCAGTCCTCGCCGTCGCGCACCGCGCGCGTGCGCAGCTGCGTCGGGTCCGAGCCCGGGGAGTTCGGCTCGGTCATGCTGAACGCGCTGCGCAGGTCGCCCGCCAGCAGCGGATGCAGCCAGCGGTCCTTCTGCTCCGGCGTGCCCGCCAGCGCCAGGATCTCCGAGTTGCCCGAGTCCGGCGCCGCGTTGCCGAACGCCAGCGGCGCGATCGGCGAGGTGCCCTCGATCTCGTGCATCAGGCCCAGCCGCACCTGGCCCATGCCCTGGCCGCCCAGCTCCGGCGGCAGGTGCGTCGCCCACAGGCCCCGCTCCTTCACGCGCTCCTGCAGCGGCGCCATCGCGCGCTTCAGCCCGTCCAGGCCCAGCTCCGGCCAGATCGACTCCAGCGGCCAGATCTCCTGGCGCACGAACTCGCGCATCCAGTCGAGTTGCTCCTGGAAATCAGGGTCGGTGGAGAAATCCCAGCTCATGGCAGCCCATCCTCTCTCTCAACACAATCGGCGACGTATTGACAAGCCTACGCCCTGTGCTGCGCCGCCACCTGAGCGGGCACGCGGCGTTTGACAGGCTTGCCGGACACGCCGCGTTTGACAGGCCTGTGCTTCGTGGTCTGATGCCGCGGGCACCCCGAGACGCCGATCGCGACGGTCTGTTTGACGACCGCCCCGTTCTGCCCTGTGATCGCTACCGGCATCGTGAGCCTCTGCCCGCATATGCTGCCCTTTGCGATCGTCGGGAGATTCGCCGCGAGCAGGGAATGTGGGCCGGCATTGAGGACAACTCCGAGCGTGGAGATCGGCACGTCGGGCAGCGTCCTGAACGCGGCAGAGATGATGCCGTGCTCGATGATCGTCTGGCCGATCACATCGACGGTCACGCCTTCGCCCTGCAGCACGAACTCGAGCTCAGGCGACGCAGCGCCGCCGTGGGAGACGAGGTAGACGGGCCCGACGAGCGCGTTACGCAGAACCGGCGTGAGCACGGTCACGCTACCCACGACCGATGCTGCTGGGCAATTGGCCGGGTTCGCTTCGATCACAGGCGCCGTGCACGCTTTCTGCAGCGTGGTCAGTCGCACGGGTAGCTGCTTGGGGACGTCGACCTTGAGCTTGGCGATGTTCGCCTCGCCGGGAGCGGATTCGAGGCGGACGTGCAGATAGGCACCACCGGCTTTGCTCGTCTTCGCGTGCGTCAGCGCGCCGAGCCTCGGCTTGAACGGAAGCGTCGCGCAGTTGGCGGCCTGGAAGCGCGACGAGAGCAGGGCGGTGGCGCCTTCGCTGCTCTGCGCGGATCCTTCGACCACGAGCGGCTCACAGTCGGTCGGGTTGAAGGTGAAGCCTGCCCGGTCGATGTCGAGGTTGACGGTCTTCAGCTGCAGCGGAATGCCGTCGAGGCGCTGTGGCAGCGGGTCGCTCGAGATCGTCAGCGCGGCGGTCTTCGGGTCGACTTCGATGCGCGCGCCGACATCGATAGTGCCGAGGTTGAACGGGCCTGCCACAGCCGGTACAACGATCGACAACCCAAACGGCGCGCCCTCGTACGGGCCTGTGAGATACACGCGCCCGGCGAGGTACACGGGGCTCGCGCCCGGTCCCGCGCCGACGGTCGCGCTGCCGATTTCGCTCTCAGCTTCACACGCGCCTACCTTCGCCTGCGCTTCGGCGCACAGCGACACCTTGGCGATCATTCCCAGCAGCCCCGGCGGCAGATGCACGGTGAGCGCCTGCAGCTGCTCGTCCTGGTCAGTGCGCGATAGCGTCACCGTCAGCGGGCTGAACGCGCCGGCCTGGTTGTTGGTGGTGCCCGCGACGAACGATGGGTGGAACTGCGGTGGCGGGCAGCCGCTGAGCTCGAACGGTTCGCTCGAGGGCTGCGCCGGCGTTTCGCTGCTGTACGGCGTAAGCGACGAGCTCGCCGCCAACGGCACGCCGCAGGTGGACGTGTTGGCAAGCGGCGCCCGCGAGCCGCCATCGAGCGTCAGCTTCAGATCTTCGAACGGCAGCTGCGGCGCGTTGGCGAAGCTGACCGTCAGCTGGCCTGTGCTCTGGTCGATCGACGTCGCGCCTTCGAGCTTCACCGTCACACCCGAGCCCTGCGCCTGCACGAGCAGCCGCACCAGCCTGCCTTCCTGTGCCTGAGCTGGTGTGCAGGGCGCACATTCCGGTTCAGCGAGGAAGACCTGGCCTTCGAGTGGGCTCGACAGCAGCGGCGTCGCGATCTTGACCGTGCCTATCTGCGAGCGGGGTGGGCAGGATGCAGCAGAGGAGGGGCCCGCCGCGAACTGTGCCTGCGAGCAGCCCTGCAGGCCGTTCGTGGCCGACGGGGAGACCACGATGCCCGCAGGCAGGCTCACGACCGCGTTGCGAAGGTCAGGCGTGGCGAGCCCCACTGGGTTTTCGTTCTGCGGCACGTGCAGTTCGATCGTGTAGCCACTGGGCGTGTCCGCCTGGGTCGTTTCTGGAGTCAGCGTCAGCGACGGGGTGAAGGCGAGTTGTTCGCAGCCGGTGATCTCGTTGGCCGTGCCGGGCTCCGGGGAGGAATATGTCTGGAGCTGTCCCGGGCTCTCCCACGAGTCCACCGTTGCCGTGAACGGTCCTTCTGGCTGACACTGGCTCGGAAGTGTTAGGAACGGCTTGGCCGGCGCGTCGCTTGGGCAGAGCGTCTGTATTTCTTCTCCACCTTTGAATTTGACCGCGGGCTTGCAGAATTCGCTGGCGCCCTGCGCGCCGTCGCCGAGGGTGCCTTCGCGTTCGAGGTCGTGGCTCGCCGCCGCGGGCACGCCCCAGAGCGTCAGGATCGCGCCCTGCAGCGGGCCGGTCTCGGGGATGCCGTCGAGGGAGGCAGTCAAGCCGTAGTTACCGCCGCTGCGAACGTGGAAGAAGAGCGTCACACGCCCGAGGTCCGACACGGAGAAGCCGAGCTCGGCCGGCGCCCCAGCAGGCGGCACGAGGTTGTAGACCGGGTAGTTCGCCGACGGAAACGAGCCGTAGAAGAACGCCCTCACGGTTCCTACCTGGGTGTCGACCGGGCAGTTGAGGTTTGCGCCTTCCAGGAAGGCCTGCTGGCTGCACTGCGGGAGGGCGTTCGGGTCGCCCACCAGCCCCGGAGGCAACGCGACTTCGACATCCTTCGGAGCCGCGCTCGCCAGTAGCCATTCTGTGTCGTTGTTGTTCGTCGACGGGGATTCGCGACCGGCGACGTTGAACGCGAAGCTGGTCGTCAGCTCGAACGGATGCGAGCCGGCCTGCTTATCAGCTTCACCGTTTTCCCCAGCGGTCTCGACGTCGAAGAGGGAGAGACCGAACGGGGCGATTTCGCCGCTGAGTGGCGTCACCTCGCTCGTGGAGGCACTCGGCGCACCGCCGCCCGAGACGGTCGCGGAGTTCGCATCGAGGGCTTGTGCCCCTTCAGGGACGGCGACGGTAATTGTGACGACGATCGTCGCTCCGGCCAAGATCGGACCGTTTGTGGGGCCTTCTTCGTACGTGCAGGCGACGAGTTCGGCTCCTGGCGTGATGGGGCATGCAAGTTCATAGGTGGGTGAGCCCCTGCCGTTAGGACCTTCACTGATCGCGATGACCGTCTTCGCCGTAACTCCTTTGGGCAGGCTGTCGGTGATCGTCACCGGGCTGCCTTTGGTGGTCTGGGTGCCGCCATCGTTGCGTACGATTAGCGCGTAGGCCTCAGATGCATCTCCGGCCTTGAAGTAGGTCGGCTGCGACTCGGAGGCGATGCTCCAATGGGGGCTTGGCGAGCTCGCCTGCGATGGAGTCGCTGCAGCCAGGCTGACGATGATGGTGGCGGCGAGCGCCGTCGCAAACCGCGACGTGCGGAGCAGGCCGACACAGGAACGGATCATGCATCTCGAGGTCAAGGTGGTGGTCGCTTCGTGGCCGCCACGCGGCGGATCACCTTTGGCCCATAGCGCCTTCGCGCACGGGCGAAGCACACAGAGCGCTTTGCGCGACTCTTCAGCTTCCGGCACTTGGTTATGGCACGCGCGAGCAGTTGCTTGCGTGTGAGCTTGACGGACGGCTTGGACAGCGGCGAGATCAGATTGCCGGGGCCGGCGAACGAAGCGGACAGCGGCGTGGCAAGCGACGGCGGCGGGGTGAGGGGTTCCTGGCATGTAGTGCCTTCGCAGGACGACGGCTGGCTGGAGGTGGGCAGCCCTCCATTGACGCGAGCATCGTAGACGTCGAGGAGTTCGTCCGTGTCCGTCGGGGCGAGGCGTTCCCGGGTTGCGAAGAAGACGTCGTTGCCGCTCGCGCTGGCGTCGAGGAAGACCGCTTCGCCGCCGGCTTCGGCACCGGAGATCAACTGGATCGTTCCGGCCTCGTACTCGAACGCCTTGACGCTGCCGCCGGCAACGCCGGCGAGCGCGTCGGGCGATGAGAAGAACACCCGGCTACCGTCGTTGCTCAGACTACGCGGCTGGTGGAAGGGCGTGCTCGCGCGTTCGTCCAGTCTTGCGCCGATAAATGCGCTGCCGAGCGGCGGAGCGCCGCTCGAGTCACACGACGCACACACGAGCTGGCCACCTTCGGCGCTGTACTCGAACACCTCGTGAACAGCTTCGCCCGCCGTGTCCTTGCTGTCATAGCCGGTGAGAGGCTCGGTCGACATGAACGCCAGGTGCCGTCCGTCAGGCGTCACGTACGCCTCTGACTCGCTCGGCCATCGCGACCAGTCCTGGACGTCGCTGTCATACGAGATGCTTTCGCCCTGGTACATCAGTTCGATGTTTTCCTGTTCTTCCACGCTGGGCGCCGCCAGGGTGGCGATGAACTGCACGCTGCCGCTTTCCGCGGTCGCCCCGTGCCACACGTAGAGGTTGGCTTCGCCTTCAGGCGCCCCCTCCGTCAGACGGCCGTCGGCGACGAAGTACACATAGGAGCCATCTTCTGATGCACCCACTACGCCAAGGACGCCTGCGCCATCCGTTTCTGCATGAGGCTGGTGGTCGTAGATGTCTGGCGTGAGATCCGTCAGCGTGCGGCTTTCAAGGTCATACCGATACAGATCGTTCCCCGGGTCTTCCGGTTCCGGTCCGGTGTGCGATTCCTTCGTCAGCGCGGCTTTGCTCGTGAAGTACACGACCGACCCATTCGCCGACGCCGCCCAGAATTGCGCCGGCTGCGGATCGCAGTGTCCTTCTTCGGTTTCGCATTCCGACGGGCGTGCACCCGGCGCGGGAGCGGAGACCTCGACCGTCGAGCTGTCGTCGATGCGGTCGTAGATCTCTGTGTCGCCCTGCTGCTGTTCGTCGGGAGCGCCGCCGTCTGCTGCCGCCTCGAAGAGGACGTCCTCGCCATCTCGTGAGATCGCGTTTCGCAACTCGCCCGCGTTTTCTGCAGAGGCTTCGATCCCGGCTCCAGCTGTGGCGCCGCCCATGGGGATCGCCCCGTCGGGAAGGATCCCAACCAGCTGCACCTGGCCCGCCGCCGATTCGTAGAGGTTCTGCACGCCACCACCCGGCGCGCCGGGGACGAGGCTATCGTTGGCCTCGAAGAGCACATGGCCGAATCCGCTCGATGCGCCGGCAAACGCGGCCGCGTCCTCGTGTTCGGAGCAGCGTCCGCATCCGGCCGCGGGCGGTTCAGGCGGAGCGATCGTTGTAAGCAGTGAATATTCGCCGCCAGGCTGACGCAGGTAGAGGTTGTACACGCCTGCCGGCGCCCCTTCGGTCAGCTGCTGTGGTGGAACGCGAATGACCACGTGAGATAGATCTTCGGAGAAGTTGTAAGTCAGCTTCGGGTTGCTGCTCACCGGGGCTTGCGGTGTCGGCGGCGACAGCGACGTCGTCTGCCAGCCGGCTGGGCTCCGAGCTGCGACGTACGCGTTGGGATACTCGTTCGCCTGGGCCCCGGCGAACGCGGCGGTGACGCTCATGTAGGAGATCGCGCACGGTTCTGAGGCTTCACACGGGGAGGCTTGCGCCGGGAACATCGGCTGCAGGGTCAGGGCGTCCTGACCACCCTTCTCGACCGGCGATACCTGCTCGTAGGCGCGGCAGTCGGGGAGACGTTCGGATGGCCCTGAGCGAAACTGTGCGTTTGGGCACGTCGACGCGCCCGCCGGCGGGGCCGACGCACAACCCAGCCATATCCCGGCAAGCACGACCAGCGATGCACCGCACACGCGGGACGCGCGGCTCATCGACCGACCGCGGAGCGGCTTTCCGCGCATTTGCACCTCCTTGCGCGCGTAGTCTAGCCAGCCATTGCGACTAAGAAGGTCTTTCAAAATGAGTTGAGGCGTCGCCAGCAGAGGATGCTGCAGGCGAGTGTGAGGAACGCGGTGTGCATGTCGGGGTCGCGCTCGTAGCGGATTCTGAGTCTGCGGAAGTTG
>JBEKAM010000085.1:0-25116 GCA_050015915.1 Solirubrobacteraceae bacterium
TATAGGTGCCAGGCTCGTTGTAGCTGACCTGCTCCAGCGCAGCCACCGTCTGCATGTGCAGCTTGCCGCCCTCGTCTGGCCTATCGAAGCGGCGGGTCATGAAGTGCCTGCGGCCGTGCTCCTCCAATAGCCGGCACTCGGTCATCTGGATACCGGCCGCGCGGGCCATCTTCGAGTACGCGTACTCGATCGCGCCCCATCCTTGAGGATCAGTGAGCCCGTGGTCGCCAGAGCGCGACACGCCGTCGAACTTCAACAGCCAGTATCTGAAGCCTTCGCCTGCCTGAACCTGCCCGGAGCGGACCTGCCCTGTGGCGTCGTTGTAGGCGATGAACGCCTTCGGGCGGGCGCCACCGGCAGAGCTGCCAACCGCGAGGATCGCCTTCATCGCCTCCTCGTCAGGGTGCTCGCTCAGCTCTGTGACGAACTGCTCGCGTTCAGCAAGCACCTCGCTCGCGAGGCGCACGAGCGCGTCCACCTGAATATCTGCGCCTGGTGGTAGCGACGGCTCACGCGCGGGCTCGAACTCCAGCGCGCCGACGCCGCGCGTACCGACGTAGCAGAGCCGCTGAACCACATCGAAGCTCGATTCGTCCCGCCCCTGCGAAGCCAGCCATGCGTTGATCAATGCCGTTCCCCAACGGTCTGGCAGCGAATCGGCCAACAGCCCCGGAAGACCGCTGAACGCGTCCTGTGGCAGGCCCGGGAAGCTATAAGGCTGCGTGCGGAGCGGCATCCGGATGGGCGCTATCTGAATGCCGCTGCGAACAAACGCGGGGTCGTACTGGAACGTCGCGTAGCGCGCGGGCGCGTCAATCGAGACAGCTGCGATGCGGGCACCCCAGAGCATCACCGCCGCGACCGTCATCAGCTCGTACCTGACTCATCGCCCCACGTCCACTGTGTGTCACCCGGCTCAGCAGTCGGCCCTCGCCGCCCACCGCTCGCACGCTTGCGGGTCCTGCGCTGCTCGCGTTCCAACTGCGCGATGGGAAGCGTGATCGACTCGGGCACCGCAGCGTCGAAGGCCCCGAGCAGCCCCAGCGTGCGCAGCAACTTGATCATGGAGGTCATCTGCACAGACTCCCCCCGCTCCACGCGCTGCACGGTGGCCTGGCCTAGTCCAGCCTCAGCGGCCATCTCAGCCTGAGTCCAGTTGCGTTCGAGCCGGTGCTGGGCCAGCCTGCGGCCGAGCTCAGCGAGAACCGCAGCGTCAGTCTTTAGCTCTTCAAGATCCATCAGTAATGATGTGATAGCGCAATTTTTGTCTACTAGACATCTAATTCGATGCAAAGTATATCAGACTAAATACATCGAAAGTGATGTTCAAGCCGAGATAACGCCAACAATGCATCACTACTGATGTGTATCAGTAGTTACACGAGGTCGCGGGCACGCCGCATTGCAGGGCCGCTAGAGCTAACCCACCCCGCAAACCAACGGGGCCGGCCCAAAGGCCGGCCCCATAAACATCAAACCTTCGCCAGGCGAGGACGCAGCCTCGCGCCGGCTATCGCGCGTCAGACCCGCTGAATCAACGTCCCCGTCCCTAGCCCCCCACCGCAGCACATGGTCACGAACCCGATCTCCTTGTCGGAGCGCTCGAGCTCGTGCAGGAGCGTGGTGATGAGCCGCGCGCCGGTGGAGCCGAGCGGGTGCCCAAGCGCCATGGCGCCGCCGTTGACGTTGACGCGATCCATGTCGGGCGAGAGCTCGCGCCGCCAAGCGGCGACGACCGGCGCGAACGCCTCGTTGATCTCGATCAGGTCGATGTCGTCGATCACCATGCCGTTGCGCGAGAGGATCTTGCGCGTGGCAGGGATCGGGCCC
This sequence comes from Solirubrobacteraceae bacterium, assembly GCA_050015915.1. Lineage (GTDB taxonomy): Bacteria > Actinomycetota > Thermoleophilia > Solirubrobacterales > Solirubrobacteraceae > Palsa-744. The sequence continues at coordinate 1,831 of JBEKAM010000085.1, forward strand.
TCGAGCATTTTCACGGGGTCACAGCCGACGGTCGTCTGGTCGACGATCCGCGCGCGCGGCGTGAGACCAAGCTCCTTGGCCTTATCAGCGGACATCAGCAGCACCGCGGCAGCACCGTCTGAGATCTGGGAGGCATTACCCGCGGTGATCTTGCCGTCCGGCTTGAACGCTGGCTTCAGCTGCGAGAGCGACTCGAGGTTGGTGTCGGGACGGATGCCCTGGTCGGTGACGTAGGTGTTGCCATCCACAGTCATCGGCACCATCTCCCGCTCGAAGCGACCCTCCTGGGTGGCCTGATTGGCGAGGCGGTGCGAGCGCACGGCCAGCTCGTCTAGCTCTGAGCGGGGGATCTCCCACTGGTCAGCGATCATCTCCGCGCCGAGGCCCTGACCAACGATGTTGTGCTTGGCCATCAGCTCCGGCGGGAACGCCAGGCCGAACTCTCCCTGCGTCTGCGCCACCGCGGAGAACGGCAAATGGCCCATGTGCTCCACACCTGAGCCGATCATCGCGTCGTGGACGCCCGCGGCGATCAGACCGGCGGCGAAGTTGACCGCCTGCTGGGCGGAGCCGCATTGGCGGTCGACGGTCGTGCCGGGGGTCTCGATCGGCAGGCCCTCCTGCAGCCACGCGTTGCGCGCGACGTTCAGGCCCTGCTCACCGAACTGCGAGACGCAACCCGCGATTACGTCTTCAACCTGCGCAGCGTCGATGCCAGCGCGGTTGATCACCTCTGAGTACACAGCCCCGAGCAGCTCGTTGGGGTGGGTGTCCTTGTAGTAACCCTTCTCCTTGTGACCGCGGCCGATCGGTGTACGCACCGACTCGACGATCACGACTTCGCGTCCCTCTGGTTGCCTCATGTCTGCAGTCCTCCTAAGGAGTGTTAAGCGCTGGTTAGGAGATGCTGAGGAACTCGCTTACCCTCAGCCCCACCTGATTGAAGACCTGGGTGGGCGGGCCTTCAATTCGCGTCTGAATAAGATGCCGGACCCTACATCCGTATTCTACCGCGCTCACTGATTGACTGGTCAGTCAGCCAGGGTCCGTGGACACCGAGAGAGGACAAGGAAGACCTTGAGCAAACGCCTGGGGATAGCCGGAAGCGGCGCCATCGCATGCGGCCTGGCCGCGACCGCCGCCCACCATGGGCCGGTGCTGCTGCTGGCGCGCTCGGAGAGCTCCGCCGACCGCGCACGGGCGACGGTGGAGAAGACGCTCAGTCGCCTGAAGGCGGAGGTCGACCCGGAGCACGTGGAAATCGTGACCGACTCCGCGGCCCTCGCAGAGGCGACGTTCGTGGTCGAGGCGGTGATCGAGGATCACGACGCCAAGGCGGCGCTACTGGCAGAGCTCAACGGCGTTCTCGACGCCGATGCGATTCTCGCGAGCACGACCTCCTCGCTGTCGATCGAGCGCTTGGCGCAGGAGAGTGGCCGCCCGCACAACTTCCTCGGCCTGCACGTCTTCAACCCGGTCACAAAGATGGAGTTGGTCGAGCTGATCTTCCCGAAGCAAGCCAGCGAGCAGACGCGCAAGCGTGCGCTTGAGCTGTGCGAGAAACTCGAGAAGACGCCGGTTGAGGTCCCGGACGTGCCGGGCTTCGTCGTCAACCGGCTGCTGTTCCCGTATCTGTTCAGCGCGGTGCGTCTGATGGAAGAGACGGACATGGATCCGACCGACATCGATACGTGTATGCGCCTTGGCGCAGGACACCCGATGGGCCCGCTCGCGCTACTCGACCTAGTGGGCCTTGATGTCTCCAGCGCGATCGGCGAAACGATTGGAGAGCCGGTCCCGCCGCGCGTACAGGAGCTGGTCGCGGAAGGTTCGCTGGGACGTAAGAGCGGGCGCGGCCTACACACCTACTGAGGCCAAGAGCGAAACGCCTAGGGCGTTCTTCGTCAGAATTTAGACTGTCGGCGGCTGGCTTTTAGGTGTCGTTCATCAACCTCGCCATACTGGTTCATGCGACGTCAAGTCGCACGCACACCCGCCTCCTCCCAGTGCACACGATCCGGTCCGCTCCCCCCGCGGGCCGGACGTGTTTAACGGCAACGGTCAGTCCTCAGCGGTGCGCCCCTCCCGGGGTGCGACCTGCCGGCGCTCGCGGATGCGCACGGCCTCAATGCGGTTGTCGCGCACGGACTCCACACGGATCGAGTAGCCGTTTGCGGGAACAGTGTCGCCGCGCTTCGGCAGGCGCCCGAGCTGGGCGAACACGAAGCCGCCGACGGAGTTATAGGCGTCGGAGTCGACTGGCAGGTGCAGGCCGTAGTCGGCGAGGTCGGTGACGGCAACATGCCCGCGCACGAACCAGTCGCCGTCGGCGAGCCGGCGGACCTCCCCGGCGGCAGGATCGGTCTCGTCGGCGATCTCCCCCACGACCTCCTCGATGATGTCCTCGACGGTGACGACGCCGACAACCCGTCCGTACTCGTCCACGACTACCGCCATGGAGGTGCGTTGGCGCTGCAGATCGGCGAGCAGGTCATCGAGCGGCTTGGTCTCGGGCACGATCAACGCGTCGTGGACGACCGGCTCGATCGGCGTGTGCGGCCCCTGCTGCATCAGCTGACGCACAAGCTCTGAGACGTGCACGAGCCCGCGTATGCGATCGCGGTCTTCCTCCTCGGTGACGAGCAGGCGCGTGTGGCCGCTTGAGACGCACAGGCCGAGCGCTGTCTCTACGTCCTGGGAGACGTCGACGGTGACTACCGCCGGCGCGGGCGTCATCACCTGGCGGGCCTCCTGCTCGTGGAGATGAAAGACGCCGGTGAGCATGCCCGCCTCGCCCTGGTCGATCTGGCCGCCCTCGTGGGACTCGGCGATCAGGCGCTTGAGCTCATCCGAGGAGCCGCCGCGGCGCTCTTGGCTCATGTCCACGCCGAGCAGCCGCAGGATGCGATCGGCGACGGCTGTGAGCGAGACGATGAACGGGTGGAACAGCGCGCTGAACGCCTGCAGAGGCCGCGCGACCCGGCGGGCGACCGCCTCGGCGCGATCGATGGCATAGAACTTCGGCACCATCTCGCCTGCGATCAGCTGTGCGGAGGAGATGATCGCGAAGGCGACGATCACAGCCACCGCGACCGCGACGCCATGGCTGATGGTGTTGCCGAGGGCGCTCTTGAGGATCGCCGCGAGCGCGGGCTCGCCGAGAGCTCCAATACCGATTGAGGTCATCGTCACGCCGATCTGAACGGCGGAGATGTACTCGTTGACGTTCTCCAGCTGCGTGAGCGCAAGCGCGGCGCCTTTCGCGCCCTCCTCACGCAGCAGTTCCAGACGCGCTTTGCGCGAGCGCACGAGCGCGTACTCGGCGATCACGAAGAAGGCGTTGATGGCGACCAGAAGCGCCGCGAAGATGAGCTTCAGGCCGTTCACGCGCTACCGGCGATCCCCGACGCGTGCCGGCAGCCTATGTCGCTCGGCCAGACCTGCGCGACCGCGACTCAAGTGGCCCCTGGGGGCCGGGCTACTTCGGGGAAGATCTTCTTCGTCGTCGTTCATCGTGCTGTCGACCAGCCAAAGGTAGCAAGGCAGATGGTCGGAAGCGAGCACCCGCCACAGCAATGGACCATTGGGCGACGTGCATCTATGCGAGGCCGTCGATCTGCGCGGCGAGCTGAAAGTCCGCGTCGGTGAGGCCACCCTGAGAGTGTGTGGAGAGCGTCAGGCGGACCTTGTTCCAGCCATGCACAAGGATGTCGGGGTGGTGGTTGGCGGCCTCTGCAAGCTCCGCGACGCGGTCGACGAACGCAATCGCCGCGGCGAAATCCGCGAACGCGAGGTCGCGCACGATCTCGCTCTGCCCTTCTGTGCGCCAGTCGGGCAGGCCCGCCAGACGCTGCTGGATGTCGGAATCGTCGAGCAGGCTCATTGGCTGCGAGCTTAGACGTTGTGGATCGACGATCCAGCGATCCCTAAAGTCAGGGCATGCGGATCGTGAGCCTCGTCCCTCACGCCACCGAGCTGCTGTTCGCGCTCGGGGCCGGCCCGGAAGTGGTGGGCGTCACACACGAGTGCGATTTCCCGCCCGCCGCGGCGGAGCTTCCGCACGTCACGCGCGATGTTCTGCCCGCGGGTTTGAGCGCGGCGGAGATCGACGCGGCGGTGCGCGAGCGCACACTCGAGGGCGAGGCCATCTATGAGCTCGACCGCGATTTGCTCGCGAAGCTCGAGCCGGAGCTGATTGTCACGCAGGCGCTGTGCCCGGTGTGCGCGGTCTCCTACGACGAGGTGGCGAAGGTCGCAAAGACACTCCCGTCCAAGCCGCAGGTGATCGCACTGGACCCGAAGACGCTTGGCGAGACGCTCGGTGACGTGCGCACGCTGGCGCGAGCCACCGACCGGCGTGAGCAGGGCGAAACGCTCGTGGGTGAGATCGCAGCGCGGATCGACCGCGTGAAGCTCGCGGTGCGCGCACAGCCGCGCCCGCGGGTGGCAGCGCTTGAGTGGCTCGATCCGGTGTTCGTCGCCGGACACTGGACGCCGCAGCTGATTGAGCTGGCGGGCGGAGAGGACGTGCTGGGACTGCCCGGCGAACCGTCACAGGAGATCTCGTGGGAGACGCTCGCGGCCAACGCACCGGATGTGTTGGTGGTGATGCCGTGCGGCTATGACGAGCAGCGCGCGCACGCCGAGGCCCTCGTCTACGCGCGCGAGCTGGCCGGCGTGAACGCCAAGCGCGTCGTTGCGGTGAACGCCTCCGCGTACTTCTCGCGGCCTGGACCGCGGCTGGTTGACGGCTTGGAGTTGCTCGCGCACATCCTGCACCCCGATCTGGCCTCCGGCCAGCCGAGCGGAGCCGCGGCACTGGCTATCGAGCTGTCGACCAGTAGCGCCTGAGCCGCGGCGCGCTCGCGACGATCATTCGGGGCTCACAAACCCCGGCGGAGCGCCAATGCTCGCTTCAGCTTCGCTGGACTTCGCTGTGGCGATCGAGCCAGCGACCGCGGCGACGGCGATCACCGCGCACGCTGCGAGCGCGACCGCCTGCGCCCGGTAGTGATCGCCGAGCTGGATCACCACAGCGACGAGCGCACCGCCGATCAGCCCGCCGACGTGGCCGCCCCAGGAGATACCGGGGATGGTGAAGCTGATGACCAAGTTGATCATGATCAGGCCCCCGATACCGCCGAGCCCGCCGGCCATTATCGGTAGCTTGCGCGCGCGCAGCTCCACGGCGAACGCACCCATGATTCCGAACACAGCTCCGGATGCGCCAACTGTTACCGCATGGGGCGAAACCAGCAGCGCGCCCAACGAGCCGGTGAGCAGCGCGACGCCGTAGATCAGGCCGAACTTGAAGCGGCCGAGCACAGGCTCAAGCTGCATGCCGAGGATGTAAAGCACGTACATGTTGAAACCGATGTGCAGCAGGTTCTCGTGCAGGAAGCCGCTCGTCGCGATCCGCCACCACTGACCGTGCGCAACGCCCACCCCAGGGAGCCCACGAATGCTGCCGATCAAGGCCCCTTCTTCGTAGACCTTGTCGGTCGGCTGGCCACTGATCGAGATGTTGCCCTCGGCGAGGAACGCGATCACGTTGATGACGATCAGCGCGTAGGTGACCTGCGGGATCCGGCTTGCCTCGCGCATGCGCACCACCTTCGTGCGCTGACTGGCGCACTCCGGGCAGCGCATGCCCACCTGGGTGGGGGTCATGCAGTCGGGACAGATCGGCCGCCCGCAGTTCGAACAGGCGACCCCCGTCTCACGCGAGGGGTGGCGATAGCAGGTGGCCATGAGGAGCTCAGAGCCTAGCTGGCAACTCGACGTCGATCATGGGCCTACCACGCGGCGCGCAGCGAGCACGCGTCGCGCGCTAACGATCGCCAAACAGCTTGCGTGTCTCACGGCCGACGTCGCGAACTGCGCGCTCTGCCGCCTCGCGTACTCCTTCTAGGCTTCCTATCCCGCCGCCGACGGCGCTCGCAGACCCGTGCGCACGCCGGCGTGCCCGTAGCAGCACGAGCCCAGCTCCAGCGGCACTGCCAACCACCACTGCAGCCGCCGGGCGCGCCCAGTTGCGCGGATCGCGCATCGCTGAAAGCTCCCACGCTTCGAGCTCGTCAGCGGCCATCTCGGTGATGCTCGTTAGCGTGCTCTCAAGCCGGTTGGCCAGATCGGCGGGCGGCTCGACCGGCGCGAGCGCTTCGCGCAACAGGCTCTCGAGGTTGGACACGGCCTCACTCATTGACGATCTCCTCCAGCTGCTTGATCGCGCGATGGATCAACACCTTGGTGGCACCGTCCGAGCGCCCGAGCGCACGCGCGATCTCGCGGTTGTCCATACCCAACGCGAAGCGCATGATCAAAGCCTCGCGCCGGTCGTCTGGGAGCAGCCGCACCCCATCGAGCACGCGGCTGAGCTCGTCGCGTCCCTCGACCAACTGCTCGGTCGTGTGCACTGCGGCCAGCGCCGTCGTGTCGTCGATCGGCGTCACCGGCTTGCGCGAGCGGTCGCGATACAAATTGGCTGCGAGGTTGTGTGCGATACGGATTAGCCACGGCCGCAGCGGACGACCGTCCGATTCGCGCTGGGCGCGCTCGAAGTGACGGTAGGCCTGCAGAAACGTCTGCTCGGTCAGGTCCTCCGCGTCGTGGTGATCGCCCACGCGGTAGTACGCATAGCTGTACACGTCGCGCAGATGCGCCCGGTAGAGATCTGAGAACTCCGCGTCCAGTTGCGCCTTGGGCTTCGGGCTGGCTTGCTCGCTCACTCATCGCACCCTATCCTGCGCTCGCTCGAATTCCGGGTGCGCGCTCAAGCCGCACGCGAGGAGATCTCGCGCCCGGGAGCCTCGCCGATCTGCGCGGAGCTAGTGGGCTGGATACCTCCGAGCCAGTCCCACTGCAGGCTCACGCACGCCCAGATGCGCTCGGTCACGGCTGCCGCAAGCGCCGGTGAGCAGCTCTCCACGGTGGGGTAGCTCAGTGGCGCCCCCACGCGCAGGCGCACCTTGCGGGGGCGTATGCGCCAGCCACGACGGACCTCGTCGCTACCGATCACCGCCACGGGCACCACCGGCGCGCCTGTTTCCAGCGCCAGGCGCCCGATGCCGCGTCGCGGCTCGCCCAGCGGACGACGGCGCATCCGCGTGCCCTCGGGGAACACCACCACGCAGTCGCCCCGCGCGAGGATCTCGCGAGCGGTCGCCATCGCGTCGCCGTCGCCCGCGCCACGGTCGACTGGGAACGCGCCGAGGGCATTCAACGCCCATGCCTGCCAGCGCTTCTCGAACAGCTCCCGCTTGGCCATGTAGTAGACGGGACGCCGCACGAGCGTGCCGATCACGAACGGGTCCAGGAAGCTGCGGTGGTTGGACGCCAATAGCAGCGGGCCGCTGCGCGGCAGGTGCTCGCGTCCCACGCGCTGCATGCGGAAGTACACGAGGAAGAACGGCACGAACAGCGCGCGGATGAACCAGTAGAAGACGGGGTTCACGCCCTTGCTCAGCGAGCGCTGGCGGAAGCTGTTGAGGTCGACCGACGCGTGGTCTGTCGTCGGCTCGCGCTTGACCAGCTCGTGCGGCTGCTCCTGCAGCGCGTTCTGGCTGTGCTGGGGGAGCGTTTTCTCCATACCCCAAGTACACCGCCGGCGAGCGCTGTGTTACATGGTTTGGACAGAAGTCTTCGATCGTGACGGGTGCCACAATCCGCGCGCCGCCGGGCTATTGGGCCGGGCTAAGGGGCCGGTCTACGGGCCCGGGCTCCCCGCCGCGGGCCCCTGGCCGAGGATCCGCTCGATCGCTGCGACCACTACCCCCTCTTCGCGCGCGATCAGGCGACGCATGGCGAATACGAACGCGGGCACAGCCCAGAAGTCGCCGCACACCCACAGAAGCCCTGCCCCGATCTGCTGGTCGCCGAACGCAGGGATCCCAACGCCGGGGATGTGGTCATACACGGAGTACCACGAGTGGTGGGTGAACAGGCTCATGGACATGGCGAGGATGAACATGACGAAGTTCGTGAAGACCAGCGCGATTGCTTGGCCGGCGGGGCTCATGCGCACGTGTAGCGGCGGCGAGGCGAGGATCTTCAGCCAGAAGAGGACTCCTACGAGCAGCATGCTGGCGTTCATCAGCGAGTGCACGGTGCCGCTCGTCTCCGAGCGGTCGAACGGCCCGGGGATCTGCCAGGCGACCATCACGATGTTGAAAGCCGCGACGGCCACTGGCGCGCTGAGGAGCAGGCGAGCGCCTGCGCGTAGTGGGCGCGCCCAGCGATCGTGCACGATCGCCCTGTAGGCGCGGCGGCGCAGCGGTAGCGGTGGGGCCAAAAGCAACGGCTGCCAGGGGGCACCGGCGACGAGCAGCGACGGCACCGCCAGCAGCAACAGCAGGTGCTGGATCATGTGTAGATAGAAGTAGTCGTAGCCGTGGTATTCGATCGGCGAGACGACTGCAATGAGCAGCGTTACGAGGCCGGCGTAGAAGCACAGAGAGCGCAAACGCCGGCCGCGGCGGCGGTCATGGCGGGTGTGGCGGAGCAGCCGTTGCAGGCCGAGCTCGTGCCAGACAGCGAGCAGGACTACGAGGACCACGACCGCTGGGTTTGACCAGTGGTGAAACAGCGAATTCACGCGGTCACTCCTGCCGGCGGGGTCGCAACCTGTGGCCGCTCGCCACGCGCCTGGGTGGCTGCCGCGTCAGGAGTCCCACGGCGTAGGCGGGAGCTGTTCCACACGACGAAGCTCGAGGACAGGCCCATCGCCGCTCCGGCAACCAGCGGGTCGAGCAGTCCCAGCGCAGCAATGGGGATTGCCGCGAGGTTGTAAAGGAACGCCCAGGCGAGGTTGCCCTTGATCGTCTTCAGCGTCCCGCGCGCGAGCTTGATCGCAGCTGCCACAACGCATAGGTCGTCGCGTACAACGATCACCTCGGCAGCGTTGATCGCAGCATCGGTGCCGGAGCCCACCGCGAGCCCGAGGTCCGCGGCGGCGAGCGCAGGTGCGTCGTTGACGCCGTCGCCCACCATCGCCACGCAGTGGCCTTCACGCCGCAGGCGGCGGATGACGGCGACCTTCTCCGCTGGGAGCGCTCCGGCGATGACCTCATCGACTCCGATCGACTCGCCAACGGCCCTGGCGGTGGTGTCGTTGTCGCCGGTCAACAGGATGCAGCGCAGCCCGAGTGCTTGCAGCTGACTGATCGCAGGCGCAGCGGAAGCACGGATCGTGTCGGCAAGAGCCAGCGCACCGATCGCTGCCCCGTCGCGGCGTACAGCCACGACCGTGCGCCCGAGACCCTCCCACTCGATGCAGCGCTCTGCCAGGTCCGGGGGCAGCGCGTCGAGCTGGCCGGACTGGGCCTCCTCGCCCGGGGCATGGCCGGAGGGCAGCTGGCTGGGGTCTGCCTCTGCGCGCCCGATGTACAGCTCGTGCCCTTCAACGCTGCCGCGCGCGCCGATTCCCGGCAGCGCGACGAACGCGTCCACCTCGGGGAGCGCCTTCACCCAGTGCTCGGCAGCGGCGGCGATCGCGCGGGCGATCGGGTGCTCGGATGCCCGCTCGAGCGCCCCCGCCAGGCGCATCAGCTCGCTCTGGTCGACGCCCGCGACCGCCTGCAGGTCAGACAGCGTCATCTGTCCCTCGGTGAGCGTGCCGGTCTTGTCGAGCACGACCGTGTCGATGTCACGGGAGGCCTCGAGCGCGGTGTAGCCCTTGAAGAAGATGCCCTGGCGGGCCCCCGCCCAGGAAGCGACGAGCAGCGCTGCCGGTGTTGCAAGGCCGAGCGCACAGGGGCAGGCGACGATCAACACGGATAGGCCAGCGCTGATCGCGGCACTGGTTGGATTACCAGTCAACCGCCAGGCGATGAGCGTGCCGAGCGCGAGCAGCAGCACGGTGGGCACGAACACGCTCGATACGCGGTCGGCCAGTTGCTGGACGGCGGCCTTGTCGTTCTGCGCATGCTCGACGAGGCTCAGCATTTGACCGAGTTGTGTCTCTCGCCCGACCTTTTGCGCCTGCACCACGATGCGCCCGGTGAGCGAGACGGTGCCACCGAGCACGGTGTCGCCGGGAGCGACGTCAACGGGCTGGGACTCGCCGGTCATGACGCTGCGGTCGAGCGCCGACTGACCGCTCAGGACCTCGCCGTCGGTTGCGACGGTCTCCCCCGGGCGAACGACGAAGCGCTCGCCCACAGTGAGATCGGCGACCGAGCGTCGCTGCTCGCGGCCAGCTGCGTCGAGCACTGCCACGTCGCGCGCGGCCACAGCCGCCAGCGCACGGAGCGCATCGCCGCTGCGGCGCTTGGACCACGCCTCGAAGTAGCGACCGGCGAGCAGGAACGTGGTGACCCCCGCGGGGACATCGAGGTAGATGCCGCCGCCGGAGCCGCGGCCGAGCCCGAACAGAAGCGACGTGTGGGCGCTCGAGTCGACGGCGAACATCGCATACAGCGACCAGCTGGTGGCCGCGAGGATCCCCAGCGATACGAGCGTGTCCATCGTGGTGGTGCCGTGGCGAGCGTTGCGGACGGCAGCCTTATAGAACGGCCAGGCGGCCCAGCTGACGACAGGCGTGGCCAGAGCGACCATCAGCCACTGCCACCCAGGGAAGCGCAGGATCGGGAAGACGGAGAACGCGATCGACAGGTCGCACAGCGGCATGAACAGCGCTGCCGCGAGGAACAGTCGTCGCCGCAGCGAGCGCACGCGCCGGTCGAGATCCTCGGCGCCGGCGCTCGCGGCGTGCAGGTCCGCGCCGACGAGCTCTGCCGTGTAGCCCGCAGCGGTGACCCGGTCGAGCAGACTTTGCACCGGTAGATCGCTTGGCAGCGTTACGGTGGCGCGCTCGGTGGCGTAGTTGACGTGCGCCACCACCCCGTCGAGGCGGTTAAGCGCTCGCTCCACCCGCGCGACGCACGCCCCGCACGTCATCCCGCCGATGGCGAGCGCCACCTCACTGTCCGCGGGAGCCGCGATGCCGGGGGTTGAGGACATCGACACAGTTGCCACGACTATGGAAGATAGACCCACTCGTGATCATGGGTGCGGCCGTCTATTGAGTTCAAGGGCCGGTGCGGAAAGCCACGCTGCCGCGAGTGCAAATCCCGCGCCCCCTGCACAGGCTCCTATTGGCCACACTGGTCCGATAGATAGGATCTCGGTGCATGGAGGACTCGGAGGACGCCTATTTCCCCCGCGAGGCCAAGGCGCGCAAAGCCATCGACAGGCAACTGGTGGCAGCGGGGTGGGTCGTTCAGAGCGCCAACCGGGTGGCCGTAAACGCAGGTCCTGGCGTTGCGATCAGGGAGTTTGTCCTGGAGAAGCCGCACGGCCGGGTCGACTACCTGCTGTTTCTCGACGGCCAGCCAGCCGGGGTGATCGAGGCCAAGCCGGATGGCACGACGTTGGTCGAGGTGGAGGCCCAGAGCGGCAAGTACGTTGAGGGTCTACCCGATTGGATGAAGCCGCCGGTATACCCACTCCAATTCATCTACGAGTCGACCGGCACCGAAACGCGCTTCACGAATGGCTATGACCCCGACGCTCGCAGCCGGCGTGTGTTCTCGCTCCACCGGCCCGAGACACTCGCCGAGTGGGCTCGGCAGATTCGCGAGAACCCCGATGCGCCGAGCTTTCGCGCGCGGCTAAAGTCGCTGCCGGAGCTCGACTCGAGAAGGCTGTGGGAGGTTCAGGCGACAGCGATCTCCAACCTGGAGAAGTCGTTGCGCGACGATCGCCCACGTGCGCTGGTTCAAATGGCGACCGGCTCGGGGAAGACGTTCACCGCAGCCAACATCTCCTACCGACTGATCCGCCACGCGGGCGCGAAGCGGATCCCTGTTTCTGGTCGATCGCTCGAGTCTCGGCGAACAGGCAAAGCTCGAGTTCGACAAGTTCGATGTTCCGGATACGCAGCGGAAGTTCCCGGCTGAATACAACATCCAGCACCTCAAATCGAACGCGATCGATCCCACATCGCGTGTGTGCATCTCGACGATCCAGCGGATCTTCTGGATCTTGCGTGGCGAGGACGAGGAGACAGACGAGCACTCCGTGTATGAACTGCCCGTGTCGCAGCCGCTAGCGGTCGAGTACAACCCGGCGCTCCCGCCGGATGCGTTCGATGTGATCATCGTCGATGAGTGCCACCGCTCGATTTACGGGGTATGGAGACAGGTGCTCGAGTACTTCGACGCGCACCTGATTGGGCTGACGGCGACGCCGACGAAGCAGACCTATGGGTTCTTCCGCCAGAACCTGGTAATGGAGTACAGCCACGAGCTTGCGGTTGCCGACGGCGTGAACGTGGATTTCACGGTCTACGTCATCAAGACCGCGATCACCGAGGGAGGATCTACGATCGAGACGGGCGAGTTCGCCGGCTATCGCGACCGGATGACGCGAAAGCTGCGCTGGGAAGCGGTGGACGAACCGATCGAATACACCGCCACACAGCTCGACCGAGCGGTGGTTGCTGTGGATGACTCTCGATGTCGATGTCAAGGGCGACGCGTACGAGGGTCTGCTAGCCAAGAACGCCGAGGACGTGAAGTCTGGCGCCGGCCAGAGCCAGTGGTACACGCACCGTCATTGAAAGCCGCGATCACGCAGCTCCGCGACCTATCCAAGGCCAACGCTGGCCGGTCCAGCCAAGAGGCGCTTGTAGCGAATTTGGTGCTTCTGCGCGCCTATGGCGTCGACGACGAGATACTCGATCTAGTTGTGGAGATGGTTCTTGCGCAGAACGAGGCTTCCTCCTGGCTCTGTTGACCTTCGAGGAGGAGAGAGCTCTCGGAGCCGTAAGGCCGCCTACTCGCGCTCGGTCCCCTCGTTAAGGATCGCGAGGTACTGGTCATACACGTAGAGCTTGCCGCGTCGTCGCCCGGTGGCCTCACGCAAAATGCCAGCGCGCTCGAGCCGATCGAGCGCTGCGTAGACAGGCGGGGCCGATAGACCAAGATGCTCGGCGACTGACGATGCTCCCACGAGAACGTACCGCGCGGCGAGATCGTGCACGCGGTGGGCCGTCGCTGCGCCGCGGCCGAACTCGTGGATCGCCTCTCGGTCGGACTCGATCATCGCCACGAGACGCTGCGTCGTACTCGTAGTCGACTCGGCAACCTCGATCACTCCCTGCAGGAAGAACGTCAGCCAGCCCTCCCAATCGCCGTCGGTCCGCACGCGCTGAAGATGCTCGTAGTAGACCGCGCGGTGGCGCTTGAAGTAGAGGCTGAGGTACAGCAGAGGGCTGCGCAGCACGCCCTCCGCGCAGAGCAGCAGCGTGATCAGAAGACGGCCCACGCGACCGTTACCGTCAAGGAAAGGGTGGATGCTCTCGAACTGGACATGAGCGAGCGCCGCCTTGACCAGGATCGGTGTGGCCTCGGGCTCGTCGTGGATGAACCGCTCGAGCACGGCGATCGCGGCAGCAACCTCCTGAGCAGGCGGCGGGACGAAGCGAGCAAGACCTGGTCGGCTCCCGCCGAGCCAGTTTTGCGTCCGGCGAAACTCGCCGGGAGCCTGCTGGGAGCCGCGACCGCTGTGCATCAGCCGGGCATGCACTTCGCGCAGCAGCCGTGCGCTGAGCGGCGGTGCGCCGGGCCTCGCGATTTGGTCGAGGCCATAGTTCAGCGCGGCAATGTAGTTGGCGGTTTCCTGGGCATCCTCGCGAAGCACCCCAGGCGCGGCGTCGTGCTCAAACAGCAGCAAATCCGACAATGAGGACTGGGTGCCCTCGATCTGCGAGGACAGCACCGCCTCCTTGCGCACGAACGTGTAGATGAACTGATCTGGGTCGGGAAGCAGGAGCGTGATGCCGTCGAGCCGGCCCAATGCCTGGTTCGCGCGGTCCAGCAGCGTCTGCATCGCTACATCGACGTGTAGCCGCGGGTCGGGCGGCAGCGGCCTTGGATGAAAGGCCCAGAAGCCATCGGGGCCGTCTTGCGCGAGACGAAACTCGCCGGCCCGAGCGCTCGCCTGAGATGGCGCAGGGGGAAAGCTTGGTCTGCGATCGTTTACCACTGCCTAAGTTTAGTAAACGATACCGTCATAACTCTTATTAGAGTGAGGGCTATTGAAGCGATCGCTTTTATGGGTCGATCCCTAAGCCCACAGCCTCTACCCGATCGCGCCACAGTGAGCCCAACCGCCACAGCACCGAAACACCAGCCAGACAGGGCAACAGCGGCGCGTTGCAACGGTAGGATGCAAACGCAATGCCGACGTAGCTCAGCTGGTAGAGCACCGCTCTTGTAAAGCGGATGTCGCCGGTTCGATCCCGGCCGTCGGCTCTCTAGGAGCAACCCATCGCCAGCTGACTCATAGGCGCCAAGATCTTCTACATGTCACGGTCATGCCTCCGCGTAGCGATCCTGTGCATTTCCGGGGCCTTGCTCGCAGGCTGCAGCGGAGCAAACTCCCCGCAGAACGTGGCGAGCGTACGCGCCATGTACAGGTCCATCGGCCTCGACGCCGGCGCCGGCGACTTCACCGACATCTGCCATTCCTATATGGACGGACCGCTGAGCAGTGAGGTCAGCCGCTCCAACAACGACTGCACCACGGCGAACGCAAGCTCGCACCTGGAACGCTGGGCCGAAAAGATCCGACTCTCGAAGGTGCGCGCAGGGACCCGCATCGTCCTGTCCGGCGAGCAAGCGCTCGTCTATGACGGCGCCAAGCCAGGAACGGTCCTCTACATCCACGGCCAATGGCGGCTCTCGGAAGTGCCGGAACTCAACACAATGCAGCGATCACCGGCCCCACGCTGACGCTACGAGACCCGAGCAGCGCGTTACGCGCGCTGCCTTCATACTTACCGAGATGGACACAGACGAGGCACGTGAGCTATTGGCACAGGCGCGCGAGCGCATCGAGAGCGCGCTCGAGGACCTGGCACCTTCAGACGTCGAAGATGTCACCGACCCATTCGAGGCCGCCGACGTAGGCGGCGATCTGCTCGACGCGGAGATCGGGGAGGGCCGAGCCGAGCGACTGAACGAAGAGCTCCAGGCGATCGAGCGGGCCGAGCAGCGTCTCGCCGATGGCACCTATGGCATCTCCATCGAGGGCGGTCAGCCGATCCCAGATGGCCGCCTGCAGGCGATCCCGTGGGCTGAGCGGACCGCCGAGGAGCAGGCTCGCTACGAGGCATCCGGCGGCTAGCACCAGCCCCGGAGAACACGTCCTCGCCGCGGGGCGTGCGCGTCACCTATGCAGCTGACTCCAGCGCCTCGCTGACCGCGGCCACGGCACTCGCCCCGGCCACGTGCAGCGACTCGGTGCTGCGCATCGCGCGACAGAAGATGAACGCCCCCTCCAGCAGGCACAGCATCGACAGCGCGAGCTCTCGTGCCTTCTCTGGTGCAATCCCCGCCGCGGCGAAGTACGCGCTCGCGCCGCTGATCCAGGCGTCGAACACCTCGGCGCAAGCCTCGCGCAGCGGCTCATTCGTGCTCGCCACCTCGAGCGCCACCGTCGCAATCGGGCAGGCATCCGCGTAGTCGGTCTCTTCCAAGGTCTGCGCCGCACCCGTGAAGAAGCCGCCGACCGCGCTGAGAACGTCGGGCGCCTGGACAGCGATCGTGGCGAAGAGCTCCATGTACAGCTGCCCGGAGGACCGAATCGTCTCTGCGCCCAGCTGCTCCTTCCCACCAGGGAAGAAGTGGTAAAGCGACCCAAACGGCGCGTTGGCGGCGGCCAGGATCTGCTTGATGCCCGTGCCTGTATAGCCCTGGCGACGGAACAGCTCGGCGGTCGAGTCCATGATCCGATCCTTTGTCGCAGCCATCCCCACTCCTCCTCGTTCCAGATTTACATCGCCAATGATAGGCTCGTTTACTAGAGCGATCTATCTAGTCTTTGCGGACGCGGAACCTGGAGGTTGGAGATGCCCGAAGTTGAGCTGCAGGCAGGGACGATCGAGTACAAGGACACTGGCGGAAGCGGGCCAGTGCTCGTGTTCGTACACGGGCTGATGATGGACCGCTCACTGTGGCGCCACGTGATCGAGGACCTGCGCTTGGACTTTCGCTGTGTCGCCCCCACGCTCCCGCTGGGCGGTCATCGACACCCGATGCATGCGGACGCGGACCTCTCGATGCGAGGCATGGTCGAGATCCTCGGCGAGTTCATCGACCGCCTGGACCTACAGGACATCACCCTCACGACGAATGATTGGGGTGGCCCACAGCTGCTGGTTGGTAGCGCGCACGATGAGCGGATCGCCCGGCTTGCATTGTGCTCGTGCGAGGCGTTCGACAACGTGCCACCGAAGGGCGCGGCAAAGTTGCTGCCATACGTCGCGCGCGTGCCCGGCGGCCTAACCGTAGCGTTGCTTCCGTTCCGCTTCGATCGCCTGCGCAGGCTGCCGTTGACCTACGGGCCATTGAGCAAGCGCCCGGTTCCGCGCGGGATCATGGACCGCTGGTTCGGTCCTATCTGCGAGCAGCCGCAGATACGTCGCGATCTGCGCAAGTACGTGCGCAGCGCCGCGCAGGGGCGGCGCGAACTACTCGCCGCAGCCGAGGCGCTGCCCTCCTTCGACCGTCCCGCCCTGGTCGCGTGGGCGAGCGAAGATCGTCTGATGCCCCACGAGCACGGCCCGCGGCTCGCCGAGCTACTGCCGCAGGGACAGCTGGTCGAGATCGCCGACTCCCGCACACTGATTCCCGAGGATCAGCCGCATGAGCTGGCAAGACATCTGCGCGATCTGTGCGCACGCTGAACGCCGCACGGGCTCCGTAGATACGAAGCGCCTGAGCTACTCATGACCGCGCTGCTCGGCTAGGACGAGTAAAGCGACTCGATCGCCTGCTCGTACTTCGCAGCGATCGGCTTGCGCTTGAGCTTCATCGTGGGTGTCAGCTCGTCGCCGCCCGGCAGCCAGTCGCCTTGAACGATCTCGAACTTCTTGATCTGTTCGACTTTCGCCAGCTTCTCGTTGCCCGCGTCCACAGCTGCCTGGACCGCGGCGCGTACACGCTCGTCGCGGGCGAGCGCCTCGAGTGAGGTGTCCTCGATGCCTTGCTGGGCGGCCCACGCAGGTGCGAAGTCAGCGTCGAGCACGATTAGCGCGGTGTTGTAAGGACGCCGGTCGCCGATGCAGCAAGCCTGGCCGATCAGCGGCGAGCTGCTCTTGATCGTCGCCTCGATGTTCGCCGGCGACATGTTCTTGCCGGCGGCGCTGATGATCAGCTCCTTCTTGCGGTCGATGATCGACAGATAGCCGTCCTCGTCGAAGGCGCCGATGTCACCGGTCCGCAGCCAGCCGTCCTCGGTAAACGCCTCTGCCGTCTTCTCAGGCAAGTTGCGGTAGCCGAGCATCACCACTTCAGATTTGACCAGCACCTCGCCGTCGGTATCGAGCTTGATTTCGATCCCCGGCGCGGGCGGCCCGACCGTTCCCAGCTTGATCTTGCTGGGCGGGTTGACGCTTCCGGCACCGCACGTCTCGCTCATCCCCCATAGCTCCGCCAGGGGCAGCCCGATCGCGTGGAAGAACTCGAGCACCTCTACCGGCGTGGGCGCAGCACCAACGTTGATTGCGACCACCTGGTCGAGCCCCAGCATCGTGCGCAGCCCCGAGAAGATCTCAGCGTCCGCGGCAGCGACCTGCTCGGCGAGCTCTTGCGGGACTGCTTCGCCGGCCTGCTCCATGCGCACCTTGCGCACGGCTGCGTCGAGCGCTCCCTGCAACTGCTCGCGGCCCTCCTCGGGCTGACCGGCAACCATCGTCTCGAGGCCCGCCTTCAGCTTCTCCCAGATGCGCGGCACGGCAAAGAACCAGCTCGGGCGGACTTCCGGGAGGTATGAGAGCACTTCCCGGGGATCGTCACAGCAGGTGATCTGCAGCCCAAAGACGATTGGTAGGTAGTGGTGAGCGTTGCGCTCTGCCACGTGGGCGGCGGGTAGCCAGGAGACCACGCGGCCATCGCGCGGGAACTCGATCAGATCCTCGATGCCTTCCACCGTCGCCAGCAGGTTGCGGTGGACCAGCTGCACGCCCTTCGGCGGGCCGGTGGTCCCGGAGGTGTAGATCAGCGTCAGCACATCCGTGGACTTCACCTGCGCAACCGCCGCATCGACGTCGAAGTCCGGGTTGGAGCCCTCGACATCGGACAGCGCGAGCGTGCCGAGGGGAGCCTCGCCATCGACCACGATCACGTACTCCAAGTTGGGGAGCTCCTTGCGCGCTTCGCGCACCTGGGGCAGGTACTGCTGCTCGCAGATCAACACCTTGGCGTCGGCGTCAGCGACCACGTATCGGATCTGCTCAGCCGTGTAGGTGTTGTAGATGGAGAATGGTGTGGCGCCGAGCATCATCGCCGCCAAGTCGCAGAGGTGAAACTCAGGGCGGTTGGTCATCATCAGCGCGACGCTGTCACCACGCTTCACGCCGAGCTTCGCGAGACCGCCGGCCAGCGCATCCACGCGTTCGCGCAGCTCACCCCATGTGATCGTGAAAGCGTCCTGCTTGGTGCGGATCGCCACCTCGCCCTCGCGCTCAGCTGCCGTGATGCGAAATGCCTCTGCGATTGTCGCGGCTCCGAGGGCCGCCCGCTCTTGCGTCATTGTCTCCGTGAGTTCGGCCTCCATCGCGCGCTCCCTCCTCTTGCCTTGCGGCTTTGCCCCATCCCCATGGGATTAACCCCTGCCGACCCCTTGGGGTCGACATCGATCATACCCTTCAGCTGTCTACTCTCAAGCGAATGCGAACCGGCGAGCTGGGCTACTGGTGGCGCTCGCTTGGCAGCCCGCCGGCACCGCGCCCGCCGCTGAGCGGACCGGAGCACGCCGACGTGGCGATCGTGGGTGCCGGCTATACGGGTCTGTGGACCGCCTATTACCTGAAGCGCGCACGGCCGTCGTTGCACATAGTCGTACTCGAGCGCGAGCACGCCGGCTTCGGCGCGTCCGGTCGTAACGGCGGCTGGGTTTCGGGCTTCTTCTCAGGCCCAGCGCGCGTTTACGAACGTAAGGGTGGACGCGCGGGCTACGCGGCGCTACAGCAAGAGATGTTCGACACGGTCGATGAGGTCGGGGCATTTCTCGTCGAGCATGAGATCGATGCTGACTTTGTCAAGGGTGGACATCTGGCGCTGGCGCTGGGTGGAGCTCAGGCAGCACACCTACATGACGAGCTCACGAGCAGCCGCGTACATGGCCTCGGCACTGAGGATCTGTGTGAGCTGACAGCAGCTGAGCTGCAAGCCCGGATACGTGTCGCGGGAGCACACGGCGCGACGTTCTCACCGCATGTGGCGCGCGTACATCCCGCCAAGCTGCTCACCGGTTTGGCGGCAACAGTGGAGCGCCTCGGGGTGAAGATCTACGAGATGACTCCGGTGAGCGCGATCTGCCCGCGCGAGGCGCTGACGCCTGCCGGCAGCGTGCAGGCGCGCTGGATCGTGCGCGCAACCGAGGGCTACACCGCCGACCTGGCGGGCCTCAAGCGCGCACTCGTCCCGATGAACAGCTCGATGATCGTCACCGAGCCGCTCAGCTCAGCGGCGTGGGAAGAGATCGGCTGGGAGGGTCGCGAGGTGCTCAGCGATGGCGCACACGTGTACGTGTACCTGCAGCGCACCGATGACGGACGGATCGCGATCGGCGGCCGCGGTGTCCCGTATCGCTTCGCCTCGCGCACAGACGGCCGCGGTGAGACAGCCGCGGCGACGGTCGCGAGCCTGCGCGCGAAGCTGCAGGCGATGTTCCCGTCCACCGCTGGCGTTGCCCTCGATCACGCGTGGTCGGGGGTGCTCGGCGTGCCGCGCGACTGGTGCGTGTCGGTCGACGCGGATCCCGCGTCAGGTCTTGCTTGGGCGGGCGGATACGTAGGTGAAGGTGTGGCTGCGGCAAACCTCGCGGGGCGCACGCTGCGCGACCTGATCCTCGATGAACCAAGCGAGCTCACCAAGCTGCCGTGGGTCGGCCATCGGGCGCGTCGCTGGGAGCCGGAGCCTGTGCGCTGGGGAGCAATCCGCACGATCTACTCGCTGTATCGCCGCGCCGACCGCATCGAGCAGCGCACGCAGCGCCCATCGCGCCTGGGCCGGCTCGTGGACGCGGTGTCCGGGCGGAGGTGAACACACCCGGCGCGATCAGCAGTTCGAGCTCTGGGAGACTGTCACCGTGAGCGACGAGCCCCACCTTTCCAGTTACGCGGCCCATAACCGGCAGACGTGGGACCAGCAGTCGGCCAAATATCAAGCCACGCACGGGTCGCAGCTAGCGGCTTCCGGAGGTACCGCGTGGGGCGTGTGGCAACTTCCGGAGTCTCAGCTGCAGGTTCTCGGAGACGTGCACGGGAAGGATGTTCTGGAGCTCGGCTGCGGGGCAGCGCAGTGGTCGATCGCGCTACAGGCGATGGGAGCGCGGGTGACCGGGCTCGACAACTCCTCCGTGCAGCTCGAGCACGCCCGCGCGCTGATGGCAGAGGCAGGCGCGGACTTCCCGCTCGTGCATGCGAGCGCTGAAGCGACGCCGTTCGCAGACGCGTCGTTTGACATCGTCTTTTGCGACCACGGCGCGATGGCGTTCGCGGATCCCCACCGAACGGTTCCTGAGACAGCGAGACTGCTGCGCCCAGGTGGGCTCCTGGCGTTCTCGATGAACACGCCGATACTCGACCTCGTCTGGCCGCTGGACACGGATCACCCGAGCGAGCGCCTGACGTTCGATTACTGGGGTCTGCACGCTCTCGAAGAGCCGGGGGAGCCGACCGTCTTTCAACTCCCCTACGGCGCCTGGATCGCCCTCTTCCGCGAGAACGGGTTCGTCGTGGAGGACCTGATCGAGCTGCGCCCTCCGTCTGACGCGACGAGCAGTTACCGCGACGAGCAGGACCTAGCGTGGGCACGGCGCTGGCCGATGGAGCACATCTGGCGCGTCAGGCGCTCAGCTGCCGTTCACCCGTAGATCTGAGGAGGCCTTGATGGCATACGAGACGCTGCTTTATGACACCGATGCGGCGATCGCGACGATCACCCTGAACCGGCCAGAGCGGTTGAACACGATCGTGCCGCCAATGCCCGACGAGCTTCAGGACGCAGTGCACCAAGCGCTCGCCGATTCACAGGTGAAGGTGATCGTCCTGCGCGGCGCGGGACGATCGTTCTGCGCGGGCTTTGACTTCGGCGGGGGCTTTCACCACTGGGACGACGCGCTTACGACGGACGGAAGGTGGGACCCGGGCAAGGACTTCGCGCTGGCGAACTCCGACGCGGGCGCGGTGCCGAAGTTCATGAGCCTGTGGCGCTCGCCCAAGCCGGTGATCGCCCAGGTGCACGGCTGGTGTGTGGGTGGCGGTAGCGACATGGCGCTGTGCGCGGATCTCGTGATCGCAAGCGAGGACGCGCGTATCGGCACTTCCTACTCGCGCATGTGGGGTTGTTACCTGACAGGCATGTGGCTCTATCGGCTTGGACTGACGAAGGCCAAGGAATACGCCCTCACCGGTCGACCGCTCTCCGGCACAGAGGCAGTGCAAGCGGGTTTGATCAACGCTGCGGTGCCGTTCGCGCGCCTGGAGGCGGAGGTACGCGAGCGCGCCGAGCATCTGGCGGGCATCCCTGCCTCGCAGCTGGCCGCAATGAAGCTCGTCGTCAACCAGGCCTATGAGAACATGGGCCTTGCCTCAACGCAGACGCTTGGCCCGATCCTGGACGGGCTGATGCGCAACACGCCCGACGCGCAAGACTTCATCGAGCTCGCCGAACGCGACGGCGTGGGTGCAGCGGTCGCACGTCGGGATGGCCCGTTTGGCGACTACAGCCAGGCGTCGGCAGCCGAGCAGCCCAATCCGGAGAACGTGATCGAGGCCAAACCCGCCCGATGAAGGCGTCCGACCTGGACGTCAGGTGGGTCGGCGACGGGCCACCGGTGGTGCTCATCCACGGCAGCGTGGTGGGCGCTGAGCGCACTTGGCGCCACCAGCTGACGCTTGCAGAGCAATGGAGCTTGTGCATCCCCAACCGTCCGGGCTTCGGCGAGAGCCCACCGCTCCCGCGCGGCGACTTCGAGCTCGAGGCGCCGCTGATCGCCGAGCTGCTCGGTGACGGCGCGCACCTCGTAGGGCATTCATATGGGGCTGTGATCGCGCTTTACGCGGCGGCGCTAAGGCCACATGCGGTGCGCTCGCTGACGATCTCAGAGCCGGGCTGTCTGCGGGTGGCGGCCGGCATGGAGCTCGTCGACTTGCAGATCGCAAATGGCGAGCGCCTGTATGAGCTTGCCGGCGCGCTCGAGCCGCTGAAGTTCCTACAAGCGTTTCGCGGCGGCGTCGGCTCCACCCATGCCACACCGGCGGAGCTCAGTGGCGAGCTGCTGCACGGCGCTCGTCTGCTGATGCATGAGCGACCGCCGTGGCAGGCCGACCCGCCGCTCGAGGCGCTCGCGAGCGCAGCGTTTCCCAAGCTTGTGATCTCAGGCGGGCACTCGCCAGTGTTCGACGCCGTGTGCGACCGTGTGGCGGATCGCATCGGAGCGCGACGGGCTGTGATCAGCGGCCGGGGGCACACGATCCCGGCCAATGGCGAGCCCTACAACGAGCTGCTGCACGCCTTCCTGGCAGACAGTGAGTCGGGGCGTACACCCCGGCCACAAGCGCCTCGCTGACGTGTACCCGGATCCACGTCGATTACACCAAGCATTCCGTGGGTAGGAAGCATCACCGATATACGATCCGATCGCTCTCAGCGCTCACCGTGGCGCGACGATAGCGTCAGCAGAGCGCGACCGCATCGAATTCCCCAACAGCGGGTTAGAGGACTGGGGACAGCCTCAGTACAAATGATCCGCACCTACAAGGAGAAGGCACAGATGCGTTCAATCAAGCTCACAACGGTCGTCGCGGCCGCGAGCGCGTTGCTGGCGCTGGCTCCGGCCGCCGCGTCGGCCAGTCATAGGCACGCCGACAAAAAGCCTTCGAGGCGTTCAGCGGCAGGTTGCCGTGTAACCCTCCAAGTGGCCCCGCGCCTCCTCTACTCAGGCGGCAAGGTGACCGCCTCAGGCCGTCTTTCCTGCCTGGGCACAGGCCCAGTGGAAGGCCAGACCGTGACGCTCTACCAAGGCTCAGTTGTGGCACCTGGGTACAGCGCCGCCGGGACCGCAAAAACTGAAAAGACCGGCGCCTATCAGATCGAAACCACAACCCCACTCACGGCGAACAGCCGCTTCTACGCAGTCGCGGACGGTGCTCAGAGCGACTACAGGTCGGTCAGAGTGGCCGCCCTGGTCGAACTGAAAGGCCCCGCCGAAAACGTGCAACTGCAGGCAGGCCTGCGCACGGGCCGTCGCAATCGCGTCACGTTCACCGGCACG
>JBEKAM010000086.1:0-14514 GCA_050015915.1 Solirubrobacteraceae bacterium
CGCGTCGCGTTTCGGGCCGGTCTGCCCATAGCCTGAGATCGCGCAGTACACGATCCCCGGATTCTCCTCGCGCATGCGCTCGTAGCCAACCCCCAGGCGATCAAGCACTCCCGGGCGGAAAGACTCGAGCACCACGTCAAACTCGCGCACCAGCGCCAGCAGCGCCTCGCGGCCACCGTCGCTCTTCAGGTCAAGGCGAACCGAGCGCTTGTTTCGGTTAAGCGACAGGAACAGCGCCGACTTCGCGCTGTCGTGCGCGCCCTCGTAATAAGGCGGCGACCAGCGGATGTAGTCGCCCATGCCCGTGTCCTCCACCTTCACCACGTCAGCGCCGAAGTCCGCCAACAGCAGCGAGCAGAAGCCGCCCGGTAGAAGACGCGACAGGTCGAGCACGCGAATGCCCTCCAGTGGGAGGCTCACCGCGGAACCGCCATGCCCACCCACCCGGCGGCCGGCAGGCCGCCTCTAAAAACGATGTTCACGCGAGGCTCCCCTCGCGCTGCGGGACCGCAAGCATCGCGCGGGCCTCCTGCACGGTCGCCGGGCGCCGACCCATATCCTCCGTCATCTGCCGCGCCTTCGCGATCAGCTCACCGTTGGACTTCGCCATCTCACCGTTTGGCAGGTACAGGTTGTCCTCCAGGCCCACGCGGATCGAGCCGCCCAGGGTGAGGGCCGCGGAGACCAACATCCACTGGTCGCGCGAGATCCCAATCACACCCCAGTGCGAGCCCTCCGGGATGTTGTCCACCATCGCCGCCAGATTGCGTGCCGTCGGGGGAATCCCGCCAACGACGCCCATCACGCAGTCCACGTGCAGGGGGGTTTTCAGCACGCCCATGTCGATCAGTGGCGCCAAGCTGCCCACGTGGCCCACGTCGAAGCACTCGTGCTCCGGTTTGATGCCCAGCTCGTTCATCGCCTCCAGCAGTTCGATGATCTCGCCAAACGGATTCTCAAACACCATGTTGAACACGAACTGTTTTTTCGATTTCGAGTACTTCGCGTAGTTCATCGAGCCCATGTTCAGCGCCGCCACCTCCGGGCGGCACGCCCTGAGGTATTCAATGCGCTTTGCAACCGGCACACCGATCGTGCCCGTCGAGTAGTTGATGATCGCCGCGTCCCCCACCTCCGCGCGGATCGCATCCGTGATCGCCTGGAAGTCCTCGATCTCATACGACGGCGTGCCATCAGGTTTGCGCGCGTGGATGTGAATGTGCACCCCACCCTCATCCACGATCCGCCGCGCCTCCGCCCCGTACTCCTCCGGGGTGTACGGAATCGCCGGACACTGCGCGCGGTTCGCGATCGCGCCCGAGATCGAGCAGGTGATTACTACAGGGTGGTCGAGGCTCATACCGGGACAACTCCTTGCCGCTTCCACGGCCGCTCGATTTTCTTGTTCTGCGCCATCTCCAGGCCGCGGCAGATCGTCTCGCGTGTCTCGCGGGGGTCGATCACGTCGTCGATCACGTCGTTGGCGGCAGCGCCGTACACGTCGAAGATCTTGCGAAAGCCCTCGATCAGTTCCGCCTTCTTCGCCGCCGGGTCCTCCGCCGCGTCAACCTGCTTGCGAAACGCGATCTCCACCACGCCCTCCGCGCCCATAACGCTGATCTCAGCGCTCGGCCACGCGACGATCAGATCCGGCTCATACGCGCGGCCGTTCATCACGTAGTAGCCCGCGCCGTAAGCCTTGCGCGTGATCACTGTGATCTTCGGCACCGTCGCGTTGGCCACCGCGTACAGCATCTTGGCGCCGTGGCGGATGATGCCTTCCGCCTCCACCTTCGTGCCGACCATGAAACCGGGTACGTCCTGGATGAACACCAACGGGATTGCAAACGCGTTGCACAGGTTGACGAAGCGCGCGGCCTTGTCAGCGGAGTCGTTATCGAGGATGCCGCCCAGATGCTTCGGCTGGTTTGCCACGATTCCCACCGAGCGCCCGCCGAAGCGCGCGAAGCAAGTGATGATCGTCTTCGCCCACTGGCCCTTGATGTCGAAGTACTCGCCGTCGTCGACGATCCTTGCGATCACCTCATACATGTCATACGGCTGGCGGTTGGAGTCGGGGAGCACGTCCAGCAACTCCTCCTCGCGCCTGTCAATCGGGTCCGTGCTTGCACGTATCGGCGCTGGCTCTTCACAGTTGCGTGGCATGAATGAGAGGTATTGCTTGATCCGCTCGACGCACTCTTCGTCGTTTGCCACCTCCAGGTCGCCCACGCCCGACTTGCGGCAGTGCACGCGCGAGCCGCCCAGTTCCTCCTGGGTGACGTCCTCGCCGATTGCCGCGCGCACCAGGTGCGGGCCCGCCAGCGCCATCGAGCCGCGGCCCTTGACCATCGGCACGAAGTCGGCCAGACCGGGGATGTATGCGGTGCCCGCCGCGCACGGACCCATCAGTGCCGCAACCTGCGGGATCACGCCGCTCATCACCACCTCCTCGCGGAACAGGTGACCAGAGCCCGCGAACATCGCGCCCGCCGCCTCCTGCACACGCGCACCCGCTGAATCGAGCAGCCACACAAACGGCATCCGCTTCGTCAGCGCAAGCTCGCGCAGGCGCGTGACCTTCAGCTCGCCCGTCATACCCATCGAGCCCGCCATCACCGTGAAGTCATACGCCGCCACAGCCGTCAGGCGCCCGTCCACCTTGCCGTAGCCGGTGATCACACCGTCGGCCGGGGCGTCCACGCCATCCATCGCACGCTGGGAGAAGTGGGGTTTGCCGTGGATGCCCAGCTCCACGAACGTGCCCTCATCGATCAACAGCGCGATCCGCTCACGCGCCGTCAGCTTTTCGCGCGCGTGCTGAGCCGCGATCTTCTCCTCGCCTCCGCCCAACCTGATCTTCGCTCGACGCTCGGCAAGGTCCTCTACCAGCGGGCGCAGCAGGGACTGCTTCGCCTCCGCCGGGGGCTCAGGTGCGTCCTTCTTCGCCGCAGGTTTTTTTGCGGCCTTGTCTGTGGTGGCCATCAGCGTCCTTTCCATTGCGGCTCGCGCTTCTCAAAGAACGCCGTCACGCCCTCCACGATGTCCTCTGTGGACATCGCCAGCGTTAGCTGTGCGTGCAGGTAGTCGAGCGCGTCGTCCAGCGGCATATCCAGCTGGCGGCGCATCGCCTCCTTGCCCAGGCGCATGATCACCGGCGATCGGCTCGCCAGTTTGCCCGCCCACTCGGCCACCAGCCCGTCCAGCTCGCCGTCCGGGACAACGCGGTTGACGATCCCCGCCGCGAGCGCCTCCTGCGCATTCCAGCGCTCGCCCAGCAGCAGCAGCTCGTTGGCCTTCTTGCGCGGAACGTTGCGATAGATCAGCGCCATGATCATGAACGGGAACGTGCCAATGTTGATCTCCGGCGTGCCAAACGTGGCCGCGTCTGAAGCGACAATCAAATCGCATGCAAGCGCGATCCCCAGCGCACCGGCGAGCACGTGGCCGCGCGCAACGCACACGGTCGGCTTGCCCAATTCGCCGATCAACTTGAACAGGCCCACGAAGCGCTCCGAGCCAAAGTGCTTTTCAACCAGCGGCGCGTCAGCGCCGAAGCCGCCGAGGTTGGCGCCCGACGAGAACGTACGCTCGTGCGAGGACGCGAGCACCACGCAGCGCACCACCTGCTCGTCGCGAGCTCGCTCGAATGCCGCTGTCAGACCGCCCAGCAGCTCCGTTGAGAGCGCGTTGCGCGTGTCCGGATCGTTGAGCGTGATCGTCGCGATGCCCGTGTCCGCGACCTCGTACAGAACCTTGTCGGTGGCTAGCGTCTCGCTGGGCACACGCCCATCGTATCTGGATCGGGAGTGCGTAGGAAGTAAGCAGCGCTACTACTTACTTCTGCGTCGGCCGCTTCGCTCAGTTGCAGACGCGGCAGTGTCCCACCGCGCAGCTGCATGCCTGCGGCATGGGACCGGCGCGTCGTGGGCCCCAGCGGCGCACCCACTCGAGTGCCACGAGATTCGTCCGATCGCCCGTACCGTCGGGCCAGCAGAAGCGGAGCATCGTGGCAGCCAGCCGATCCGTGTCGGGCTCGGCCCTGCTCGACACCAACTCGATGTGTTCGGCGATTCCCGCATCGCCCGGATGGGCTTCCATGCCACTTACATCGACCATGGAGCGTCGGGGCCTTAGGACCGGGCTCGCGGCGCCTCGCCAACTGGAGTGAGGCGCCGTCGAGACCTGGCGATGGCGTCACGCGGCCTGTGGAACCCGCGCTATGCTTTCCTGGTACAGCGCCATCTGCGCCGCCACGGCCTCGTTGGCGAAGCCGTCGATCTGGCGTAGACGATCCACGACGAGGCTCGCGTCGGCGAGAACCCGTCGATACTCCTCGTTCTCGCGCAGCGCTGCGAGCTGTTCGGCAGAGCCGTGCAGCTCGATGTAGCCGTTGAGCTCCGCGTTGGGACCGAGCAGGATCACCTCGAACTTCTCGATGCGACCCTCCTGCTGCAGGCGCCCGTAGAGACCGATTGCCTCGTTGAACACCTCGAGGCTGCGCTCCTCGCGTCCACGGACAGACGCTCCCCAGCCGATGAACAGCATGCGGTCGGCCATACCGACCTCCTTCCCTAACGGCCCGGCCCGTCGTCGGGCCTGTCGCGGCGGACGCTACCAATCGCCACGGGAAACCGGTGGACACCGCAGGAACATGCACGACTCCCGAATGCATGCACTGAGTTAGGTGCGATCGGGCCGGCTGGCGCACACGGAATCTATAGCGGCGTTGCCCCCGAGATGGGGACGCTCTTGAGCTTGGCCACCCTGCGGCACATCTTCGCCTGCTTACCGTGCAGGCGCCGGCAGACCCTCAGCGCCCGAGCGCGGAGCGCGCGCGGCACGGCGTCGTTCGATCTGCTTCAGCTGCGTTTCTTCGATCGTCTGCGCGGCTGGCGGTGGCACCACGGTCACGGGGATGTTGATCGCCAGCGTGTCCACCCGCACCGCAAGGGTCGTGCCTTCGGCCGCGAACGTGAACCTGATGCGCACGGGCAGGCCGTTGGGAGCGATGAACGCTTCCAACTCGAACGACGGCGGGGCCGACGGTTTGGCAGGAGCCTTGGGGCTGCCCACGGGCGAGGTTTCGAGCAGCGAGCTCAACGGGTGCCCCGAGGGCGTCGCTTTGGAGCGCAACTGCGCCAATATCGGTGCTGGATTGAGCGTCGCGTCGAACTCGATCACGCGCTGGCCATCGACGGTCGCCGGACCCGACTCTTCAATGCTCTGCGCGCCGTTCAGCTGTTCGATCAACTTGCTGAACGTGCCCTGCTGGCCCGACTGATCGTTGCCGAGGATGCCGCTGGGGTCAAGTGCTGAGGCTTCTTCCTTGTCTGCTTTCGTCGGGTGACTGACCCAGGGGCGCCCGCCGTCGATTTCCGCGGCCGACTGCTTGTAGGTGTAGGTGGTATCGCCGATCACACGCTTCTGCACCTGGCGAAGGCCGAAGAGACCCCCGACGTACGAAGCCTCCGCGGGAGAGTCGCTGGCTTCTCCATCGCCTGCGACGAGCAGCACGAGCGGGGTCTGCTTGCCGAGGAATTCGCCCAGCGAGATTTCCTCCTGAAAGGAGAACCGCTCCGAGTTGGCCTGTAGCTGCGCCATCTGCTGCTCCAGACCCACCAGATCAGGTGGTAGTGGCGTCGTTGCCGTCGCGAGCGCCGCCTCGCACCCGAGAGCGACCACCAGCGCGAGGAGCGCGATGCTCCTTATGTGTAGTTGTCCCCGCCTGCGCATGGCGCCAAAACTATTACTTCTCGCCCAGCGGTGTGATTTTTCTGGTCGGAAGCCACGCGCCGCACTGGCGTTCAACGGCGCGCCCAACGCCTTGCTGCTGGGTCCCCTTGCTGCTGGGCCCCGCTTTCGTACGCCCCGCCAGAAGTAGATAGCGCTACTGTTTACTTTGCCCCGCCGCCATTCGCCAACGAGGAAACGAGGAGAACCACCCATGGCCGCCACCGCTGAGAGCGTCCGCAAGCCCGACTTCCAGGCTGCACGCAAGCACTTCATCTTCACCGACGAGCACGAACAGCTGCGTGAGTCGATCCGCAACTTCACGATCAAAGAGCTCGCCCCCCACGCTGAGGAGTGGGAGGAGACGACGTTCCCCGACTCGGTGTTCGCGCGCATGGGCGAGCTCGGGTTCCTCGGTCTCGACAAGCCCGAGCAGTACGGCGGCCAAGGCGGCGACTACTACACGAGCCTGGTGCTCGCGGAGGAGATCACCAACGCCAACTCCGGCGGCCTGGCGATGGGCGTCGCGGTGCACACCGACATGGCGATGCCGCCGATTCTCGCGTTCGGTACTGAGGAGCAGAAGCAGGAATGGGTGGTGCCCGCGATCAAGGGCGAGAAGATCCTGTGTCTGGGCATCACCGAGCCCGACGCCGGCTCAGACGTCTCCGGCATCAAGACGCGCGCGGTCAAGGACGGAGACGACTACATCATCAACGGCTCCAAGACCTACATCACCAACGGCCACCGCGCCGACGTGATCGTGCTCGTCACCAAGACCGACCCCGACATCGGATATGACGGCTTCACGCTGTTCCTCGTGCCGATGGACGCTCCCGGCGTGATTCGCGAGAAGCGACTGGAGAAGCTCGGCATGCACGCCTCAGACACGGCGCTGCTCGCCTTCCAGGACGTGCGCGTCCCCTCCACCGCCGTGCTCGGCCAGGTTGGCAAGGGCTTCTACCACATCATGTGGGAGCTCCAAGGCGAGCGTCTGATCGGCGCCGCCGGCATGGTGGCGGGCGCACAGAAGTGCTTTGAAAAGACCCTGCAGTACGCGCACGAGCGCAAGGCGTTCGGCCGCGAAATCGGCAAGTTCCAGGTGATCCGGCACAAGTTCGCGGAGATGGCCACCAAAATCGAGTCCGCGCGGCAGATGACCTACATCACCGCATGGCGATTCAACAACGGCGAGTACCCCGTGCGCGAGATCTCCATGTCCAAGCTCCACGCCTCACGCGTGCTCTGCGAAGTGGCAGACGAATGCATCCAGATCCACGGCGGCGCGGGCTACATGAAGGAGTACGGCATAGAGCGGGTATGGCGCGACGCGCGGCTGAACCGCATCGGCGCGGGCACCGACGAGATCATGCTCGACGTCATCGGGCGCTCTTACGGGCTGTGAGTCCCGACACCACGGACGCGTACCTGCCTGGTGGGAGCGAGACGCTTACGCAGACGGCGGTTGATGAAGGCGGTCGCGAGCCCAGTGCCCATTATCCGCATCACCGCGGGGTAGACGGGCGGCGGGGCGTGGCTCTCCATGGCGCGCCTCATTGCCGCACGGCGGGCATCGGGATCGTCGGCGAGGTCGATCTGTTTGATCTCCTCGGCGAGTGCCTGGCGGGCGCGATCGGCCTCAGGGTCCTCTGGCTGTCGCAGTCGATCGCCGAATGCCTGACCCGCCACGCCTATGCACACCAGCAGCAGCGTGCGCCACAGCGCGACGCGGCTGCCGGTGCGCGCATCCACGGTCGCAATCCCGAGCAGCCGCTGTCCGGGGGTGCGCAGCTGCTCACGCAACGCGTCAGCGGGCAGCCACCGCAACCAACGCAGGTGCCCGTCGCGGACGCGCGCTCGCAGCGACCACGCGAGCGCACCTGTCAGCGTCACGTCCACCAGCGCTGCGAGCGTTTGGCGCCAGCGCGACGCCGCCGGTTGCGCGATGTCGTCCATGTCAGACATTCTCTCAAGGCCACGGCAAACGCGAGCATGACCGGATGAGCCCTCCCAACCCCCCCTTCACCGACGAGCACGACGAGCTGCGAGCATCCGCCCGCGGCTTCATTGAGCGCGAGCTCGCCCCACACGCGCAGCAGTGGGAGGACGAACGCTGGTTTCCTGACGACGTCTTCCCCAAGCTGGCCGCCCAGGGCCTGCTCGGGCTGAAGTACCCAGAATCCTACGGCGGCCAGGGCGGCGACTACCTGCACGAGGCGGTGCTGATCGAGGAGCTCGCGCGCACGGGTTCGGGCGGCACCGCGGCGGGCATCGGCGCTCACATCAACATCGCCACTCCCCC
This sequence comes from Solirubrobacteraceae bacterium, assembly GCA_050015915.1. Taxonomy (GTDB): domain Bacteria; phylum Actinomycetota; class Thermoleophilia; order Solirubrobacterales; family Solirubrobacteraceae; genus Palsa-744. The sequence goes on from JBEKAM010000086.1 coordinate 8,036, forward strand.
GATCTGGAAGTTCGGCACGGAGGAGCAGAAGCAGCGCTATCTCGTGCCAGCGATCCGCGGTGAGAAGATCGGAGCGCTCGGCATCACAGAGCCTGGGGCCGGCTCGGATGTCGCCGCGATCACCACCCGCGCCGAGCGGGTCGACGGCGGCTGGGTGGTGAACGGCGAGAAGACCTACATCACCAACGGTGTGCGCGCACACTTCATCGTCACAGCGGTGAAGACCACCCAGGAGGGCGGACACCACGGCATCTCCTTCCTGATCGTCGAGCGCGGCGAGGGGGTCAGCTCGTCAAAGCTCGAGAAGCTCGGCTGGCACGCGTCGGACACGGCCACCATCAGCTTCCAGGACGTGTTCGTGCCCGAGGAGAGCCTGCTGGGCGAGCTCAACGAGGGCTTCAAGCTGATCATGGCCAACTTCCAGTGGGAGCGGCTGGCGATGGCGTTGGGCGCGGTCGGTGCGATGGGTCTCGCGTGGGAGCGCACGGCCGAGTTCGCTCGCCAGCGCAACGCGTTCGGGCGCCCCCTGACGGGCCACCAGGTGATCCGCCACAAGCTTGCGGACCTCGCCACCTCCGTGTACACGTGTCGCTGCGTCACCTATGACGCCCTGCGACGCTTCGTCGCCGGCGAGGAGCCGCTTAAGGAGGTCACGATGGCCAAGCTGCTCACGCAGCGCGCATCCTTCGAGCTTATGGACGCCTGCCTGCAGATCCACGGCGGCGCGGGCTACATGCGCGAGTACTTCATCGAGCGTGCCGCCCGCGACGCGCGCCTCGGCCCGATCGGCGGCGGTAGCGACGAGATCATGCGCGAAATCCTCGGGCGCGTATTGGGTCTTTAACCCCTTAACAACAACGCCGCCGTTGCAGCGAGGGCAGCTGGTCACTCAGGCGCTGCAACCGCCTGCTCATACAGATGTCCAAAGCGATCTTGCAGGGCTCAATCATCCGCGAGGGGCGTCCGATAGGGCCGCATGGCCCCTCTACGCCTCGGTCGCGTTGCCGCGCTCATGGTCCTCTGTTGCGCCGTATTCGCCGCCAGCGCATCGGCTCTGAGTACGCGTAACCGCCACCGTTCGCACATCTATGGTGCCGCGCACCATGCCTGCCCAAACACCGGCCTGATGCCGACCAGCGCGAATCTCAAGCTCATCCGCGCCGCCACTCTGTGCCTGATCAACCGCGAACGCACCATACGCGGCGAGCGCCCGCTACGCCCAAACGCACGCCTGCGCCGCGCCGCCCAGGCGCATAGCCAGAGCATGGCCTTCGGCGATTACTTCCAGCACGTCGGGCCCGGCGGCGTCACGCCGGCTGCGCGCCTGCGGGCGGTCGGCTACATCAGCTCGCATGTCGGTTTTGAAGTGGGCGAGAACATCGCCTGGGGCACGCTTAGCCTGGCTACGCCGCGGGCGATCGTCGCCTCGTGGATGGCCTCGCCAGGGCACCGCGCGAACATCCTCGACCCTCACTACAGGGAAACGGGCATCGGCGTCTCCCCGCACCCGCTCAGCTCACGCGCGCGCGGCCAGGCGGGAGCGATCTACACCCAGGACTTCGGCGTGATCACGCGCGGCTGAGCTGCTGTTGAGCAAGCACCCGCGGCTGCAGCACAGCGACAATTGCCCCCACCACGCCCGTGTCGAGCGCTAAAATTCTGGCCATGAGCAGCGGTGACCGCGTCACTTCCCTGCTGTCGGTGGGACACGAGGCTGAGTGGGCCGGGCTCAACGAGGAAAAGCGTCGAATTCTGACCCCGCCAGCCGACACTCCGATCGATGAGCTGCTCAGGCGCGGACAACATCTCTCAGCCCAGGCTGCATGGCTTCTGCGAGCCGTCGAGCAAGCCAACGAGCACGCTCGAAGCTGAGCTTGGTGACTGCGCTCGATCCTGAACTCGACGTGGCCGTCGCCGCGATGATCGCCGAGGGTGCCCGCTTCGTCGTCATTGGCGGCTTCGCGGTGATTGCCAACCGCTTTGTGCGGGCGACAGAGGACATCGACTTCCTGGCCCCCGATGACACCGCCAACGACCAGCGTGTGCTTGCTGCCCTCGTCACGCTCGACGGTGTGCGTCTTCGTGACGGCGCGCCACTCACAGACCAGCATCTGCTCGGTCAGGCCCATCTGCGGGCGAAGACGCGAGCTGGGGTGATAGACATCCTGCGCGGCGGGCTGCCCCCGCTCGACTATCGCACCGTCGAGGAACGCGCGATGCGCGCGGGCGGTGACGGGGCCCAGTTCCTGGTCGCCGGCTTGAGCAGCATCGTCGGCTTCAAGCGCCTCGCCGGCCGTCCGCAGGATCGCAACGACCTCGAAAGGCTCGCCGAGATCCACGGCGAGTTGCCGGTCGAGCCCATTCCAGGGCTCGACATATAGCCCGCGAGGCCATACCCCTTTGCTGCGACGCCCTCACTCTCCGGGCGTGAGTGCGATTCCGTGCCCGGGCAAATCTCCCACGCCGCCACCGGCCACGCGGACGACGTCGTAGCCGCCTGAGCGTCGGAGGACACTTGCCGCAAACGCGGCGCGCATCCCGCCGGCACACGCCACCGCCAGCGAGCCCGGGCTTGTCGTCTGAGACGCGGTGAGTGCGCCCGGATCAGTCAAGCGGTGCAGCGGCACGCTGTGTGACCCGCGCACGTGACCGCGTCGCCACTCGCCTCGCTCTCGCACGTCGATGAGCTCGGTCTCTTCGCCGCGTAGCTTCTCGACGAGCGTTGCAACATCCCAGCTGGACGTCCGGCGAACGTCAAGCCCCCGGTCGAGCCAGCCCTCGGGGTCGCTGATAGCCATGCCCACCACACCCCACAGCCCGACCGCATACAGCGTGTTGGCGAGATCACGTGCGCGATTGTGGTCGGAGCCAATCACGATCAGCCGGTCCTCAGGTTTAACCGTCCAGCCCGCACGGGTGCCCTGGGAGCGACCCGCCGGCAGGTTGATCGCACCCGGGAGATGCCCTTCATCGAAGACATCCGGTGGACGCCCATCGATGACCAGCGCCCCCGCAGCGATCTCGTCGATCAGCGCGTCGACGTCGAGCTCTGCCAGCGGCGGCGGAGCCGCCGCCTTGCGGGCACGGTTGAGGGCCACGACACGATTGATGTTCGGCGGACGTGGCGGCAACTCGCGCAGCAACTCGTCCACGAACAACTCCTCGTCGGTTTCCAGCAGCGGGTTGTGGGCACGCTCATAGCCGATCGTGGAGCTCGTCTTCCCGCTCAGGCCAGCCCCACCGCATAGCGAGCCGCCCACGTGGGCCGGCCACAACTCGACATGGTCACCAAGCTCCAGCAGTTCGCTAAGGCTCCAGTACAGCTCCCGCGCGCCTGTCGACGCCTCCACAGCGAGATCCGGGCGCGCGAGATCGCCCACCAGCAGCGAGTCGCCGCTGAGCACCAGCCACGGATCATCGCCCCGCGACAGGTCGCTCACGAGAATCGCCAGATGCTCTGGACGGTGCCCAGGCGTCGCCCATGCGCGTAGCCGCAGGTTTCCCACCTCGATCTCATCGCCGGCTGCGATCTCCGCGTGATCCTCCGTGCCTTCCCTCACGGCCCGCAGCCCAACGTTGGCCGGCGCATACGCGCGTGCGCCCGTGCTTGCCGCTAGTCGCTCGCGGCCGGAGACATGATCGGCGTGCTGGTGGGTATCCACGACATGGGCAATCCGCACCCCCTCCTCCGCAGCCAGCTCCAGGTAGACGTCGATATCCCAGCGGGGATCAACTACGACCGCCTCGTGGCCGTCCGCCAGGAAGTAGGAGGCGCAGCCCAGATCGCGATAAAGAATCTGGCGGAAGATCACCGCAGGACCTCCGCTGCTGTGCTGTCAGCGATCGCCACGCCCGGCAGGCTCTCGGCACCGACGAGATGCCCGCCGTTGCCGTTGCCATTGCCGGAGGGTGAGTTCTGTGGCCTCAAAGCAGAGATCTCCAGCGACCGCTGGAGCGTGCTCGTAAGGCATTCGGCCTGCGCGCGTATCTCCTCGACGGCGGTCGACTCCCACAACTCGCCTCTGCGCAGTGCGCCGAGCGTGAACAGGCGGCCGCCAGCAAGCCCGCGCGAGTCGATCAGGGCCCCCTCATCGGTGCTCCGCAGCCCGAGCGCCAGCGGGTCGGCGCTCGCCACCCCGTCCGCGAGCAACGCGTCGAGCAAGGGGTTGCCAGAGTGGTGTACGTCCATACCAGCACCCGTGCACACCACCACGCGCTCGCACGTCAGCGTGCGCACAGGACCGGAGTGGCTCGTCGCCACGTCCACTTCCACTCCTGCGCCGGTCGAGCGGGCAGCCAGCACGCTTCCCGCTTGCAGCTGCACCTGCGAGCTCTCCAGCAGCTCGCGCAGACGAGAGCCGACCGCGGGCGCCATGCGATGGCGTCGCATATCCCATTCGCGCCGTCGCTCGCGTAGGAACAGCCTGCGCTGTGGCAGCGTCAGGGCCTCCCACAGCGGCGCAGTCACAGGCCGCAGGCCGTCGATCGCGTCGCGCCAGTCATAGCCGCACCCCTGCATGGTGCGGACGTGCTCTGTGAGCATCCGCTGTAGCTCCGGCAGTGTGACCGGCGCCCGCGGGACGATCGGCGGCGGCGCGGGCGCGCGCAGACCGGACAGATGCACATGCGAGAACTGCCCGCCCCGCGAAAGCGCGAGCACCTGGCCGCCATCGCGGCAGAGCGACAGCGTCGCATCGACCCCGCTGAGCCCAGTGCCGAGCACGAGCGTGAGTCCGCTCGATCGGCCGGCCTGCAGCGCGCCGGGGGTCCACGGGTCCTCCAGCACACGCTCGTCGCTGGGTAGCTGAGCCATCCGCGCTGCGCCCGGGGTGCCCGTCGCCAACACAATCCGATCGCAAACCAACGGCGCCGCATTCGCCAGTTGCAGCTCGAGACCCGCGCGCGTCCTGTGCACGGCCAGGACCTCCCCCTCCACCAGCTCCAGCGTGCGCTGCGGGTAGGCACGCGCGCTGCTGTCGTCGAGCACCGCCCGCAGGTATTCGCCATAGATGCCGCGTGGTAGATAGCTCGCTGGCTCGATCCCGCCAAGGCGCTCGGCCGCCCATAGGGCGAAATGCAGCGGCTCCTCGCGGAATGCGCTCATCCTCTCCGCGGGGACGTTCAGCAGATGCTGAGGGTCCTCCGTGGCGTAAGCCACGCCCGGCCCAAAGCGCCCACTGCGCTCGATCATCACGACGCGCAGCGGTCCGTCGAAGCCGCGCAGAAGGTTCGCAGCCACGAGTGTCCCCGCGCATCCGCCGCCGACGACCGCGACTACCGGAGTCCTCGTCTGCAGCGTGCCCATACAGGCATTGTAAACAAACTCCACTAATTTTGTGATAATATTTTTCGAAGTCGCCTTTCAACCAGAAGACCGAGAGGATCGGGCATGAGCTACTCCTCGTTCATCTCCTACCCCAACCCTGTCAACGAGGTGGCCGCACGGGTCACCGCCGGCGGCGTCGTCATCCTAGGAGTGCTCGCGCTCGCGTTGCAGCTGCCGTGGCTGGCAATCGTGCTGGGCGTCGGCTTCCTCCTGCGGGTGCTGTCCGGACCTCGCTTCAGTCCACTCGCGCTGCTGGCAAGCCGGGTGATCGTCCCGCGGCTACCCTGGGCCCCGCGACCGGTAGCGGGGCCGCCGAAGCGCTTTGCGCAGCTGATCGGCCTGACGTTCTCGCTTGCCGCCGCGCTGCTGTTCTACGTGTTTGCCCTCAACACCGCCGCCTATGTGGTTCTCGGCGTGCTCGTGCTGGCGGCCGTTCTGGAGTCTGTGTTCGGAATCTGCGTGGGCTGCAGGGCATTCGCGCTGCTGATGCGCGTCGGCGTGATCCCTCCGGAAGTCTGTGAGAGCTGCAACAACATCTGGGCCCCTCGAGCTGGCTAACCAGCTGCCTAAGCGAGCCGGCTAACCGTGTTCGGCGGTATGGGCCTGCGGGGGCACGTCGTAGTGAAACAGCAGCGTCGCAAAGGTTTGCTCAGCGGTGTCTAGATCCGGCGGGCTCTTGTGGCTCGCGATCTGAGTGCGCATGGTGGCATGGATCATGCTGAGCAGCAGCTCCGCGTGCAGTGGCGGCGGCGCATCCTCGCGCGCGTCGTGCAGCAGGCCGAGCAGGCGATCCCGGTGGCGGGTACGGGTACTCTGGACCGCTGCATCGCCAGCTGTGGCGATGAAGTGCAGACGCAGTGCGTCAGGGTGAGTGCACATCTCTGTGTAGCAAGCGCGGAGCGACTGGTAAAGGCTCGCCTGCCATGTGGGTGCGGTGGCCATGATGCTTTGGCTGCGCTCGAACACGCGGTCGAGCGACTGTTGGTAAGCCGCCAGCGTGCTCGGGTCGGGGTTAGCTGCGCGTCGCATGGCTGGCAGGAGATGGGACGGGTGCGTACTGGAAGAGCATCAGACAGAAGCTGTGCAGATCGTCGAGCAGATCGGGAAGCTCACGGGTATGACCTTGGGCCAGTCGCTTGTATATGACATCGTA
>JBEKAM010000087.1:0-14323 GCA_050015915.1 Solirubrobacteraceae bacterium
ACTGTTCACTCCAGATCACTCGAGTCCCGCTGGAGTCGAACCGTGCCCAGATCAACGCGGTGGTCCCGTTCGTCTGCTCGTTTGTCAGCTGCCACGCATGAGATCCATTCGAGGTCTGCAGCCAGAGGTCGTTGAAAGCCCCCTTGCCCGGTGCAGAGGCTTCCCCGCCCACAGCAAGTGGGGGATGGCTGGCCCGCTCGATCGTCGTCAAGAGGTACTGTCCGTCCGGCGACGCGTCCGAGATGCCGTGTTGGGTGCCGCTCGGATAAAGACCGCTGCAAGTCACACAGATGGCACCACTGCCATCTGGGTTGGCGGACCAGCCATCGAACAGGCCCGATGTGCTGCGCTGGTTGTAGTAGATGCGCCCCCCGGCCCAGGCCACCGGTGCTGCCTGTGCCTTCCACGCAGTGATGCTCGCGACCGTGGGCTCCGTTGCGGTGGTACCTAGTGGTTCTGTGGTAGTGGGCGGGATGGTGCCTTGCGGGATAGCGACGGGTGTGTGGATTGGCACACGCGCGTTGGTTGATGCTGTGGTCCTCCGTACCCTCGTGATATGCGGTTTGGTGCAGGACCGCGGTCGGCGATATGGCTGCTTATTGTGCTGCCCACAGCTCGGCTTGCGCTTGCTCGCATGCAGGGCGCGTTTGCTTGTGTGCCTTGCGGCACGGACAGCGTCCCGGGACATGATGCCCGGGTTGGCGTGAGCGAGCTGGTCTCCGACGGTGCCGTTCAGTCCAGCCAAAACGGCGAGCGACACCAGACACGCTGGGAGGAGTTGGCGAAACATCTACTGGGACTCCTGTGGTCGGGGCGGCGAGAACAGCCCTCGTGGGCGATCGCCGTTGTATTCGGCGGATCGACCCAGCGCCTCGATCAACCGTCCACGGTGTGGACGCATGGAGATGTTGAGTGGGTGGGGAGGCCGGGCCTCGCAGCATGTGTGGCGGCGTCACCAAGCGACCGAGCTTGGCGCGGGTGGCTGCTTTGTCGTCCTTGACACCTGTGCCCTGGCCTGATATCAACTTGTGAAACATAAGAGTTCCCGAAGAAGCTAGATACCTACCTTCATAGATTAAGGAAGATCGCTCGTTGTCTGTTATGTGCGCACGAATCGCGACGAAGGATCGGACAGCACCGTGAGAATGGACGGCAAGGTGGCTACCCCGGCAAATCGAGCACGTTCGGACTGCTAGGGTCGGCTGATGCGGCCGGGGGGCGCACACAGAAGTTTGTCACGCGACACACAAGGGCATGCACGTCGCCCTGTGCTCGTCGTTAAGGTCGGCGGGGCGACTCCCGACGCGGCAGGCGAGCCTACGCACATTTGTGATGTGCGCTTGGTGCGTTCCATGCCCGACCAGCCCGACGACCAGGCGTTGAGCTCCGACGGGTTGAGCTACGACGGCGGTGAGGTGACGGCCGTTGTGATTCTGCGGGATGCCACGCCCTCACGCGTTGTTTCGTGCGTTCGGGCTGCGACTCGCGGCGGCGGTGTGATCTCCCCGGAGCTCTTGGGTAGGCTGCTTCCAGCAGCGGGGGGCCGCCTCGACCCAGATCCGGGTGAGCCCGAACTGAGCGACCGTGAATATGCCGTATTGCAGATGCTCGCCGACGGTGAGAGCACGCGCGGGATCGCTGAGCGGCTGAGCTACTCAGAGCGAACTGTCAAGAACATCGTGCGCGATCTGCTCGTCACGCTGAACTGCAAGACACGGGCCCACGCAGTTGCGCTCGCTGCGCGGCACGGGGTGATCTGAATCGGGCCGGGAAGCCTCTGGTGAGCCGCCGAGTCGCTGTCATCGGGCTCGACTGTGCCGAGCCTCGGTTGGTGTTCGATCGCTGGCGAGAGCAACTGCCGAACCTGGGTCGGTTGATGAACTCCGGGACCTGGGGGCCACTACGCAGTGTGGATCCCCCCATCACGGTACCGGCTTGGAGTTGCATGCTGACGGGCCGCGACCCCGGTGAGCTTGGCATCTACGGATTTCGTAACCGCAGCGAGTACGACTATCGCTCGATGGTGGTTGCCGACTCGAGCACTGTAGGTATAGATCGTGTCTGGGATCACCTCTCCCGTGCCGGCAAGCACGTGATCGTGGTTGGCGTGCCGCAGACCTCGCCGCCGGTGCCAGTCAACGGCGAGCTGGTGTCATGCTTTTTGACGGGCGACCCCCGAAAGGACCCATACACCTATCCAGCTGGCCTACGCGCCGAGATCGAGTCGCTGGTGGGCTCCTACCGGGTGGACGTACGGAATTTCCGCAGCGACGACCGAGACAGGATCCTCGCCGAGATCTATGAGATGACCGAGCAGCGCTTCGCGGTCTGTAGGCACCTGCTCGATAGCCGGCCGTGGGACTTCTTCATGATGGTCGAGATCGGGCTCGACCGCATGCACCACGCGTTCTGGCGCTTCCTCGATGCCGAGCATCCGCGCCATGAGCCCGACCATCGCTACCGCGACGCAATCCGCAACTACTACATCTATCTGGACGAAGAGATCGGCGATCTACTCGAGCGCTTCGATGAGCAGACGACGGTGCTCGTCGTCTCTGACCACGGCGCGCGTCCGATGCAGGGCGCGATCTGCATCAACGAATGGCTGGTCCAGGAGGGCTACCTCGTGCTCGAGGACCAGCCGCCTCGCGAGCCGACCCCCTTCAGCGACGTACGCGTCGATTGGAGCAAGACCCGCGCGTGGGGTGAGGGTGGCTACTACTGCAGGCTGTGCCTCAATATCGCTGGGCGCGAGCCACAGGGCATCGTCGCCCCCAACGATTGTGAGCAGCTTCTCGACGAGCTAGCGGGCCGCCTCGAGCGGCTGCCCGGCCCCAACGGCGAAGCAATCGGTACGCGTGTCTTTCGGCCGCAGGAGCTGTGGCGCGAGCAGCGAGGGATTCCCCCTGACCTGGTCGTCTATTTTGGTGACCTAGCTTGGCGCAGCAACGGCAGTCTTGGCCACGGACGGCACTGGACCTACGACAACGACAGCGGTCCTGACGACGCCAACCACGACCGCAACGGGTTGTGCATCATCTCGGGCCCCGGGGTAATCCCCGAGCAGCGCGATGATCTGGTCATCTACGACGTTGCGCCGACGATCCTTTCCCAAGCCGGTCTTGCGTTGGATGACAGCATGCGCGGACGGTGCCTGGCCGAGGTGGAGAGTTCCTCCCGGGCTTAGGTCCCTACGTCACAGCATGCTGACGCGGTGCTTCCGGGACTCGTGAGCATCGGCTATGGCTTTTCGAGCACGAAGCGCAGATAGGTCAGTTGGCGCTCGGCGAAGGCCTTGTAGACGGGGCTGCCTTCGACGGCGGCGAAGCCGAGCACATGGCGTCGCAGGGGCTTGGGGGCCCGCTGTTCGATTCGGGCGCGCCTAACCGGTGTGTCCAGCTCCAGCGCGCGAACGACGTTGGCGGTGATGTCCTCTTCCGCGAGCGTGCGAAAGCCGGAGTCGGCCAGCTGCGCGCGGAGTTGCCCAACGTCTTCCCGGGCGAATATCCCGTCCTCGGTCGGCTCGGTGGAGCGTAGATCCGCCAGTAGGAGCAGGCCACCCGGGCGCAGTACCCGGATGGTCTCACGCAGGAAGTTGGAGGGGTTGGCGTAGCAGTGCGTCGACTCCACGCTGAGCACGGCATCAAATTCGCTGTTGGGAAAGGGAAGGTGCTCGGCGTTGCCAGCGACGAACTCCAGGCCAGGCCGCGCATAGCGAGCTCGGCAGCGCTCGATCGCTTGACGGGCGAGATCCAGGCCGGTCATCGAGCGGGGTGTGAACCGCTCGAACACGAACGAGGCGCCACCGCCCCGACCGCAGCCCACCTCGAGCACGTCTCTGCCAGACAGCTCGGCAGCGCCCGCCACCTCGGCGTAGAGCTGCAGGCCAAAGCGATCATCCGTTCCCGGTTGCCCGTCTGTGGACGGCTCCACGGATGGGTCCAACGATGCGAAGCCGTAGTTCATCAGCGTCGTTCCGAGATCGCGCTTACCGAGGCTCATGATCTCATAGACCGAGCGCCACAGCAGCTGCTTGGCCGGCGGTGCAAGCTGTGGCACGGCGCGCCGCGTCGCACGCGCCACAGCTTGCATGGGTCGCAACTCGCTCACATCACGCTCACAACTGTCCCGAGGCCGCTGGCATCGGTGATCTGCAGACGAGCCACAAGTGTCCCGGCGTCTTGGTGGGCGTTGGTCGCACGCCCCGTCTCCTCCACCAGCAGGGGGCCGTGAGCTGTGAGCGACACGCTTGCGGTGGGGGTCACGAACGTGATCACTAGCTTGCCGTTGTGGATGTGGGCACGGGCTACGCGGGCGCCGGACAGTGCCAGGCCCTCGATCGAGACGCCCGTCCAGCACCTCGTTTCATTGCAGACGCGGTGGTTGACGAGCGCGGTGCGCTGGAAGCTGAGGTTCGCCGGCAGCCCGATCGAGAGCGTTCTGATGTCGGGGGCGTTGCTGCCATGAGTGGCGTGCAGATGCAGCCTTGGCTCCCCGCTGGCGAGGCCCATGAGCGACCCCGATGCTTTGGGTTTGCCAACCGGCTTGGGTGGCGGACAGTTGATGTTGGTGATCGCCCCGCTCAGCTTGTTCGCGGGATTCCCGTCCTCAGGAGTCAACTTCGCCGCGATCGTGCCGGGGCTGCAAGACGTCGCGAACGCAGGGCCAGTGGGCGGTCCTGTGAACGTGAGGCTCAGGGCGGTCAGCGGAATATCTGGCACCCCAGAGAACGTGATCGTGCGTTCGGTGAAGTCGACCGGTGCGGCGAGCGAGAATGCGTACGGTGCCGGGAAGGTCATCGTCAGCACCACCCCGTTGACGGGCGCATTGAGCTGGCTCAATTCACCGGACGCCGCCACGCCGAGCGTGTCACCGAGCGTCAACGTGCCTTTGCTGAGTGCCGGAGATGGCAGTAGTGGCGATTCTGCGGACGCGGTGCCCACGACACAGGGCTTTTCCTCGAAACATGGCTGCAGCACCCTGTTGATCTTCAGCCCGGTTGGAATCGCGAACTCGATCGTGCTGGTGGCAGATTGGCCTGCGGGCTGCGTGAACGTGGTGGTGAGGAACGCGCCTGAGTTTTCATGTTGCTTGGTGACGGTCGCCGCGACGGTCGGTGTGTAGGGCAGCGCGGTGCAGCCGGTCACCGTTAGCGGCGCGGTTGCGACCCCGGAGGAGCCCTGCCAGGAGCTCGCTCCGACGGTGATGTTCTCAGCCGGGCTGGGACAGCTCGTCGGTAGCCGCGGGCTGTTCAAGGTGAACTGGAACTCGGTGATGCCCGGTGCGAGGTTGCTGTAGGAGAGGTTGAATCCGACTTCCGGGGCGCTCCCCAGCGTGAGCTCGCCGATCAGCGGGGCGCCACCTTCGACGGTGGTCTCCACGCCGGCGATGTCGGAGGGCTTGGGCGCCGCGATGAGGTACATGTTCACCGCAGGCCCGCCGGGTCCGTCAAGCACGCCGCTACCGATTTGACAGCTGGGGCTCGGCGTGCTCGCCACGACGCACGCGCCGCCATCGATCCCGAGGTTGATCATGAACCCGTTCGGGAAAGCGATCGTCATGTTCTTGACCGAGTCACCGCCGGCTTCGCCCAGGAGGTCGCCTGCGACGCCGCTTAGTGGTGTGAAATTAATGTCAAACGCGGTGGCTGGGCTGGACCCCGCCGCTGTGCCCGCGCTCTGGTTGAGCACCAGCCTTGGTGCGATTGTCGCCGCTGACATGGCTGGGAAGATCGCCGCGACGGCCACTACGAGCAGCGCGGCCAGGGCAATTCTGATCGACATTGCAGGTGCCTCCTTCATAGCCGTTTGGCGGTTCTCGAGGGTGTTGTGGCTCGGCGAGGTCATGGTCACTGCCCACCCGCCACGTTTGTGTACTTGAGTGCTCGTTCGAGGCGCTCGGCGAGCATGGACTTTTCGCTGCCTGCTCCGGCGGCGGCCTGCAGGTGCTCCAAGCTGAGTAGCGCTGCCGGATGATCACCCCGATTCCATGCCGACTGGGCCGCATCGAGCAGCTGCTGCAGCCGTGACCCGGACCCTGCGCGCGCGGTAGTAGCTCCGGGTCCGCCGAGTGCCTGCGCAAGCGCGCTGAAAGTCGCCGGAGGCTCCGGGGTGGGCACGACCTGGATGTTCGAGGGCGTGGAGGCGACGCCTGCCGCGTTCTCCGCCACTACTTGGTAGACGTAGTGACCAGGCGCTCGCAGGAGGTAAGGTTCGGTAGTTGTCGCGACCTGTTCAAAGGCGCCCGGTAGGCTGAGCGTGACTGGCACGCTGCCTGGAGCTTCGGGTTCGGTCACGGTTGGCAGTGCGCCTTCGAATTGGAAGCCATTGGCGTTGGTTGGCGGCGCCTGCAGATAGACCGTCGCTGTGATTTCGGGTGCCGCCAGGACGTCGTAGCGGACAGCCGACGGGGAAGGCTTCCAGGACAGCAGGGTTCCCTTGTGCACAGTGTCCGCGATTAGCGCACTCGGAGGTGCGACTGTGGCTCCGCGGTTGATCAGCGACGAGCAAATAGGTTCTTTGTCATCGATGATGGTGGTGCCTTGCGATTGGTTGGCGCTGCCGATGTACAGATCTTCCCCTTGGGGTCCGCTCGGCTGGAGCGTTCGCGCTCCAAAGTCGTATTCGCTGTGGCCGAATGCGTTGCGGGTTATGGCAAACCAGTCGTCACCGTCGCAAGTACCCCACAGCTGATATCCAGCCGCGCCCGCGACGAGATCCCCCAGCCATGCGTCGCCTTTATTCGATTTCAGAAGATAGCTCCAGCTGTTAGTTCCGACGTAAAGGCCGCCGCCAGCCGCGTTCATGCGCCAGAAATGAGCATTGAACAAGCTGCCGAATCCGTCTTCGAGCCCGCTTACTGGGTAGGCCATCTCGCCGTCTTCGAGTCGGCGGGGGTTTCCGACCACAACGTTCCATACGCCGTTTCGATAGATCCGGATGAGCTCGGAGCGCGGGTTCGTGTTCTTGTTGTACCAGCCACTCGCGCCCACATACAACGCGTCGCGATAGACGTGCATCGAGACCACAGAGGTCATGGCCGCACCGCGTCCGGCGCCCCCGGTCACTATCGGTGTGAAGACAAATGGGTAGGGGGCATACAGACCGTCGACTTCAACTCCCTTGCCGCTGGTCTCCCACACCGAGTAGCCCGTCTTAGCGTTTCCACACCCGACGTATAGATTGCCGTCGAACGTGGCAACATCAAAGATGTCCAGGTTGGGCGGGCTGACCTGCACCATGCCGGGATGTGGCGACCACGGGTGCGTGATTTCGAACAAAGCCCCATCGCCCGTCAGGTCTGGTGTTGCCGTCACAAGCAGGCGTCCGTTCCACTCGACCAGTGAGCGAAAGCCCATCGGCCGCAGGGTTCCATAGGGGAAGTGGACGATCACGCTCGGTAGCTTCAGCGCTTCCCAATGCACACCGTCGTAGCTGCGCAGGATTCGCGGCGGGTGACTCTTCAGCAGCGGCGGCAGGTACTCATCGGCGGTCAGGCCAGCTGCGTAGAGAGCCTGTCTGCCCTTGGGGTCGGTGTAGACGACCATGCCGCGATAGCCGATGTCGCTTGCGACACGCCTGCCCGGTTCATTGGGGTTGCGCTCGGTGGCGGGGGACCGGTACACCATCTTCCACGCATTGGAACCCGGCGTGTACTGCCAGATCTCCGCCCGCAGATCCATGGCGTAGGGGTTTGCGGGGCAGTGCACGTTTGCTTGCGGGGTGGGTACGTAGTAGTTCAGGTTCGGGTCGTAGAACTGGGTCGTCTGGTCTTCGACGCAGAGCACATCGCGGCCGGTTCCGACGTACAGCTTGTCTTTGAACCAGCCCATCGACCACGCGTATGAGTTGTCGTGTTCGCCGAAGCCGTTCTGGGCGATCGGTACGATCCCGTGTTCACCGGCAGAGCCCGCCGCGGTTGTGCTGCAAGCGGGCACGAGCAGGAAGCCAAGCGCCAACAGTGCGGGGAGCAAACGCTTCGCTGTGTGAGAAGGGTTCACCTGACGGTCCTTTCGATGTCTTGCTGACCCGCCGCTTGCTGGTTCCCGTTAGCTTGTGGGGGAGCTAGCGCTTCGATCAGCTCGGCCGCTCCGGAGGGTCCGGGCGCTTGTGCCAGCAGCGCTGCGCAACGCTGCGCGGCTTCGCGATAGCGCGGCTGCATGAGCACAGTTTCGACGGCATTGCGCAGGCTCCTCGGTGTGCAACGCCGCGCGGGCAGGATTAAACCTGCACCGGCCGCCACCACGCGCTGGGCGTTGTCTGGCTTATCCCATGTGGTCGGCACGATTACCAGCGGCACTCCTGCCTGCAATCCGGCCATCACCGTGCCCGCTCCTCCGGTCGTTACAAGTACCTGGCAGCGCGGCAACAGGGCATCGTGGCTGAGCCACGGTGCCAGGTGCACGTTCGCTGCCGTGGTGTCGAGACCTAGCTCCTCTGGCCGGCGATCGCGCCCGTGCGTGATGATCGCCTCGAGCGGTGCATCAGCCAGCCCGTCTACAGCGGCACGGAGGACGAAGGGGTCCTGGTAGTGGGAGGTTCCCTCGGTGACATGCACCCACGGTTGGGTCCTCGGTAGCTGATCGAGCCATTCGCTCGTCCCCACCGGCTCCGGCGGATGCCATGTGCAAGCGCCCACGTAGTGCACACTCTTTGGTAGATCGCGCCGATTGAAGTCGAGCTCGCCGACGCTCAGCACCATGTAGAGCGGCAGCTGTCCGCAGCGCTCGTTGACGCCGCAGCCCATCGCTGGAAGTCCAAACTGGGCGCGCAGCTGATCCAGCCGTCGCCGCAGGCCACGCCCCAGCAGCCGCGTCGCGTGAGTGATCGCCCACGCACGTGCTCGCTCGCGGGCATTTTGCGCTGGTGGGAGCCCAGATCCCGGTGGCGGCGCATCCGGGCCGGGAATAACCGCCGTGATCACCGGCGAGGCAAGCGCGACTGGGATTGGCAGCGCCTCGTTCAACACCAGGCTCGGCCCCCACATCGAAGCGTCGGTGACGAGCACGTCGGCTTGCCAGTCGCCGATGATCGCCCGCAGATCTTCGACCTGGCTGGGAATCGTCTCCACCAGCCACGCGCGAAACGCCTGGTGCTGGACCCGTAGTGACTGGCGGCGGCCTCCGACCTCTCGCTCGCGCTCCTGCACACCCAGCCAAGCGGGCTCGATCTGTGCAAACGGAAAGACCTGCACGCCCTCTTGCTCGATCGTCTCGCGGAGCCGCCCACCCGTGTAGAACGCGACCTCGTTACCTCGCTCACGGAGTGCCAGGGCCATGCTCAACTGCGGGAACACATGCCCCTCGAATGGCCAACAGCAGAACAGGACACGAGCGCTCACAGCTCGCCGTCCCGCTTGTTGCTGCGCGCACGTACCGCGAGGTGGTATCCGAATCTACCTGTCGGGATGCTGTCGTCGAGGATGTAGACGAGCAGGTGAAGCGGCATCAGCAGCCTGGCTGCACGTGGCGCGCGGAGCGGCACTTGAACCATCAGGATCGCGAGGTTGACGAGCTCCTGCAGGCCGAATCCGGTGCGCGCGACCTGGTCAACTGCGAACGATGGCTCGAGCCGCGCGCAGATCTCGGCGACGGTGAAGTGGTGATGCTGTCCGTCCTCGGTGGAGACCATGCCGTCCAGCGTCGGCCAGGACGGACGGCGCCGTCGCATCGCGGCGTAGAGGTTCACCGAGTCGAGCCAGCTGGTGGCTCCTCGGTGAGGCACGCTGAGGATGAGCGTCCCGCCCGGGCGCAGTACACGGTGGGCCTCAGCGAGTGCACGCTCGGGTGCGGCGATGTGCTCGATCACATCCAGCAACAGCACCACGTCCGCGCAGCTGTCCGCGACGGGTAGCTCACCGACGTCACCGTCGACCATCGGCAGCCAGGAGAACTGGCGGTGCGCCTGAGCCAGAAGCTGAGGGTCGCGCTCCACGCCAACGATCACACGACCTTCGGGCCCCCGTGCGACTACTGCAGCCGAGCCGTAGCCGAAGGCACAGCCGACATCAAGCAGGCGCATGGCGTCGGCCGGGAGCCATCGCCGCGCACGCCCCCAACGCCCGACGTATGAGAGCAGCCGTGGGCGGCGTGGAATCGCGGCTGACGACGCGGCCACAAACGGATCGGTACGGGCACCGACGTGCTCGGCAGCCTCGAGCGTGCTCATGTCGATGCTCGATCGAGGAGCGCTGGCTCGTTGCCGGGATGGCCAACAGGCACAAGCTGCTCGAGCAGCTCAGCTGCGCGCGGTGGCCCCGGGGCGCTAGCCAGCTGGGTGGCCAAGCGCTTTGCCGCTTCGCGGTAGGAGGTCTGGTCGAGTACCTCCAGCACCGTGGCCCGCAACCCCTCAGCGCTCAAACGGCGCGGCGAGAGTCGGATGCCTGCACCGGCCTCGGTGACCCGGCGGGCGTTGTCCGGCTTGTCCCAGGTCGTCGGCACCACCACCATCGGCACGCCGGCCTCGGCTGCGGCGAGGACAGTCGCCTTTCCGCCGACGGTCACCAGGGCAGAGCAACGCGGCAGTAGCTCGCCGTGGCTGAGCCACGGGGCCACATGCACATTCGACGCGGACACGCGCGGGCCGAGCGCCATCGTCTCGCGCTGATCGCCGGTTGTGATGATCAGCTCCACGGGCTGATCGGCGAGCGCCTCGACTGCCGTGCGCAGCAGAAACGGCTCGCCGTATGCGAGCGTGCTCTCGGTCACGTGCACCCACGGACGCTCGGTGGGGATTTTCTCCAGCCACTGCGGAGTATCGGCTGGGTCGGGATAGGAGATGCAGTTGCCGACGTAATGCACGCTCGCGGGCAGATCCTGGCGGTTGTAGTCGAGCGCGGGGAGATTGCCGACGATGTACAGCGGTAGGCGCGCGGTGTACCTGTTGACCGATTCGCCCAGCGGCGCCAGCCCATACTGCACGCGTAGCTCGTCCACCCGCCTGCGCATCCCGCTCGCGCCCAGCTCGGTCAAGCGCGTCAGCGCAGCCGCGCCCAGCCGGCTCCACGGGGCGTGGGGAGGACGCAGCCCGAAGCCGAACGCGGGTGCATCCGGGCCCGGGATCAGCGGTCCCATGAAGGTCGAGGACAGCGCCACGGGGATCCGCTCCGACTCCCACAGGACGAGGATCGGCCCCCACAGCGACAGGTCCGTGGCGATCACGTCTGCGTGCCAGTGCCCGAGCACATCGCGCAGATCCGCAACTTGGTCGGGGATCGTCTCCACCAGCCAGTCCCGCAGGAGCGGCAGCAGCCGGCCTTTGCCGGGGCGGGCTCGGCGGTCGCCCGTATCGACCGCGCGCATGCTCGCAAAGGCGCGCTCTTGGTCGAGACGTTGGAATGGGAACAGCTCAAAGCCCTCCCGCTCGATTGGGTCGCGGACGGCCTCGCCGCTGTAGAACGCGACCTCATGACCGCGTTCGCGCAGCGCCATCGCGATGCTCAGCTGAGGCAGCAGGTGGCCGGTGAACGGCCACAGCGTGATCAAAAAGCGGCGGCTGTTCATCCGCTCGATTCCATGCTCGGTGCTGCATCGCCGCTTTTGGCGCGGCGTTCGACTCGGCGAATGTGCCCGCCGAAGTACAACCGCTCGAACAGGCTCTGCGGCATGTAACGTCGCAGGGCGATCACCAGCGATGCGCCGCGACCCACCACGTAACGCATCCGCGGCTGCTTGGCGCGCAGGGCCTCTCCGATCGCGCTCGCCACATGCTCGGGGCGCGTCGGCGAGCGCTCGACCAGCTTGTCCGCGATCGCCTCACTCGCCCAGAACAGCTCGTGATAGGGGCTGCTCGGGTCGTTCGCCTGTGCCGCCGTGCCGCGATGGCGCGACCAGCGCGTCGTCTTGATGATGCCCGGCTCGACGATCACCGACTGGATCCCGTGCGGGGCAAGCTCTTGCGCGAGCCCCTCGCCGAATCCCTCTTGGGCGAACTTACTCGCGCAGTACATGGTCACGCCGAAGCCGGGTACGCGTCCGCCCACCGAGGACACCGTGACAATCCGCCCGCAGCCCGCTTTGCGCATGTGCGGGATCACCGCCTGTGTGACCGCGATCGTGCCGAGCACGTTGGTCTCGAACAGCAGGCGGATCTCCTCCTCTGAGCAGTCCTCGGTGCATCCGCGTAGGCCGACGCCTCCGTTGTTGATCAGCCCAAAGATGCCCCCCGTGTCACTCACGACGGTGGCGATCGCCGCGGCGATGCTCGTGCGGTCGGTGAGATCCAGCGTCAGTATCTCGAGCTCCACGCCACGCTCGGAGGCTGTGGCCAGTAGCCCTGTGCGCTGATCTGGATTGCGCACGGTCGCGTACACACGAAAGCCCACCGCGGCGAGATGCAGCGAAGTCTCCAAGCCGATGCCCGTGCCGCTGCCGGTGACAATCACGGCATCGCCTGCTCGACCTGGTCTGCCCTTGTTGATCCCGTGCATCAGTCCCTCACGATCTCGATCGGCTCAGCTCCCGGCAGTCGCTCGGCGATGTGCCGTACGACCAGGTCCGGTTGCTCCATTGGGCCGAAGTGGCCCCATTCGCTGTTCGGCAGCAGTACGCCGTGCGCGTTGGGTAGATGCTCTTTGAGGAACTCGAAGGTGTCGATGAAGGCCGAGCTCTCTGTGTACATCAGCACGACCGGCGTTTGGATCGAGCCGATGCGCTCGAGTGTCAGCTCGCCGACGTCACGGTAGTCCTCCGCGAGCGTCGTCTCGTCGAGGAGTCTCAGCAGGGGCTTGGGGTTGCGCGGCAGGCCCTTTAGCGGCCCCCACTGCTTGGGGAGGTCGATCGTCGCCCTGATCATGTAGCGCATGTCCGAGCGCTTGTCCGCTGGAACGGGATGGCCGGCTTCCTCGAGCGCCCGCGCCCAATAGGACCAGCCGACCCAGCCGTCGTGACGCCGACTCGCCTCGAGCGCCGGCAGCGCTGCCTCGATCGCGATCACCTCATGTACTCGGTCCGGCCGCAGCAGCGCGTGATAGAGCGCAATGTCAGCTCCATAGCTGTGTCCGGCGATCAGCGGCCGCTCGATCTCAAGCTCATCGAGCAGCGCCAGCAAGTCGTCGGCCATCGCCCCGAGCGTGTAGCCAGACGGCGGCGCATCACTGTGGCCGTGGCCACGGAGGTCGTAGGTGAGGACCCGGAAGTGCTCGGCCAGCTCGGGCACGATCCGCAAGTGCCAAACCGCCAGGTTGCCGGTCAGGCCATGGAGCATCACCAGGTCGGGGCCATCGCCGACCTGCTGGTAGTGAATCCGCACGCCACTGGGGAGCGTTGCCTTCGGCATCAGCTGCCTACCTCGCTGCTCACTCCACGTACCCCAGTGCGCGCAGCCGCTCCATCACGGCGGTCTGCTCCTCGGGATCGAGCTCGACCTTGGCGGCTGGACTCGATGCGAGCGCCGGCGCTGGTGCGGCAACGCGCCGTGGAGGGCGGCGCTCGAGCTCACCAGGCTCGAAGATTGCCTCTGGCACGCTGCCCGCCATGTCCTCGGGTGCCGGCAGGCCCAGTTGATGCAACAGCAGCGGCGCCACGTCTACGATCGACAGTTCCTCCACCGATGCCCCGGCACGGATGCCGGGGCCGGCCGCCAGGAAGATGCCCTCCCAGCGGTGATGGCCGCGGGCCTCGGGTCGGCGAGCGACGATCGTCTCGGAGGGAAGGATCGACAATGTGCCGCCGTCGGCGAGCACCAGCGAGAGGTCGGGACCGAGATCTTCAAACGGTCCGGCAAATGCCTGCTCGCGCGTCCAGACCTCCTCGACCAGGAGAGCCCCATCGTGGGGCCGGCGTACGTCGCGCAGCTTGGCGGCGATCTCCTCGGTGAGCTGTGCGCGGGCCTGCCGTGGCATCGGCTCCTCGCTGCCGGGGACGCGGTCGACGATGTGGATTCCTTGGCTCGATGGCGTTGCCGCGTAGGCGACGGTCCGGGACCAGTCGAGCGCATGCACGTGGCGGGTCATCTCCGCAAACCCCACCTCGGTGTCGCCACGACCGTCCCCGTCTTGCCCATCAGCCCACGTCAAGTAGCCGCTGCGCTCCAGCCACGAGTTGACGTGAAACACGTCCCGAGTCGGTCCGAAGCCGTGATCGGATGCGAGCACGACGGTTGCCTCGGGGCCCGCGGCCTCGACGATCCCGGCGATCAGCCCGTCGAGCGAACGGAAGTAGCGATCGCACAGCGTGATCATCTCGCGCTCCCACGCGCTTGGGTGCTTGGGGTAGCTGGCAGGATCGATGAACCTCCAGCACAGGTGTTGAAGCTTGTCGACGCCGTCGAACATCACCGCCATCAGGTCGGCCGGGTCGGATTTCATCAAGTGATGGAGAACCTCC
>JBEKAM010000088.1:0-14280 GCA_050015915.1 Solirubrobacteraceae bacterium
ACGCGCTTGTACTTGCCGCAGTAGCACTCCCAGTCCTTGGTGGGACCGAAGATACGCTCACAGAACAGGCCATCCTTCTCGGGCTTGAGCGTGCGGTAGTTGATCGTCTCCGGCTTGGTTACCTCGCCGGAGCTCCAGCCGCGAATCTGCTTTGACGAGGCAAGGCTGATCTCGATGGCGTCGAAGTTATTGATGTCGATCATCTGGTTGTGCTTTCGCTCGCGGGTGAATCGGGCAACTCCTCGGGGGACTCCTCACTGGCGAGGCTCTCCAGGTCAATGTCCTCCGTCGCGTCGACGTCCAGTAGGTCCTCTACGCCGATCACGTCCTCCGTGTCGTCAACGTCCTCAGCGCCGTCGTCGTCATCCTCGGCGCTGGCCTCGGTGCCATCCTCGGCGGCCTCCACTACGGCCGCGGGCTCCTCCTCGCTGCCATCGCCTGCCAGGGCCCTTACGCCTGAGAGATCGATGCCGAGCTCCTCTGCTGCGCGCAGCAGGTCGTCGTCCTCGTCGCGCATCTCCGCGCGCTGCCCCTCCTCGGAGACCACGTTGACGTCGAGCGCCAGCGACTGCATCTCCTTTAGTAGGACCTTGAACGACTCGGGGATCGACGGCTCGGCGATGTTCTCGCCCTTGACGATGGCCTCATAGGCCTTGACCCGTCCGACGGTGTCATCGGACTTGATGGTGAGCATCTCCTGCAGCGTGTAGGCGGCGCCGAATGCCTCCAGCGCCCACACCTCCATCTCACCGAAGCGCTGGCCGCCGAACTGCGCCTTGCCGCCCAGCGGCTGCTGGGTGACGAGCGAGTACGGACCGGTTGAGCGCGCGTGGATCTTGTCGTCGACGAGGTGCAGGAGCTTCAGGATGTACATGTATCCAACGGTCACCTGTTCGGCGAACGGCTCGCCGCTGCGGCCGTTGAACAGCGTCATCTTTCCTGACGCCTGCTCACCGACACGCCTGGACTTGTCGACGTCCATGCGGATACGGCCCTCGTGGGCGTCCTGCCACTTGACGAGCGCATTGTCCACATCGGCGACGGTGGCACCATCGAACACTGGTGTAGATATGTACACGCGGCGCTTGCCGGCGTTCGCGTCGGCTTCCTTGTATGCCTCGGTGCCGTCGTCATACCAGCCTTGCGCGGCAGCCCAGCCGAGGTGTGTCTCGAGGATCTGACCGACGTTCATGCGCGAAGGCACACCCAGTGGGTTGAGGATCACGTCGACGGGCGTGCCGTCCTCGAGGAACGGCATGTCCTGCTGGTCGACGATCTTGGAGATGACACCCTTGTTGCCGTGACGGCCCGCGAGCTTGTCGCCCTCGGAGATCTTGCGCTTCTTGGCAACGAACACGCGTACGAGGTCGTTGACCCCGGGCGGCAGATCGTCGCCGGCGTCGCGACTGAACGTCTTGACGTCGATCACCACGCCGCCCTCGCCGTGCGGGACCTTTAGCGAGGTGTCACGGACCTCGCGCGCCTTCTCCTTAAAGATCGCGCGGATCAGCTTCTCCTCGGCGGTGAGCTCGGTCTCGCCCTTGGGCGTGACCTTGCCGACGAGCAGGTCACCGGAGATGACCTCTGCGCCGACGCGCACGATGCCGCGGTCGTCGAGGTTGCGCAGCGACTCCTCTGAGCGGTTGGGGATGTCGCGGGTGATCTCCTCCTCGCCGAGCTTGGTGGTACGGGCGTCGATCTCGTACTCCTCGATGTGAATGGAGGTGAGCTCGTCGTCCTGCACGAGGCGCTTGGACAGGATGATGGCGTCCTCGAAGTTGTAGCCCTCCCAGGACATGAACGCGACCATCAGGTTCTTGCCGAGCGCCATTTCGCCCTTGTCGGTGGAGGAGCCATCGGCGAGCACGTCGCCCTCCGTAACAACCTGGCCGGTGGAGACGAGGGGCTTCTGATGGATCAGTGTGCCCTGGTTGGAGCGCATGTACTTCTGTAGCTCGTACTCGTCCTTCTTGCCGTCCTTGGTCTGGATGACGATCTGGTTGGCGTCGATGTACTCAACCGTGCCGGCATTCTTGGTCAGCAACACGTCGCCGGTGTCAAGCGCAGCGCGACGCTCCATGCCAGTGCCGACCAGCGGCGCGTCGGACTTCAACAGCGGCACGGCCTGGCGCTGCATGTTCGAACCCATCAGCGCACGGTTCGCGTCGTCGTGCTCGAGGAACGGGATCATGGCGGTGGCCACTGACCAGATCTGCTCGGGCGAGACGTCCACCAGGTCGACGTCTTTGGGCCCAACGGTCACGTACTGACCGGCCTGCGTGCGGCAGAGGATTTCGGTGCCCTTGAGCTTGCCGGTCTTCTCGTCCACGGGCGTGTTCGCCTGAGCGATCAGCAGCTCCTCTTCCTGGGTGGCGTCGAGGCGGCGAACCTCCTCGGTGACGACGCCGTCGGTGACCACGCGGTAGGGCGTGGTGACGAACCCGTACTCGGATACCTCGGCGAATGAGGACAGCGAGCCGATCAGGCCAATGTTCGGACCCTCGGGGGTCTCAATGGGACACATGCGCCCGTAGTGGGTGGGGTGCACGTCGCGCACCTCGATCGGCGCACGCTCGCGCGTCAGCCCTCCGGCGCCCAGAGCGGATAGGCGTCGGCGATGGGTGAGCCCGGCGAGCGAGTTGGTCTGGTCCATGAACTGGGACAGCTGCGAGGAGCCAAAGAACTCCTTCAGCGCCGCCACGACAGGACGGATGTTGATGATCGTCTGCGGCGTGATCGTGTCGGCATCCTCGGTGGTGAGGCGCTCGCGCACGACGCGCTCCATGCGGTAGAGACCGATGCGGAAGGCCTCCTGGATCAGCTCGCCGACGGTACGCAGACGGCGGTTGCCGAAGTGCTCGTACTCGTCGAGGTGCTCGGCGACGGGCTCCCGCGGCATGCTCATGGCCTCGGCGGCATAGTCTTTGATCTCGATCTCGCCGTCCTCGGGCAGACCGAGGCGCTTGGGCAGCGAGACGAGCTCACGCACGAGCGCGAGAATGTCGTCGTGGGTGAGCGTGCGCGTGTCGATGTCGACGTCGAGCCCCAGACGCGAGTTGAGCTTGTAGCGCCCGACGCGGGTGAGGTCATAACGCTTGGGGTCGAAGAACAGCTGGTTGAGCAGCGCCTTGGCGTTGTCAACGCTCGGCGGCTCGCCGGGGCGCTGCTTCTTGAACAGCTCGATTAGCGCGCCCTCTTCGGTGCGGGTGATCTCTGTGTCCGCCTCGATCGTGTTGCGGATATAGAGCGAGTTCTCGAACAGGCGCAGGATCTCCTCGTCAGCGGCGTAGCCCATCGCACGCAGCAGGACCGTGACGGGCAGCTTGCGCTTGCGGTCGATGCGTACGAAGACCTTGCCCTTCTTGTCGATCTCGAGCTCCAGCCAGGAGCCACGGGCGGGCATGAGGTTGGCGATGAACACCTGCTTCTCACGGTCCTTCGGCTCCATCAGGTACGCGCCGGGGGAGCGCACGAGCTGGGTGACGACGACGCGCTCGGTGCCGTTAATGACGAACGTGCCGCGCTCGGTCATCCACGGGAAGTCGCCCATGAACACGGACTGCTCACGGATCTCTCCCGTCTCGCGGTTGATGAACGCGACGGTGACGGTCAGCGGGCGAGCGTAGGTGAGGTCCTTCTCACGACACTGGTCAAGCGAGGCGACAGGCTCATCGAAGGTGAACTCGCCGAACTGGACTGCGAGGTTCCCCGTGTAGTCCTCGATCGGGGAGATGTCGTCGATCGTCTCGCGCAGACCGCCGGTGGCGGGGTCTGTAAGCCACGCGAACGAGCGGCGCTGAATGTCAATCAGGTTTGGGACGTCAACTGTCTTATTCAGGCGCGCAAAGGTCCTGCGCGTCCGGAGAGCGTCTACAGCAGCCAAGAAATGACTCCTTCGGAGGGCGATACACGGGCAGAGGAGGGCGCCGAAGCGCGACTAAGAAAGATAGCACAGGCTATCCGTACCCCGAAGGGCCACCAGCGCTCACGGACCCCGCCCTTCGAAAAATCGCGTATGTGGCGCGACCTCGGTGCTTAGGGCGGCTGCGACTATCGGCTAGCGGAGTGGACTTTACCGGAAAACGCGCGTTTGTGAGCGAAACCTAAAGACACACCTTTAGGCGGCGAGTGTGCGGTTGAAACGGCGCAGCGCAAGCGGCATGGCGACGGCGAGGATCAGCAGGCACCACAGTGCCATTGCGAGCTCCGGGTGCGCGAGCTGCCATGAGCCGCTGCTGGTGGTCCCCTGGGTGAGCCCGCGGACGCTGGCGACCAGGGCGGAGATGGGGTCCCACTCGGCGATCGCGCGCGGCACGGCGTCCATGCCGGCGATTGGCACGAATGTGCCGGCCATGAAGCTGAGAGGAAAGATGACGATGAAGCCGACCCCCTGCATGGCGTCGGGGGAGCGGACGAGCATCCCGAACAGGACGCCCGCCCACGTGAAGGCGAACATGGCCAAGGCCATCAGCCCGACCAGCTCGAGGAGGTGCAATGCGGTGACGTGGGGGCTCCACCCGAGCGCCAGCCCAACGCCAACGACGATGGTCATCCCGAGTAGCGCCTCGCAGAACTGCCCCATGACCTGTCCGGTGATGATCGACAAGCGGCTGATTGGCATCGAGCGAAAGCGATCGATCACGCCTTCGCTCATGTCGTTGGCGGTGGCGACGCCGGCACCGATGATGCCGAAGGCGAGCGACTGGCCGATGATGCCGGGGAACAGGTAGTCCTTGTAGCTGATGCCGGTGACGTGGATGGCGGAGCCGAACACGTAGAGGAACAGCAAGATGAAGACGATCGGCTGAATCGTCACGTCGAGCAAACGCTCAGGCACGCGCGGGATCGCGCGCAAGCTGCGCACGGTCAGCAGCATCGTGTCGCGCAGGTAACGCCCGAGGAAGAAGCCGGGACGCTCTGCTCGGATCGCTGGGGCGCTGGTGCTCATAGGGCAACCTCCTCTACGGTCGGCTCGGTGTCTGCGGTCGCGGACTGCTCGCTTGCGGGGTGGCCGGTGAGCGCCAGGAAGGCGTCATCAAGTGTGGGCCGGCGCAACGCCAGCTCATCCACTGCGATGCCGCTGTCGCGCACGGCGCCGGCCACGCGTGCGAGGTCGGCGGCATCATCGGGCGCAGGGATGGACACGGTGCGCTGCTCGCGCGCGACGCTCGCGTGGAACTGCTCACCGAGCAAGTCAACGAGCAGATCGAGCGCGGCGGTGTCGGCGGCGACCACGTCGATGCGCTGCTCGCCCACTTTGGTCTTCAGCTGTGCAGGCGTACCCGCGGCGATCTCACGGCCGTGGTCGATCAGCACAACGCGGTCGGCTAGCGCGTCGGCCTCATCCAGATACTGGGTGGTGAGTAGCAGCGTCACACCGTCAGCGACGAGCTGTCGTACGGTCGACCAGACGACTTGACGACTGCGCGGGTCGAGGCCGGTGGTGGGCTCGTCGAGCACCAGCAGCTGCGGCCTGTCGATCAACCCGGCCGCCAGGTCGACGCGGCGGCGCTGACCACCGGAGAGGTTCTTGACCAGCCGGTCGCGGAACTCGGCGATGTCGAAGCGGTCGACCAGTTCCTCGACGATGACGCGTGCACTGGCGCGATGGTGTCCACGTAGGCGCGCCATCAGCTGCAGGTTCTCGACTGCTGTGAGGTTCTTGTCGAGCGCGGCGAATTGGCCGGTAAGAGAGATCACGCCACGGACCCGGTCGGCTTCGCTGACGACGTCGTGTCCGGCGATGCGCGCGCTGCCGGCGTCGGGACGCAGCAGCGTGGCCAGCATCCTGACCATGGTTGTCTTGCCGGCGCCGTTCGGTCCGAGCAGCGAAACGACGGTGCCTGTAGCGACGTGGAGGTCGAGTGCGTCGACGGCGGTGAAGTCGCCGAAGCGCTTTGTTAGAGCGTGGGCTTCGATTGCGGGAGCAGAATCGGTCATGGACAAGAACTTACACTAACTGAAAAATTTCTGCAACTGTAGCAATCTTGTTAGCCTTGAGGCATGGCTGACCTCGACCTCGACAGCAGTGCTCCAGCGCCGGCGCCTGAGGAGCTGCAAGGGCTGCAGGGCAGCGATCGCATCATGAGCATGCTGGTGGCGGAGATGGGCACGGACATGGCAGCCGGCTATGCGCGCGCGAGAGAGCTGCGGGAGCGCTGGGCTCGCGAGCTGCATCCCGAGGAGGGGCTGCGTGAGCGTAAGAAGCGTCTGACGCGTCAGCAGATCTCAGACGTCGCGACGACGCTTTTCCTGGTGCGGGGTTTCGAGCACGTGACGGTCGCTCACATCGCTGAGATCGTGGGCGTCTCGGAGAAGACGGTCTACAACTACTTTCCCACCAAGGAGTCGCTCGTCTTCGACGAGTCCGACGAAGGCCAGGCGCGACTGGCACGTGCACTGCGTGAGCGTGAGCCGCGCGAGTCGCCGACTCGCGCGATGCTGCGCGCGCTCGAGCAGGATGCAAGGCGTCTGGAGGATCTGCCGGACGAGTTGCACCTGCTGCTGCCGCTGTTCTTGGAGATGATCGAGACGACACCAGCGCTACGCGCGGCGTGGCTGGAGCTGCAGGATCGTCTAGTGGAGGTGGCGACAGTTGAGCTCGCACGTCACGCGGAGCTCGACCCGCGGGAGCCCGAGCCGGCGATTGCAGCACGCGCGATCGTTGGTCTGACGGATGTGGTGATGCGCTCGCACGTGCGGCACATCGAAGATGGCTTGCGCGGCCGCGCGTTGAGCGAGGCGGTGACAGCCGACCTCGAGCGCTCGGCCCGTCTACTTGACACGGGGCTGTGGTCGTTCAGCCTGCTCACGCAGGGCACACGCACACGCTCGCAACTGCGCGAGGCGGCGCTCGCGACCGATGAGGCGCGCAAGCAGGTGATGGATGCACTCGAGCAGGCACGCAGCACCTGGAACGAGATACGCGGACGAGCACACGAGCACACGCGCCAACAGCGGGAGGACACTAAGCGTGCCGCAAAGACACGAGCGGCGGCAACGCGCGAAGAGGCCAAGCGCGCAGCGAAGACGCAAGCGGCGGCGATACGTGAAGAGGCCAAGCGCGCGGCCAAGGCTCACGCGATGCGGCTGGGAGAAGAAGTGAAGCGCGCAGCCTTTGATCAGATCACAAGCTCGCGCACCGAGCACGAGCGCAGCGCCTACGAGCGGTTCCGGCGCGAGATGGGAGAGCGCCACATAGCAATCCGCGAGCGCCAGCAACGCCTGGCAGACCAGCGCGTACAAGCCGAGCAGGACCGCGGCTAGCCCCGCCAAGCGAAGCCGTCACTCTTTCGGCCGCCGCGAAAGTCGCGGCCGAAAGAGGGACGGCGTAGCGCCGCGTTTACTTGAGCTCGACGGAAGCCCCTGCCTCCTCGAGTTCCTGCTTGAGTTTGTCGGCCTCCTCGCGCTCGATGCCCTCCTTGACGGGCTTGGGAGCCTCATCAACGAGTGCCTTGGCCTCTTTGAGACCGAGGCCGGTGGCGGCGCGCACGACCTTGATGACCTGGATCTTCTTGTCGCCTGCGCCGGCGAGGATGACGTCGACGGTGGTGCTGGCTTCTTCCTCGGCAGCAGCGTCGCCGCCGCCTGCGGCGGGGGCTGCGGCGGGGGCAGCCATGGCGGCTGCGGATACGCCGAACTCCTCCTCGAGCGCCTTGATGCGCTCGGCGAGCTCGAGCACGGAAATGCCCTTGAGCTCCTCGATCCAATCCTGTGTGCTGGTTGCCATGTATCAGTCCTCCTTGGTCGTCTCGGCGTCCTCGGGCTGGCTCTCAGCCGAGACGTCCGCTTGGTTGTCGTCTGCTTGTGCCGGCTCGTCCTGCCTGTCCTCCGTAACGGAGGGCTGTTGCTCCGGCTCAGTTTTGTCCTCGGGTGGTGCCTCTGCGGTGTCCTCCGCTCGCGCCACCTCGTCTGGCACGTCCTCCTCCTCGGCGGCTGGCGCAGCCTCGGCGGCGGGCTCAGCGTCGGCGGCGGGCTCCTCAGCGGCAGCGGCCTCGGGCTCAGCGGCTGAAGGCGCGGCACCGGCGGGGATCTCGCCGGACTCCTTCTTGGCGTTGACCTGCCCGAGAGCAACGGCGAGACCGCTGATGAGCGCGTTGAGGGAGCGCACGAGGCCGCCGATGGGCGATGCGACGACGCCGACGAGCTGCCCATAGAGAACTTCGCGGGAGGGCAGGCGCGAGAGCGTGCGGATCTGGTCGACGTCGAGCGTGGCGCCATCCATGAGCCCACCCTTGAAGGGCAGAAGCTGGGTGGTGCGAGCGTAGTCGGCGACAGCCTTAGCGGCGGTGGCGACGTCGCCGCGCACGAATGTGAGAGCGGTTGGACCGGAGAGGAAGTCCTTGAGCGCCTCTGCGCCGACCTGGTCGGCGGCTCGCTCGGTGAGCGAGTTCTTGACGACCTTGAAGGTGGCGTCTGACTGACGCAGCGTGGCGCGTAGCTCAGCAACCTGAGCGACGGTGATGCCGCGGTAGTCGACGGCGAAGACGGCGTCGGACTCGTCGATGTTGGTGGCGATCTCAGCGATCGCCGCTGCCTTTTGGTCTCGGTTCATGGGGCTCCTGTCCCGGTCTTCTGCTGCGCTTGAGCGCTTGGCTGCCGGGGGTCTCTGGTGGCCTGTGGGAGTGACGCTAGGCGGCGATGGTAGCCGCGGGCGCCTCCTCAGTGATTTCACGTGTCTTGGAAGAGTCCACCTTGATGCCTGGGCCCATGGTGGAGGCGAGCGTGATGGAGCGCAGGTAGCGCCCTTTTGCAGCTGATGGTTTGGCGCGGGTGAGCTCTTCGATGACGGCTGCGTAGTTCTCGAGCAGCTTGCGTTCGTCGAAGCTGACCTTGCCGATGATGAGGTGCACGATGGCGTTGCGGTCGGTGCGGTACTCAACCTTGCCGGACTTGGACTCTTCGACGGCTTTGCCGACATCCATGGTGACGGTGCCGACTTTGGGGTTTGGCATCTTGCCTGAGGGGCCGAGGATGCGTCCGAGCTGACCGACGACGGACATCAGGTCGGGGGTGGCGATGGCGACGTCGAAGTCGTCGAAGCCCTCCTGGATGCGTTTGGCGAGATCCTGGGCGCCGACGACATCGGCACCGGCGTCTTCGGCCTCTTTGGCCTTGTCGCCTTGAGCGAACACGGCGACCTTGACGTCCTTGCCGAGTCCGTTTGGCAGGGCGATGGTGCCGCGCAGCTGCTCGTCGGCGTGGCGCACGTTGAGACCTGTGCGGACGTGGACCTCGACGGACTCGTCGAACTTGGCGCTGCCGAGGCTGCGTACGAGCGCAATTGCTTCAGCAGGCTGGTACTCGTGCTCGCGGTCAACCTTGGCGAGTAGCTCGGAGTAGCGCTTCCCGTGGGCACTCATGACGCGACCTCCACGCCCATGGACCTTGCGGTGCCGGCGATGATCTTGGCGGCCTGGTCGACGTCGTGGGCGTTGAGGTCGTCGAGCTTGCGCTCGGCGATCTCGCGCAGCTGGCCCTGGGTGATGGTGCCGACCTTCACGCGGTTGGGCTCGCCCGATCCCTTGTTGATTTTGATGGCCTGGCGGATGAGCACGGCGGCGGGAGGGGTCTTAGTGACGAACGTGAACGAGCGGTCCTCGTAGACGGTGATCACCACGGGGATGACGGTTCCCGTTTCGCTCTGCGTCTGGGCGTTGAACGCCTTGCAGAACTCCATGATGTTGATCCCGTGCTGACCCAGCGCAGGACCGACCGGCGGCGCAGGACTCGCCTGCCCAGCATTGGCCTGCAGCTTGATAGTCGTCAAAACCTTCTTAGCCATCGCTCGTCCTCGTAATCCCTAGAGCTTCTTTACCTGATCAAACTGCACCTCGACCGGAGTCTCGCGCCCGAAGATAGATACCAGCACCTTCAGCCGGGCGGCGTCCTCATTGATCTCGGAGATCTCGCCGGAGAAGTCGGAGAGGGGTCCGGAGACGACCTTGACGGACTCGCCGATGGAGAACTGGGCGCGGGTGCGGGTGGCGGTGGCGACCTCCTTGTGGAGCAGGCGGTCGACCTCAACTTGGGTGAGCGGCACGGGCTCTTGGGAGGCCCCGACGAAACCGGTGACGCCGGGGGTGCCCTTGACGACGCCCCAGGAGTCCTCGTTGAGCTCCATGTTGACGAGCACGTAGCCGGGCATGGTGCGCTTCTCGACGGTGACCTTCTGGTTGTCCTTCATCTCGGACACGGCTTCGGTGGGCACGACAACGCTGCGCACAGCGCGCTGCTGACCGAGCGAGATGACGCGGTGCTCGAGGTTGTGCTTGACCTTGTTCTCGTGGCCAGAGTATGTGTTGACGACGTACCAGCGAAACATTCAGATTCAGCGTTCCTTACAAGATGAGTTCGACGAATTCCTTGGCGACATAGTCGGCGCCGCCAAGGTAGAGACCAGCGACGGCGACGAAGCCGAGTACGACGGCTGTCGCTTGAAAGACTTGACGGCGATCGGGCCATTGGACGCGTTGGAGCTCAGCCCAGCTGGCGCGCAGGAAGCCGATGGCGCGGTTGCCGCCGCGTAGGGGAGCACCGGACGGCCGTGCGAGATCGCCACCGCCGCCACCACCTGTGCCACCGACCCCGCCGCCACCGCCGGGTTTACCGGCCCCGCCCACCTCAGCTGGTTCCTGCAGCGCATCCTCGGCTTCCTCCTCGGCCTCGGCTTCGACTTCGGTGAGCTGGTCGTCGGTGACGGGCACGCCGCCGGCGCCGCGTATGAGCGCCGCATCGAACTCGTCGACCTCGGCGCCTGCGTGGTCGAGTGAGCCCGGCAGGTCGGCCCGCTCGATCGTGCCGTGCGCGTCCGCGTGGGTGGATGCGGGCTCGACGGCATCGGCGCCCGCGTGGGCGCCGTTGACCGTGGGGTCGGCACTGGGCGCGCGGCGACCAGCGGCGACGCCGCGCTGGCGGCGCTGCTTTGCACGTTTGCGGTCACGAGCCACGACAGCGCTCCCGCGCTAACGGGTCTCCCGGTGGCTGGTGTGCTTGCGACACCAGCGGCAGTACTTACGCAAGCTGATCCGGTCTGGGTTGTTGCGCTTGCTCTTATTCGTTTGGTAGTTGCGGTGCTTGCACTCCTCGCAGGCGAGGGTGATAGCGATTCGCACGTCTCCGCGGGCCATGGTGTGAAATCCCTGCGTCGTAAGTTGAAAGCGGCTCCGGGCGAAGAAAAACCCCGCCCAGGCGCGAGGTGGAAAGCAGTCTAGCGCGCTTTGCGTCCGGGGAACACGCGAGCATGCGCGAGCGGCATAAACGTTGGCGGGGGTATTGACGGAAGCGAGGAGAAGCGAGAAGCTCGACGGGCGTATTTGCCGCTGTGTTCCCGACTTGCAGGCGAACGACCTACCCACTTGCTGCCGCGACGAGCCGACCACCAGCCCACCTAAAGAAGGAGACACGCGCGATGCCGTTGCCTGAGCCGATCCCTGTGAGCGCCCACGACGAGTCGTTTGCGGGGGTGACCTACCACATACGTGGCGAACTGGTGCCGGAGCTGCAGATCGACATCAGTGGGCAGCAGGTGATGTTCGAGCACCACACACTGCTGTGGAAGGAGACGCAGCTGAACGTGGAGCTGAAGAAGCTGCCAGGGGCGATCAAGCGCAAGATCGCTGGCTTGGAGTTCTTTGTGACGCGTACGTCGGGCTCGGGGCGGATTGCGTTCTCGCGCGACTCGCCAGGCCAGTGCGTGCCGATGCACTTGAGCCAGGGCGAAGGGCTGGATGTGCGCGAGCACCAGTTCCTGGCGGCGACGGACAACCTGGACTACACGTTTGAACGGATCAAGGGCGTGCAGAACATGGTGCTGGGCGGCTCGGGCTTCTTCATGGACAAGTTCCGGGCGACGAATGGGGATGCGCTGGTGTGGCTGCATGGGCACGGGAACGTGTTCCTGGTGGAGCTTGGCCAGGGCGAGCAGCTGGATGTGGAGGCGGGGGCGTGGCTTCGACTACTCGTACAGCGTGAGCGTGGCGAGGATCACGTAGAGGGCGACGAGCGCCCATCCCTCGAATTCGGCGGCCTCGCCGTCGCCGGTGACCTGCCACAGGCCGAGCGCTGTGAGCGCGAGCGCACCGATGTATACGGGCGCGAGGGCGAACGTGAGCGTGGTGTTGAGGGCGAAGGACACGAGCACGAGCACTGGGAACAGGAACGCGGCGATCTGCGCGACGGAGTTTTTTACGACGGAGATGGCGAGGTCGGAGCGTCGCTTGAACGCGAGCACGAGGCCTGCGGTGTTCTCGACGGCGTTGCCTGCGATGGCGACGATCACAAGGCCGGCGAACGCCTGGGAGATGTGCAGGATGGAGATGGCAGGCTCGAGACCGTTGACGAACCATTCGGACACGAACGCGGAGGCGACGCCGCCGCCGATCAGCAGAGTGATGGTCAGCGAAAGCGCGAGCCGCGGCCCGCTGCGCTCGGGCTCAGTGCTCGCCCCAGAGGCCTCCCCCACGCCGGATGCAGCGTCTGCTGCGGCTACCGCTGTCTCATCGTCCTGGACCTCCCCCGGCGCCTGATCGGAGCGCAGGTAGGGCACGACCCAGGTCATGTAGACGACGAGCAGGCAGATGGCGCCGACGATGGAGATGGCCTTGACGTGGTGGCTGGCGGGGTCGTGGGTGGCGAGCGACAGGCCGAGCAGCACGATGATGAACACGGTCACCTGCAGCAAGGTGGCGGTGTCCCTGGGCAGGCGCTTTGAGAAGTGCATGAGGCGGTCGGGCGAGCGCCTGGCGCCGACGACGATGACGAGGCCGAGCACGAGCAGCGCGTTGGCGAGGATGGAGCCGATGATGGCGGTCTGTGCGACCACCAGCTCGCCCTTTTGCAGTGCGAAGATGACGACGAACAGCTCGGGCAGGTTGCCGAGTGTCGACTGCATCATGCCGGTCACCCCCGGGCCGAAGCGCTCGCCGAGCTGCTCGGTGGCAAACGACACCACCCACGCAAGCCCCGCGAGCGCGAGCGTGGCGATGGCGAAGCGAGGCACGGCCGACCACGCGCTGTAGTTGGCGACGCCGGCGAGCGCGGTGAGCAGAGCGATGGCCAGTAGGGCGCTGCGCTCGAGAGGGGTCATGCTGGCCATGCGAGCAAGCGACGATAGCCTTCCGTCCAGATGCGCCTGGCCACATTCCTTGTCCCCGGCTCCACCACTCCCCGCGCGGGGGAGGTGCGAGGAGAGCCCGGCGAGGAGCGCGTTTACGGGCATGCGCTGGAGGAGCTGACGGTGCTCGACCGCCTGGAGGACCCGGAGGCGACACCGGTGGAGGGTGAGTCGTGGGCACTCTCAGATGTCAGCTTGCTTGCACCGGTGCCGCAGCCGCGGGCGATCTTTGGCATCGGCTTGAACTACGCGGACCACATACGGGAGACGGGCGGTGAGACGCCCAAGCAGCCGCTGGTGTTCATGAAGCTGCCGTCCTCGGCAGCGCCGCCGAACGCGCCTGTGCACTGTCCGCAGGTGGTTCGCCGATTGGACTACGAGGGTGAGCTTGCGGTGATCATGGGCCCGGGACGATCTGTGGCGGGCTACGCGGTGGCGGACGATGTCACCGGCCGTGACCTGCAGGGCCGCGAGCCGCAGTGGACGCGCGCGAAGGGCGCCGATGGCTTCTGCCCGTTCGGTCCGTGGATCACCACGGCGGATGAGATCCCAGACCCTCACACCCTCGCATTGAGGACATGGGTCAACGGCGAGCTGCGCCAGGACTCCAACACGAGCAACCTGATCTTCACAGTGCCGGAGCTGATCGAGTTCATCTCCGAGACCTGCACGCTCGCGCCGGGCGATGTGATCCTGACGGGCACACCCTCAGGGGTGGGCGTGGGTCAAGACCCGCCCAAGTTCCTCAACACAGACGACGTCGTGCGTATCGAGATCGAGCGCCTGGGAGCGATCGAGCACGCGATCGCCTGAGCCGCCGCGCTCAGTGACTCTGGAGCACGCGGTCGACCAGGCCGTACTCGACGGCCTGCTCGGAGGTGAAGAAGCGGTCGCGCTCCATGTCTTTGCGCACCTGCTCCTGCGAGAGGCCCGTGTGTTGGGCATAAATTTCGTCGATCGACTCGCGCACTTTGAGGATCTCACGCGCGTGGATCTCAATATCCGTGGACTGGCCTTCGAATCCCGCTGAGGGCTGGTGGATAAGGATGCGCGAGTTTGGCAGCACCGCCCGCTTGCCTTTGGTGCCCGCCGCGAGGAGCAGCGAGCCCATCGACATGGCTACGCCCACGCACATGGTGGCGATGTCCGGCTTGACGAAGTTCATC
>JBEKAM010000089.1:0-14200 GCA_050015915.1 Solirubrobacteraceae bacterium
CCCGGCGGCGGCGCAAGAGCTCCTCCTCGAATTCCTTCACGCGCGTGCTCTGCGCGATCTGACGGGTGGCCTCATGATCGATCGGCAGGGGGTAGGCCCGCACCCAAACCTCGCGCTCCCCAAAGCGCACCAGGCCGCGCTCGAAGTCCACGTCCAGGTCCATCAGATCGCGGCAGCACTGCAGGAAGTTGTGTCTGTAGGAGCGGGTGTGAAAGCCGATGATGTCGTTGGCCAGCAGACCCGCGTAGATCTCCTCGCGGATCCGCGTTGGCAGCACCCGCCACGCGTCCGGCTGCGTCCACGGGATGTGGATGAAGTGGTGCAGGAACACGTCCGGCCGGGCACGGCGTACCAGGTCGGGCAGTGTGTACAGGTGGTAGTCGTGAACCATCACCACCGGCTCGGCGGTGCCCTCGAGCTGCTCCACCACCGCCCGAGCGAGGTCTTCGTTGACGACGTTGTAGCCGAACTCGAACGCTTCGACCTCCTCGCGGCGAATGTCCGGCGCGTTGGACAGATCCCACAGGTAATGCTGGATAAACCACAGCATCGGGTTGGCGAACACGTTGTAGAAGCGGTCGTACGCGTCAGGGTCGCTGACGACCAGACGCACCTGGTATTCGCCGCCACCGGGAGCGCGCACGGGAAATGCGCGCCCTTCGTGCTCGCGAGATGCCTCCGCGTCGAACTCGCTCATCGCCGACGCGATCCAGATCGCGTCCCTGTGCGAGGCCAGACCCGTCAGTGCCGTCACAAGGCCGCCGGAGCCACGCTGGATCTCGCCGCCCTGCTGGAACGTCACCGGGCCACGGTTGCTCACCAGCACCAGCGCAGGGCGCTGTGCCGGCCCGTCGGTCATGCTTCGCGGAGCTCGTTGAAGATGCGTAGATAGTCGCGCAGGTAGCGCGGGGTGAGGAAGTGCGCGCGGACGTGCTCCTTGCCACGTCTGCCCAGCGTCCTGCCGAGCTCGGGGTCGCGCAGGAACTCCAGCGTGCGCTCAGCGCATTCCTCGGGGCTTGAGACGAGAAAGCCGGTGACCCCGTCGTCGATCTGCAGCGGGATGCCACCGACGTTGCCTCCCACGAACGGGCGTGCCTTCCAGATCGCCTCCGAGACGGTCAGCCCGAAGCCCTCGCGGGTGGACTTCTGGATCAGCACGTCCGCGTGCGACTGGAATGCGTTGACCTCGATCGCGCCGACGTTGTTGAAGTTATTGAGGATGTGTATGTCCGAGTCGCCGTCGGCGTGGGCGACGGTCGCGTTGAAGTAGTCCCACCCCTCCGGGTCGTCGCTGGCCATCGAGCCCACCAGCGCCAGCTGCACGTCGGGCATCTGCTCCTTGACTTGGTGGTAGGCGTCGATCACACCCAGCGGGTCCTTCCACGGATCGAAGCGCGAGACCTGGCAGATCAGGGGCCGATCGACGTCGATACCGAACTGCCCGCACACGAAGGCCCCGTCTTCGGGCGACAGCGCCATGTTCTTCGGCGTCAGCGGGTCGATCGCCGGCGGCACCACGTTGACGTGGCCCTTCATGCCCTCGGGCACGTAGGCCTGCATGTGGAACAGCGACTGCGGATACTCCTGGATGTACGGCAGCAGGCGGCTGATCGTGTCTGGGTTTGGGGTTGACACGTCGATGTGGCAGCGCCACACCCAGCCCTTGGCCTTCTCCGGCACCAGTTGGCAAAGCGCTGCCGGCTGTGGGTCATGAACTAGGCACACATCCCAACCGCCGCTCAGCTCGGCGGCATTCATCTCGTTGTAGCGCAGCCATGTTGCCCACTGCTCCTCGTCGAGATCCTGGGGGGCACCCTGCAGCGCGTTGTGCATGAGCTTGGTCGCGTTGAAGAACTCTTCGCGGCCGTAGATCACCTGCCACTCGCAGTCCAGGCCGACGTCGCGCATCAGCGGTACGAGTGTGTACAGAATCTCCGAGACGCCGCCTCCGAACGCCGTGGCCGATATATGCACCACCCGCTGGCCCTTCAGCGGCTCCGCCAGCTCGCGAATTTCGGCGATCAGCTCGCGCCCGCAGATGTGCGTGTAATCGTTGAGCGTCTTGTGGGCGACGGCGACGGGCTGGAGCACGCGCCGGCACGATACCTAACCGCGCGCAAAAACCCACCGCTAGTGTTTATGCGCAGTGCTGAACACGTGCCGCGGGGCTCGATCTTGGAGCCCGCACGCGGAGCCGACGTGCTGGTTATGGTCTAGACATGCTCAACGGGCGGCTGTATCGAGCGGCGTTCGTGCCGTTCCTGTTCGTGCTGGCGATCGCGGCGTTCTCTCTCGGCGCTCGTCCGGCGCCGCTCACCTCCACGCTCGCTCCCGACGCGTTCGAAGGTGCGCCGGCATTCGCCGAACTGGGGAGCATGGCCGCGCATTTCCCGCAGCGGCGCCCTGGTAGTACAGGCGATCAAGAACTGGCTGGGCACGTCGCGCGCACGCTCGAAGGACTGGGGGGCACGGCTGGTGGCGGCTTCTCGGTGCACAGTTTTCGCTTCCAAGCGCAGACGATCGATGGCGAACGAACCCTGACGAACGTCATCGCGCAGCGACCCGGATCAACAAGTGCCCCGCCGATCGTGATCGTCGCGCATCGGGACGCCGCCGCGCAGGGCGCGCGGGCCGAGCTGTCGGGGACAGCGGCGCTGCTGGAGCTGGCGCGCGTGTTCGCCGCCCGCGAGACCAAGCGCACGATCATCCTCGCCTCTACCAGCGGCGGTAGCGGTGGCTCGGCGGGGGCATCGGCGCTTGCAGGCGAGCTCGCAGCGATCGGGGGCAGCGCCGCCGAAAGCGCTGGTGGTGGGCCACCCGACGCGGCGATTGTGCTGGGGGACGTCGCTGGCACGGCCACCAAGCGGCCACTTGTTGTGCCCTTCTCCGATGGCTTGGGCTCCGCTCCTCTGCAGCTCCAGCGTACGGTCAACGAAGCGATCATCCAGGAGGTGGTGAACCACCCTGGCGAACCGAGCGCGCTCGCGCAGCTCGCGCACCTCGTCTTTCCAATGGCGCTCGGTGAACAGGCGGTGTTGAACGCTGGTGGTCTGCCGGCAGTGCTGATCCAGAGTTCGGGAGAACGCGGGCCCGCGCCACAGGAATCGGTGAGCATGGAACGCCTGGAAGGGTTCGGTCGTGCGGCGCTGAGCGCTGTGGATGCCCTCGACACCGCGCCCAACGTCTCCCCAGCGATGCAGACCGGGTTGCTGCTGGCGCACAAGACGATGCCCATGTGGGTGCTGCGGTTGCTTGTGCTCGCGCTGTTGTTGCCGCCGCTGGTTGCCGTTGTGGACGGTCTCGCACGCGCGCGGCGCCGGCGTTTGGCGGCTGGGCGTTGGATCCTGTGGACGCTCAGTTGCGCCCTGCCATTCTTCAGCTGCGCTCTTCTCGCCTACCTGCTCGGTTGGCTCGG
This sequence comes from Solirubrobacteraceae bacterium, assembly GCA_050015915.1. GTDB lineage: Bacteria > Actinomycetota > Thermoleophilia > Solirubrobacterales > Solirubrobacteraceae > Palsa-744. The sequence goes on from JBEKAM010000089.1 coordinate 3,416, forward strand.
CATCCTCGGTGCAACGCCCTTTGGGCCGGTCCTTTCAAGCGCCCTCCCGTTCGCGGGAGAGGCGGTCACCGCGGTGGTGGCGATTGTGCTCACGTTCGCACTTGCGTGGCTGTTGTGGGTGGTGCTCGTTCGACGTATGGGCTGGGGCGCGCGCCCGTCTGTGGAGGTAGCTGGCCTGTCGATGTTGCTTGTCGCGCTCGTGGTCGCGTGGCTTGCATGGATCGGCAATCCACTGACCGCGCTACTGGCCGTCCCCGCGCTACACCTGTGGCTGGTGCTCGCCTCCCCTGATGCGCTGGGACTGAGCGGGCGCTCCCGCCGTCCCGCGTCGCTCGTGCTAGTGGCGCTCGGCGTACTACCGCTCGCACTGCTGATCTCCTTCTACGCCCACCAGCTTGGGTTGGGAGTGGGTGAGGTCGCGTGGACGGGCGTGCTCCTGCTGGCCGGGGGCTACATGGGGCTCGTCGGTGCGATCCTGTGGAGCGTCGCGTTCGGCTGCGTTGCCGTCGCTGTAATGCTCGTGTTCACCCCCATTCCGGACGTTCCCGGTGCGTTGCCGGGCGAGCGGATTGATGTCACTATCCGTGGACCGATGACCTACGCGGGACCGGGATCGCTTGGTGGTACGGAGTCCGCTCTGCGACTATAAGTGAGCGGTGTCAGAGCTCCAACTCACCACAGCACCAGCCGGGGGCGTGCGGCAGCCGGATGATCGCCGTCCCACGAGGGCCCGCGTCTTGCGCGTGGCTGCTGTCGCGTTGATCCTCGTCGGTGCTTTGGCGCTGCTCGATGCGGTGGTAACGCTGGTGTGGCAGGAGCCGATCACAGCGCTATATGCGCTGCTGGAACAGAGCCACCTGAACGGTGAATTGCGCAAGGTCGAACGTGCCGCGCCCACGCCCGTGGAGCGTGTCGCGCTGGCCAGCTTGTCAGATGAGCGCGCCCGCATCGCCTACCTGGCAGGACAGCTCGAACGTCATTCCGGCGATGGCGCTCCAGTCGGGCGTATCTGGATTCCCCGGGTCAACGCGAGCTATGTGGTCGTGGATGGCACCGACACCGGTGACCTCATTAAAGGGCCCGGCATCTACAAAGAAACGCACTTCCCCGGCATACCTGGAACGACTGCGATCGCAGGGCACCGCACTACCTACCTGGCGCCGTTTCGCGAAATCAACTTCCTAAAACCGGGCAACCACATCGAACTCGATATGCCCTATGCCCACTTCATCTACACCGTCACCGGTCAGCGTGTCGTGTGGCCGAACGACGTCCAGGCTGCGGTCTCCCAGGTCGGTTACAGCCGGCTGGTGCTGTCGGCGTGCACGCCCGTGTTCAGCGCCGAAAAACGCCTGCTGGTCTACGCGAAGCTCACGCGCACAGTTCCCGAGGGCGCCGCTCGCCTACTGCCCGGCGGTGCGATTGCGCACCCGATCGAAGCTCAGCCCGCTGTAGCTGCGGCCCCCGTGCGTGCGGTGCCTAGCCCACTAGAAAGCATGCTCGTATCCCTCGATCCGCACAGCGTCTCCCCGCTCGTCTGACAGCGTCACGCCCCCGCCGGGTCCCTCCAGTACTTCGCCGATCCAGGTGACTGGCGCTCCGCCGAGCTCCCGCAGCGACCTCTCCACGAGCTCGCGATCGCCCGCCCCAACGCAGAAGCACAGCTCGTAGTCTTCGCCCGCCGCGGCCGCGAGTTGCCACGCCGGCACGCCGAGCTCGGTTGCTACCTCTGCCACACCGCTATCGAGTGGCAGCGCCTCGAGCGATATGCGCACGTGCACGCCGCTGGCACGGGCGATATGAGCGGCGTCGGTCGCAAGCCCGTCAGATAGGTCGATCATCGCGTGTACGCCCGCGGCAGCCAATGCGCGGCCCTCCTTCAGGCGCGGCAGCGGATGACGCGAGCGGGCGAGCACCGCTTGGGTAGCGGGGGCGGAGCCCTTGGCGCGGCCGGTGAGCAGTGCCAAGCCTGCTCCTGCGGCGCCCAATCGACCGGTCACGCCAACGAGATCGCCTGCGTGTGCCCCATCGCGACCGACGAGCGCCTCGGCGCTGTCCGCCCAGCCCACCGCCGTGACAGACACTGTGAGCACCGGTGAGCTCACGACGTCGCCGCCGGCGATCGCCGTGCCCGTCTGCACGGCTAGTGCCTCGGCAGCGTGCACTAGCTCAAGTGCGCGTTGCTCGCTAAATCCCGCGGGCAGACCCAAAACGAGGTAGGCCTCGCCTGGATCGGCTCCCATCGCTGCCAGGTCAGAGAGTGCCCCGGCCAGTGCGCGGTGCCCAACCTCGCCGGCGCTGGCCCAACCGTCGTCCAGGCGGAAGTGGACTCCCTCGACCATAGCGTCGACCGAGGTCACGCAGATCGGCCGCGCCCGCACTACAGCTGCGTCGTCGCCGATCCCGCGTATCAGCCTCGCTGCCTGCTGCGAGCTGTTTAGCTCGGCAGCGATCGATTCGATCAGTGAGCGCTCAGCGATGCCACCCTCAGCGGTGCCGGTAGACGATTCGCGCGCGATCGAGGTCGTACGGCGAGAGCTCGCAGCGAACGCGATCGCCCGGCAAGATGCGGATGCGAAAGCGGCGCATCTTGCCTGCAACATGACCGAGGACGACGTGGTCGTTGTCGAGCTTTACGCGGAACATCGCGTTCGGCAAAGCCTCGATCACCTCGCCCTCGAATTCAACCTTGTCCTCCTTTGCCACGCTGTCTCCATCTGGTCGCAAGCGCCTGCGCGCGAAGCCGACCGTTCGTTTGATTTTGTTGTATCGAGACTCAAACTACCAGCGCTGGGGCTGAGAAGGGGCTTGGTCGAGCAAAAATCGCGCGGTGCTGCTCAGCCTGCGGGCGCCCCACCTGTTTGTCTGACGGATGGTTCATGCGCTGCCGGCGGCACGTGCGGTTCGCTTGGCGCTTTGCGTTCAGGTGCAGGTGAGTTGGTTTCGACAGGGCCGCCTCCGGCTTGCGGTTCCCCTGTGCCGTGCTTCTTGGATCGATGATGAGTGGGGTGTTCGGCGGCGAGCTGTTCGGCTGCTTTGCTCGCTTCGGCCTCGCCTGTGCTGGCGTACTTCCCATAGAACGGGGTGTAGTTGATGGCTTCTTTTGACGGGGGGAACTGGACGCAAGGCTGGTTTTCGGTGACCGCGGCCATGTAGGCGTGCCAGATTTCCGCGGGCAGATAGCCGCCCTGTTGGGGCTCGCCATGCACGTCGGTCATCGATACGCGCTTGTTGGGATAGCCCATCCACACAACCGTCGAGTAGTCGGGCGTGTAACCATCGAGCCACGCGTCGACCAGTTCGCTGGTCGTGCCGGTCTTAGCGGCCGTCGGGCAATTGATCGCCGAGCGCGTGGCGGTACCGCCCTCGACGTTTTCGTGGAGGATGCTCGTCTCCACGGCGGTGACGGCTTCGCTGAGTACTTTCACGCGGTGCGGTTCACCCCAGTTGTTGTCGACGTGGCCATCGGGGAACACCACTTTGGTGATAGCGATCGGTTCGTTGCGGTAGCCGCCATCGGCGAGCGTCGCGTACACATCCGCCATTTCCAGCGGTGTCACCCCCAGCGTCAGTCCTCCTAGTGCTTCCGCTGGATAGTTCGACAGATGCGTTTTGACCCCCATCTCATATGCGGTGTGGGTAACCGTTTCCTCGCCCAGGTCGGCGGCCAGCTGGGCATACACGGTGTTGTCAGAGGTCAGCGTCGCTTGCACGAGGTTGATCGACTTGTTCAGTGAGGTGCCCTCAAAGGTCTCGACTTTGTACTTCGGTTCCGCAGGCAGCCAGCCCGGTTCGAGCGTGTGTGAGAAATAGTCGGTGGTGTACGGATCGATGCCCCGGCTGAGCGCGTCGGCTAGGTCGATTGCCTTAAACGTCGAGCCCGGCTGCCGGTGCCCGTCGGCGGCGAGGTTGTATTGCGACTGCTCATAGCTCTCGGACTCGGCCATCGCCTCGATATCGCCGTTGTGAGGGTTGATGGTGACGATCGCCGAGGCGGGGTCTTCCGGCTCGTTGAGGATTTCCGCGATCGCCTTGCGCGCCAGGCGCTGCATGTTGAGATCAATCGTCGTATAGACCTTCAGCCCGCCATGTTCCACCGTTTTCGCGCCGTAGCGTTCGACTAGCTGCTGATGGACGTATTCGAAGAAGAAGTCCTCTTTACGTTCGGAGTAATAGTGGCCCGCGTGAACCTCCAGTGGGTCGGCCTCCGTCTCCCTGGCCTGCGCCGGCGTGATGTAGTGAAGTTCGGCCATCTTCGCCAGCACCTCGTTGCGGCGTTCCTTGGCGGCCGCGGGGTACAGCAGCGGGTTGTACTGTGATGGCGCCTGCGGCAGGCCGGCGAGCAGCGCCGACTGCTCGAGGTCCAGTTGCGACACGGGCTTGTCGAAGAAGATACGCGCCGCGGCCTGCACCCCCACCGCCGTCTGCCCACCGATGGTCCCGTACGGCACGCTGTTGAGGTAACTGGTGAGGATCGAGTGCTTGCTGTGGTGTTCCTCGTATTCGATCGCGAGCTTGGCCTCGATGATCTTCTGCTTGAGGGTGTGCTGGTCGCCCCCGAGGTAGAGGTTGCGTATCAGCTGCATCGTGATCGTCGAGCCTCCCTGCAGGGCGGCGCCCTTGGTGAGGTCCTTGATCGCCGCGCGGAAGATCCCCGTCACATCGACGCCGTCGTTTTTGTAGAAGCGCTGGTCCTCGATCGCCACGGTGGCGTTCTTGAGGTCGCTGGGGATTTCGCTCCAGCTCACGGGGGTGCGCAATTCGTCGGACTGGATGAAGCCCAGGCGTTCGCCGTTGGCGGCGAACACCTGTGATGAGCCGCCGCTGAGCAGGGGGTGAAGCGTGGACAGCTTTGGAGCGGAGTCGGCGACGTGCAACACGTAGCCGACAGCCGCGATCACGCCGACGACGAGCGTAATGGCGAGAACGCTGGCGCCGACGAACAGAACACGCGTGCCTGTGCGGTGGTTGCGACGGCGGTTTCGTGCTTGTCGAGACATCGCTGGAAAGTCGAGATTACCGTGCACGATGTGATTTCCCGCCGCCTACAACCGCGGTTATCTCTACGCTCGGTGCCGATCGTCATGAGTTCCGACACCGTCGAGCCGGCCGGCACGCAGCGTGTAGCGCTGAGTCCGACCGTACGCCCAGCCATCGCCGAGGACGCGGCCGAGCAGCGCTCCCGCGGGCGCTCCGCGTCGGGCTGGTTGACGCGATTGCGGACGGACCCGGCGCGCATGACGGCCGTGAGGGAGAGCTGGCGTGCGCTATGGGGCTCGCGCCTGCTCGTTTGGATCGCCGGCGTGGGGACCATTTTGGCATTCGGCTTCGGCCCGCTGCGCAAAACGCTCAATCCTCCTGGTGTGACCAGGGGGTTTGGCTGGCTGGGGAACCTGCTGGCGGCTCCGGCGGCCCGCTGGGATGCAGCCTGGTACCTGGTGATCGCCCACTACGGCTATCGCCCCGATCTCGGGTACTACACGGCCTCCCGCACGGCGTTCTTCCCGCTCTATCCCCTGGGACTGAAGACGATCTCGTGGTTCGGTGTGCCACCGATATTGGCGGGCGTGCTGCTGTCGGTGGTAGCGCTGGCGCTAGCGCTCTACGGGATCCATCGCCTGACGACGCTCGAGCTGAGCCGTCGAGCACACGTGACTCTGGCCGGCGATCGTGTCGGCGAGGCCGCGCGCCTCGCTGTGCTGTGCACCGCGTTCGCCCCGATGGCGTTCTTCTTCTCGGCGGTCTACTCGGAGGCGCTGTATCTGGCGCTGTCGATCGGTCTCTTCTGGAGTGCTCGCCACGGTCGCTGGATGTGGGTGGGCGTGCTCGGGGCGCTCGCCGGTGCCACCCGCAGCACCGGCCTGGTGCTCGTGCTGCCAGCCGCGATGATCTACCTGTACGGGCCGCGCGAGGATCGGGCACCCGAACTGGAGCGCCCGCCGCGGTCGCGCTTTCAACCGCGCTATCGCCTGCGAGCGGACGCACTGTGGCTCTGTCTGCTGCCTGTGGGCGTGATCGCGTACGGGTCGTATCTCGGTCTCTCCGGGGGCGAACCGCTTGCCCCGCTGCATGCCCAGCACGTATGGGGCAGACACTTCGCCGGGCCGTATCTGGGCGTGTGGGATGCCGTCAAGGCCGCATTCGACGGGGCCCGCCAGCTGCTGTCCTTCCAGCGTCATCACGTGTACTTCCCCGCGGGCAACGGCAGCCCGTTCGTGAGCGCTGGACACAACCTCACGGGGCTGGCCTTCCTGCTTGCGGCGATACCCGCGGTCATCGGGGTGTTCCGCAGGCTGCCGCTGGCGTATGGCGCCTACGTGATGGCCGCGCTTGCGCTGCCGCTGTCCTACCCCGTCAGCTCGGAACCGCTGATGTCGCTGCCACGCTTCCTGCTCGTGCTGTTCCCGCTGGCGATCTGGTTTGGGGCGTGGCTCAGTGAGCATCCACGGGCGCAGAGACCGGCACTTGTGCTGTCGGCTTCACTGCTCGTGGTCTTCGTCGGCCAGTTCGCCACCTGGCATTGGGTGGCATGAACGTGAGTCTTGGCCCGCCACCGATAGGCGACATGCAGGCAGGCGACATGCAGGCGATCGGCGGCGTGAGCTCGGCCGAGCCGCCGTCCGAGGGGGATCGCTCACGGTCTCCCACCACCGGCTGGCCCGCCTGGACGGCTCCAATCGCGCTCGTCGGCGGGATCGTGCTCGCCGCGGTGGGTGGCCTGCTGCTCGACATTCCCGCGGCGCTCCTCGGGGTGAAAGTCTCGAGCAGTCATTTCCCGCCGGGCCTGTCGATCGCTGACACCGTCGTGCAGGACCTTGGCTTCGTGCTCGCTGCCATCTACTGTGCGCACCTCGGCGGGCGGGCGGTGCGCTCATGGCAGTTCGGTCTGCGCCGTCCTGCGGCCGGCTGGTGGTCTGCCAGCGGCTTGATCCTGGCGCTGCTGGTTGCCTTCGTCGTGTTGACGGCGCTGTGGGCTGCAGTAACCCACCCGGGCGAAGAGAAGACGCTCGAACAGCTGGGGTCAAACGAAGGCACGGCGTTGCTCGTGCTCAGCGCCGCCCTGACATGCGTGGTGGCGCCGATGTGCGAGGAGTTCCTGTTTCGTGGCTACATGTTCACGGCGCTACGCAACTGGCGGGGCACGCTGCCTGCGGCGATCATCACTGGCCTGGTGTTCGGCGGCGTGCATGCTGAGTCTGCGCCGGTGCTCGACCTCTTGCCGCTGGCGGCGCTCGGCTTTGGGCTCTGCCTGCTCTACCGATACAGCGGATCGCTGTATCCGTGCATGATCGCCCACTCATTGAACAACTCGATCGCGTTCTCCAGTCTGGAGCACTGGCGATGGCAGGCGCCGGTGCTGATCGTGAGCGCCCTGGTGGGGATTGGCGCGGTGGTGCTCGCGTGTAAGCGCCTTGGCCTGATCGCTCCCGAGACCCGGGTCGCCGACCTTGGTGCATAAGATCTGCGCATGAGAGCCAAATGTCTGATGGCGGTCTGTGCGCTGATCGCATTTGCCGCCGCGGCGCCCACGGCGGCCGGAGCGGAAACCGTGGCGGCGCCGAGTTCCACGCCGAGCCCTCCCGCTGCGGCGGTCGCCGGGCAGGCCAAGCTCGAGTTGCAGGGCGTCGGTGGCAGCCCGCTGTTTGCGCTGGTGGGGCGGCGTGTGATCGTGCGCGCCGTCGTTACGCCCTATGTCGCCGGCCAGACGCTGGACGTGGGGCTTTACCTAGACGGTCGCCAGGTGGCAACGAAGGCCGTGAGCGTGCTGCCCGGGAGCGACGGGACGGGACAGGCGCGCCTAGGTTTCTCCAGCCGCTATGCAGGGCTTGCACAGGCGCGCTTGGTGCACACGGCAACTGCGCAGCAGGATGCTTTTGACGCTCGTTCGGTGTCGTTTCGCTACGTCCACGCGAACGTTGGTCCGGGCGCTCACGATCAATCGGTGCGCCTGTTGCAGTCCGAGCTAAACGCGCTTCGCTACGCGGTGCCACTGACCGGCGTGTTCGACGAAGGCACAGAGCAGGCGTTGGTTGCGTACCGCAAGATGACGGGCCTCGAACGGATTCCCTACGCGGGCACGAAGGTGTTCGAGCTGCTGGCGCGCCACGCTGGGAGCTTCCACGTGCGCTACCGGGGCGACGGCCGTCACGTCGAGGCCAACCTCACCAAGCAGGTGCTGGCCGAGATCGAACCGGGCGGGCACGTGTACAAGATCTACACGACCAGCTCCGGCAAGCCCTCCACGCCCACGGTGATCGGTCGCTTCCAGGTGTATGAGAAGACGCCGGGGGAAAACAGCGAGGGGAGGGTCGCCTCCAACTACTTCATCCGCGGCTACGCGATCCACGGCTACGCGGAAGTCCCCACGTACGCGGCCAGCCACGGCTGCCTACGCGTTCCGATCCCCGACGCTCCTGTGATCTACGCGTGGGTGAGGACGGGCACGCCAGTTGACGTCTACAACGAAGACGGCGGCGGCAGCGCGCGCGTACGCAGCAACGCCGGCCCGTAGTCAGACCCTGACGGTCAGTACTCGCGCCAGGTAGCCGAAGCCAAGACCGTAGACGATGAGCGCGAGCAGCAACTCGACACCGCGCGTCAGCCATTCGCTGCTGGATCCCGATACCACCCCGGCGAAGGGCGAGGTCAGCTGGCTGGAGGCTTCGTCGATCACTTTGTGCACGCTGCCCTCATGTTCCTTGGACGCTTTGCCTGCCGCTTCGGTGACAGCCGACGATGGGCCGTTGCTGACCTCTTCGGACTGGTGCTTGGAGGCGGTGCTGGTCTGATTGAGCGCGAAGATTGCGAACGACGCGATCACGATCGCGCAGATCGCAAGCGAGGCAAACCGAAGAAGTTTCGCGATTGAGGGGATCACACCGCTGTGTATCGGGGAGATCGCGCCGCTAGATTAGAGGGCCGAATGAGCACCATGGACGTATATACGAGCGATGTGCCCGCCGCGCGTGCACGCCTGGTGGCTGAGCTGCGCGAGCACGCGCTTGTGATTGGCGAGGTCACGCTCACCAGTGGCGCCACCGCCCAGTACTACGTGGACGCCAAGCGCGCGATCCTACGACCGGAGGGATTTGCGGCGCTTGCCGTACTGCTCGCTGCGCAGGTCGCGGAGTGGCAGGCCACCGCGGTCGGCGGCATGACGATGGGAGCCGATCCGGTGGCATGCGCGGCGCTCGCTGGAGGAGCTCGCGCAAAGGCGTTCTTCGTGCGCAAGGACGCCAAGGCTCATGGTCTGCAGCGACGGATCGAGGGTCCGCTGCTGGATCCCGGGGATCGCTGTGTGGTGGTGGAGGACGTCGTGACCACCGGCGGCTCTACCCTCGCTGCGATCGCTGCGTTGCAGGACGCCGGTCATGAGATCTGCGGTGTGATCAGCGTGCTCGACCGCCTGGCCGGCGGCGGCGCCGCGATCGAGCAGGCAGCGGGGGCACCATACGTGGCGCTGAGCACCATCGACGAGATCTACCCGGAGCGTCCCGACCGGTAGTCACGTGGCCGTGGGTGGCCGGTGGTCAACCAGCTGCGCTGCGCTGCACCGCGCCGGTAGCCTTCTCGTGAGCCCATCGCCGAGTGCGAACGGCCGCGCCCTCGTAGTCCAATGGATAAGACGACCGCCTCCTAAGCGGTAAATCCAGGTTCGACTCCTGGCGGGGGCACTAAGGCTAAAGCCCTGTGTTCAAGCGACTTTGAGGCTCCGACGCGGCCAGCTCGTAGCGGAGCGCGGGCAGTAGGTCCACCTGACGCATCCCGCGTCGGTCTTCGACGCACGCACGCCGCACCCCACGAGTGGAGGCAATAGGGGGAGCAGCGGGCCAGACAGCGAGGGCGCGCGAGACCCGTGCATGTCGCTGTAGCCTCTTCGCGTGCCTGCGATCCAAGAGCTGCCCGCTGATATTGATGGCGAGGAACGCACTCCGGATGGCGAGGAACGCACTCCGCGCTGGGCAGTTACCCACGAGGCGGCGAGCGCTTGAGCACGCTTGCCGAGACGATCGACCCCGACGGACGCGTCATCGTCCTGGATGAGGAGGGCTGGGAGCACATTCTCCACGAGCACGGAGAGTTGGCTCCTTATCGCGAGGAGATCATGGCGACCGTCAGCTCCCCGGACCATCGGCGCATCGATCCGCGCCCCGGACGGGAGCGCTACTACAGCCGCGATCTTGGCCCTAGCCGCTGGCTGTTCGTGGTCGTACACTTCACTGAGGCACCAGCACGGATCGTGACCGCCTACGCCAACCGCAAAGATCCGCCGGGATTGACTACGCAATGACAGTGACTATTGGCAGCTTGACCTTCGACCACGCCTCCTACGACGACCGGGGAGATGTGCTCTACCTGCATCTCGGAGATCGCCAGCCAGCCGCTGTGAGCGAGGAGACGCCCGAGGGGCACGTCCTCCGCTTCAACGCCCAGGGCGAGGTCATCGGGCTCACCATCATCAATGCCAAGTGGCTGCTCGAACGCGATCATGTCATCAACGTCACGCTCCCTGAGCACTTCGCCGTCAGCCCGGACGCCCTTGCGGAGGCACTGGCCGCAGCCTAACCTCGAGCGTCAGCACTACTGTCCGGCCGTGACACGGATCGTCCAGCCTGTACCTGCCTTGACTTCGTTGGCGCTTACGCTCACGGAGTGATAGGTGCCGGGTTCGATGGCGGTCACCCCACCCGTGCGACCTTGAGCATCGACGGTAATCGTGTGCGTGGCATGGGTGCTCAGCGCGCCGACGCCAAATACATTGCATGTTGCGCATGACCAGCGGAG
>JBEKAM010000090.1:0-14091 GCA_050015915.1 Solirubrobacteraceae bacterium
CCAGCAGCACCAGCGCGAGGTCCTTGCCGCGTTTGGAGCTAAGGTCGGCGGCTTTCCTGGGGGCGCGCGAGGTGATCGTCGCTGCGCCGCGATCGTCAATCTTGGTGGTGGTCATGCTGGTCCTCCCACGAGTCGAGCAGCCGGGGGCGATCCGGAAGCGGAATTACGGTTCCACTTGTTTATAGCACGATACGGAGCTAAGATTCCGTTTGTGGATCCGATCACAGCCGACCAGCGAACACTCCGGGCAGATGCTCGCCGCAACCGCGAGCGGATCATGTCCGCGGGCCGCGAGCTGTTCGCCCGTGAGGGCCCGCACGTGCAGATGGACGAGATCGCTGCCCACGCAGGCGTGGGCATCGGCACCGTCTACCGCCACTTCCCGACCAAGGAGGCGCTGCTGACCGCGATGGTCCGGGAACGCTTCCAGGAGTTCGCCGAGATCGCGAAGGCCGCCGAGGAGATCCCCGATCCACGGGCCGCGCTCGAGAGCATGATCTTCACCTCCTCCGAAGCGGTCGAGGGCGACTCCGGGTTTCAGCTCGCGATGATGGGCGCCAACGAGCTGGAGTGGGAGGGCATCACGCAGGACAAGGCGGCCCTCGCCGAGGTTCTCGCCAGGATCATCTCCCGCGCCGCCGACGCCGGCGTGATCCGCGAGGATTTCACGGTCGAGGACTTCGGGATGATGATGTGCGGGATCACCTCCACGATGTACTACGAGCCAGGTGGCGCCAGCTGGCGCCGTCACGTCGAGCTGATCCTTCACGGCGTGTGCACGCCAGGCGTGCTCTCACCGGCTGGGTCTACTCGCTGATCTGTGCCACGCCGTTGACGTCATCCCCGGCCACCAGCAGAAACTCGTTGCGCGCGCCCGCGCCGCGGGCCTCGCGGTAGGGCCTGTATTCCTCGCTCGCGTAGAACTCATCGGCCACCTCTTTCGAGGGCCACTCAATCAGCACGATCACCTGCGGGGCCGCACGCTCGCCCTCGACCTTCTCGATCGTGACCGTGCGCGACAGGTAGCGGCCGCCGCGGCGCTCGACAATGCCGGTGACGTTCGCCACGTAGTCCTTTATCCAGGCCGGATCGGTTATGTCCATCTCCGCAACCGCGTAGTACTTCATCCCCTCCCCTTCGCTCGATTGTCGCTCCTGTTTAATCCTGAATCCCCACAAACCGCCTCAGGGAGCGCCTCGCACCCGGCACCCGGCGCCCCGCCTCGAGCTCGCGGATGGCGATCTCGGAGGTCATCGCCGCCAGCAGCTGCGCCGCCGCTCTCGCATCTGGCCACCGCATCGCCTTGAAACTGGGGATGGCCGAGGCGGCGAAGCTCTCATGACGAGCTGACATCGAGGCCGTCAGCGCGGCATCGGTACGTGCCTCCAGAGCCAGCGCCTTGATTGCGCGGTCGGCGAGACATACGTCGAGGTAGGCCTCCACACCCGCCACGATGCGCCCCGCTCCCGCCGGGATGCCGGCTGTCGCGAAGGCCACCGCCTCCCGGACCCGGGCGTGAAAGCGCGCATGCAGGGCATCAACGAACGCCTCCCTGTCCGCGAAGTGCACATAGAAGGTCCCCTTCGCCACACCCGCCTCGGCAACCACCCTGTTGACGCTCAGGCCGGCCAGGCCCTCCCGCTCGGCCACCCTGACCCCCGCCTCGAGCAGCGCCTCGTAGGTCTTGTGCCCCACCTCGGTGGAAGCCTCGGCGAGGGAAGGCTGAGATCCCATGGCGAGAGCATATATGACCAGGCGGTCAGTTTAAATGACCGACCGGTCAGTCATATGTTAGGCTCCGGCACATGTCACCACTGATCGACACTTCCACAGGTCCCATCTCCTACGACGAACTGGGCGACCCGCAGGCCATCCCGGCCTTCCTCCTCCCCAGCGGCGCCCACGACCACCACGACTACGACGAACTGCGGGCGCTGCTGCCCGAGCGCTTTCGCACGATCGCGCTGGACTGGCCCAGTCACGGCGACTCACCACCCGGCGAGGGGCCCCTGAGCGCGATGCGGATCGCCGACGTGACCGAACAGGCAATTGCCCAGCTCGCGCCCGAGGGGGCGCTGGTGATCGGCAACTCCGTCGGCGGCTTTGCCGCGGCCCGGCTGGCGATCCGCCGTCCCGAGCTGGTCAAGGGCCTCGTGATCGTCGACGGCGGCGGCTTCGCAGGCCGCTCGCCGTTCGTGCGTACGTTCTGCGCGTTGATGGGCCGCCCGCGTTTCCTGCGCGCCGTCTACCCCGCCTTCAGCGCCCTCTACATGCGCGCCCGTACCGAGGCTGACCGCCGCGCCCGCGACGTCGGCGTGGCGACGACCCGCAAAGACCCGGGGCTGGGAGCCGTCTGCGAGCTCTGGCGCAGCTTTGCCTCCCCCGAACACGATCTGCGCCGCCAGGCATCTTCGATCCGCGCACCGACACTCGTCGTGTGGGGAAAGCGCGACCCGGTCATCCCCCTACGCATCGGCAGACGGATCGTCTCCCTGATCCCGGGAGCGGAGCTGAGCGTATTTGACAGTGGCCATGTCCCCCACACGACCGACCCGCAGCGTTTCGCCGCCGAGCTGAGCTCCTTCACCGACCGGGCACTTGGCAGCATGCGGAGCGCGGCGACGACAGCATGAGCGCCCCGTCCGGCGCGCTGGCAAAGTTCGCCGAAGCCTGAAGCTCAGCCCAGAATGACGCAGCCGGTCGTCCCGTGAGCGAGAAGCGTCTCGTCGGACTCCACGAACAGCCGCCCCTCAGCCGTGGCGGTGCGCCGGCCTCTGTGGACCACCCGCCCCTCCGCGAGCACGCGGCCGGTGGCGTGACTCATACCGCGGATGTAGCGGACCTGCAGGTCCGTGGTTGTGTAGCCCACGCCCGCCGCAAGCGTCGTGTGCACCGCACAGCCCATGCACGAGTCGAGCAGCGTCGCGGCGATGCCGCCGTGCACGGAGCCGATCGGGTTGTACATCCACTCGGCCGGCTCCATCGCGAACACCGCGCGGCCCTCCTCCACTTCCACGATCGTGAAGTCCAACAGCCGCGCGATCGGCGGCGGCGGCAGCGTTCCGTCCACGATCGCCTGCATGCACTCGAGCCCGGTCATCTCCAGGCCCGCGGCAACCGTCGCGCTCGGGTCATCCCAGCTGAAGCTGCGCGTCCGCTCTGACATACGCCCTACTCCATCAGCATCGATTGCCGCGCGCGTTGTACTCATGCCGCGTCCTCGATTACCAGCGGCTCCGCGATCAGCGGGTCGGCGATCGGCTCGCTGATCACCGGGCGCTCCGTCTCTGGCACGGCCGCGCTCCGCCTCACCGGCCCTCCAAGCGCCGCCAGCGCAAGACCCGCGGTAACGCCTCCGGCGACGCTGATCAGCCACGCCGAGTGGAAGTCCGCGGCGGTGTGTGTGCTTGTTCCCAATACCGCCACGAGCAGCGCCACGCCAAGCGCCGCGCCGATCTGGCGGCCCATCGTCAGCACCGCCGCGCCCGTCGCGAAGCGCTCGGGTGCGAGCGAGGAGGCGCCTGCGCCCGTGAGCGTGGGGATCATCAGGCCCACGCCTGCGCCGCTGATGGCGATCCCCGGCAGATACTCCGACGCATAGGCGGGCGTGTTGCCCGTCTGGGTGATGTAGAAGAGCTGCCCGCCCACGAACAACAGCGCGCCGAAGATCCCCGGTATGCGGTAGCCGAGACGCGCGCCCAGCCGCGCCGAGGGCACGCTGAATGCGGTCGCCATCGCCGGCCCGGGGAACAGCATCAGGCCGGCCGTGAGCACGCTCTCGTGCCATACGCCCGTCAGGAACAGCACCCCCGCTAGCAGCATCGCGCCGAAGCCCGCGAAGAACAGCACGGAAGCGCCAACCGCCAGGCCGAAGCTGCGTACGCGCAACATCGCCGGCTCGATGATCGGCGCTGGATGACGCTCAGAGCGCCACCAGATCGCAGGCAGCCCCACCGCGGTCACGGCGAACAGCGCGATGATCGCCGGCGAGCCCCAACCCCATTCCTGGCCCTTGACGATCGCCACCACGAGCGAGCCGATCGCCACAATCAGCGCAAGCGCACCGAGCACGTCCGGGCGCCCGGAGCCGAGCTCGCGCCGCTCTGTGAGCGTGCGCAGGCCGAAGCCGAGTCCGGCGAGGCCGATCGGCACGTTGACCAGGAACACCCAACGCCAGTCGGCCTGCACGAGCAGGCCGCCCAGCGGCGGGCCCGCCGCGGCGGCGATGCCACCGGTGGCAGCCCACACGCCGATCGCCACATGGCGCTCGTGTGGGCCGAACTCGGGCAGCATCAGGCCGAGCGACGTGGGCAGCATCAGCGCGCCGCCAGCCGCCTGCACGATGCGCGCACCAACCAGGAAGCCAACCGACGGCGCGAGCGCGCACGCCGTGCTGGCCGCCACGAAGACCCCCAAGCCGAGCAGGAATGCACGCTTGCGCCCGAATGCATCCGCCCAGCGCCCTGCCGGTACGAGCAACGCGGCGAACACGATCGCGTAGCCGCTGAGGATCCACGACACCGAGCCGAGGGACGCGCCGCCGAAGTGCTTTGAGATCGCCGGGAAAGCGATGTTGACGATGAACAGATCGAGGCTCGCCATGAACACCCCGACACACACGATTAGTGAGATGCGCCATTTCCGTTGCATGATGAAACTGACCATATCACAAGAGTTGCATCATGCAACTGATAACCGCTAAGATGTTCACATGCTCAGAAACGACTACGAGAGCCAGTCCTGCAGCATCGCCGGCGCCCTCGAGGTGGTCGGCGAGCGCTGGTCGCTTCTGATCGTGCGCGACGTCCTGCTCGGTCTCAGGCGCTTCGATGAGCTCCAGTCGCACCTGGGCATCGCCCGCAACGTGCTGCAGACGCGCCTACAGCGACTGCAGGAGCATGGCGTGATCGAGCGGACCCCCTACCAGCAGCATCCGCTGCGCTACGAGTACCGCCTGACGGAGAAGGGCTTGGATCTGTGGCCGACGATCGTCGCGCTGATGAAGTGGGGCGACCGCTACGCCCCTCCGGAGGGCGGGCCGGCCGTACTGATCGAGCACCGCGGCTGCGGCGGAGCGGTCGACGAGCATCGCATCTGCGAGCGCTGTGGCGCCAAGCTGAAAGCACGCGACGCCATCGGGCGACCCGGACCGGGCGCCAGCCCCAACCACCCGCTGCTGCGCAAGGCAGAGCACACGCAGGCCGCCTGATCGGAGAGCCTTCCGGCTTACAGCCCCGTCCAGAGGTCGGCTCGGTAGGCAAGATCGAGGACGATCCTCGAGGTATCAGACAGGAAATCCTCGCGCCCGATCGGCGGCGCGTCGAGCACGTAGCGGACCAGTAGGTGCTGGGTGAGCTCGACGATCATCCACGTGGTGCGCTCGAGGTCGGCGTGACGCAAAGCGTCTCTGCGGGAGGCAAGGCTGTGGAAGGCGAGGTCGGCGAGACGACCGCGCACTGG
Source organism: Solirubrobacteraceae bacterium (assembly GCA_050015915.1). Taxonomy (GTDB): domain Bacteria; phylum Actinomycetota; class Thermoleophilia; order Solirubrobacterales; family Solirubrobacteraceae; genus Palsa-744. The sequence goes on from JBEKAM010000090.1 coordinate 5,461, forward strand.
GCGCAGCGCCTCCTGCTGCTCGATCGCGGGCACCCTATCGGCGAGCGCACGCAACAACGCGGTCTGCTGCTGCAGCGCGTCGAGTACGGCGCCGAGGATCAGGCGAATCGCATCCGGTGGCTGCTCGGTGGCGGCCGCACGCAACGCCGGGGTGATCGCCGACGCGAAATCGTCGATCAACCGCAGGATGATCTCGGAGACGATCGCGTCCTTGTCCGGGTAGTACTGGTAGAGGCTGCCGGGGCTGATGCCTGCCTCACGCGCGATCCGGTTGGTCGAGGCGTCCCGGTAGCCGCTGTCCTCGAGAACGCGAGCACCGGCACTCACGATGCGCTCGACCATCGCTCGTGATCGTGCCTGGCTGGGGCTTCGTCTGCGGGTGGACACCACAAGTGGAGGATCTCACGAATACGACTTGAACGCGAGCGGTCGCTCGCTTTACCGTTGGGCCATGTCCACACCACCTGCCGAGGCCCCGTCCCACCGTCGATCTGATCTCACCAGCCCGGCCCCCGTCGGCGCCCCGTTGGGCCCGGGCTCGCTGACGTGGAAGTACTTCGCCGACATCCGCGGCGTGCTCCTTGCGCAGCGTGCCGGTGTCCTTCAGGTCATGCATCCCGCGATCGCGGCCGCGCTGATCGATCACTCCGACGTATTCGAGAACCCGCTGCAGCGGCTGATCCGCTCGGCCGGCCCGATCCTCGGCGTCGTCTACGACGAGGATGGCGAGGCGACCGCCCGCTGGGTCCGCGATCAGCATCCACCGATACGCGGCCGCGACGCTTCGGGCCGCCGCTACCACGCACTCGACCCCGACACCTATTACTGGGCGCACGCAACTTTCTTCGAGTCCCAGATCGCCACACAGGAGCTTTTCGGGAAACCGCTCACAGCCAGCGAGAAGGAGCGGCTCTACGCGGAGTCGATCACCTGGTACGCGCGTTACGGACTGACCATGCGCCCGGTTCCCCCTGACTACCGGGCCTTCGAGCGCTACTGGGAGGAGATGTTCGAGAACGTGCTGGAGCCCACCTCGATCGCGCGCGCCGCCGTGCGCACCACCCGCGAACTGCCAGCGCCGCACCCCGCAATCGACGGTGTCGTGTGGGCGGCTGCGCGACCGCTGATCCGTCGCGGCGGGCCGTGGCTCACCCGCGGCACGATGCCGCCGCAGGCACAGGAGATGCTCGCCACCACCTGGAGCCGCTGCGATCAGCTGGCACTCGATGGCTTGTGCGCGCTCGTCCGCGCCACATGGCCGATCGTGCCGCCGAGAGCGAGACAGCTTCCTCACGCCTCCCATGGCACGAGGCGAGACGGACGCTAGAGCAGCCCAGCCACGAGCTCGGCGCCTTCGCGAGCCATGCGCGAGCGTGCCACCACGAGGTCGAAGCCGGCGCGCTCGGCGCTTTCGCGCGCCGCGACCTCCACGTGCGAGTAGAACGCCAGCGTGCGCGTGGCACCGAGGCTCCCGTCCGCGCGCAGCGAGGAGACGATGCCCGCCCCGTTGAGCTCGCCGTCAGTCAGGTCCGCCACCAGCACCACCGCCGCCGCCGGTGCACGCGCTCCATCGCCGTCAGCCGCGAGTCGCTCCCTCAGCCGCGACTCATCCCCAACCAGCTCCACCTCGTTGCCGGCGAGCGTCAGTGCTCCCTGCACGTTCGAGCCGAACAGCAGATCCCTCGTCAGCACCAGCACCCGCGCCATCGGCTACTGGGACCGCAGGCGGCGAAACTCCTCGCGTGCGGACTGCGGACGCCCCCACATCTGTGTGACCTCCACCCGCCCGCTGCGTGTCTCGCGCAGGACCAGCTCGCTCTCAATACCCGCGTTGTCGAGCAGCACGAGCGCGCCGTGAACGGTCTGCGCTGCGGCGGCGTGGCCGAAGTGATGTGCCACGAGCAGGCGCCAGTGCCAGTCGTGGTGGGAGTACGGCCGGGCGTTGCACGTGGCCAGATACAGCGCCGCCTCCACGTAGCGAGACTCGTCCGCGATCCGCAGGTCGAGCTCGAGATCGGTCCAGTCCTCGGGCAGCGAGTCGACGATGCTCTGGAAGCTCTCAGCGATTGCCATTGGGACGAAGCCTACCGCGGCTATTCTCGGGAGTAGTGGCAAGCGCACCGATCGACACGCTGGATGGTGAGTACAGGGTCCTGTTGGAGGGCTGCGGCGTGCTCGATCGCTCCGAGCGCGGCAAGCTCGCGCTGAGCGGCTCAGGCGCGGTTGAGTTCCTCAACGGGCAGGTCACGAACGAGCTGATGGGACTCGAGGCGGGCGAGGGCCGCTACGCCGCTTTCCTGACCCCCAAGGGCAAGATGCTCGGCGATCTGCGCATCCTGGCGGTGGGCGAGCGCCCCGACGAGCCGCCGACGGAACTGCTGCTGGACACCGAGCGCGTGGCCCTGCAGGCGCTGTTCGACATGATCCGCCGCTTCAAGATCGGCTACGGGGTGGAGCTGCACAAGCGCACGCTCGAGCGCGGGCTCATCTCCCTGATCGGCCCGGGCGCCGCGGCGATCGCGGCTGGCGGGGGCACCGAGATCGAGCAGCTGGCCGAGCTGGAGCACGCGAATGCGCCCGTGCGGATCGAGGGCATCGCCTGTCTGGCCGTGAGGACCGAGGTGGGCATCGATCTGATCTGCGACGCCACCGATACCGAGCGGCTGCTGGAGGTCCTGGGCGAGCGCGGCGCGCTGCCAGTTTCCGAGCAGGCGGCCGAGTGCCTACGGGTCGAGCGCGGTCGCCCCCGCTATGGCGTGGATCTCGACGACAGCGTCATCCCGCAGGAGGCGGGACTGAACCAGCTCGCGGTGAGCTTCACCAAGGGCTGCTACGTCGGCCAGGAGACGGTCGCGCGCCTTTATTACAAGGGCAAGCCCAACCGCCACCTACGGGGTCTGCGGCTTTCGGCACCAGCTGCATCGGGCGAGGAGCTGGTGCTGGGCGAGCGGGTGGTGGGGCGCGTGGGTAGTACGGTCCTCTCCCCCAGGCTCGGTCCGATCGCACTGGCGCTCGTGCGGCGCGAGGCCGAGCCAGGCGCGATCGTCAGCGTCGGTGAGCACGGCACGAGCGCAGAGGTGCTCGAGCTGCCGTTCCCGACGGGCTAAGCGCCACCCTGCTCCCAACGCCAACACGGCCGGCTACTGACTCGACGGATCCTCGCGGGGCTTTCGGTCCTGCAGGTGCTTGCGAATGACGGCGTCGTGCGCCTTCACGGCATCGGCGCTTGGCGGTACATCGAATGTGCTCACCACGTTCGGCCCGCGCAATGGGAGCTTCGTCGGCTCCATCTCCTCGGGACCCTTGCGCGGCGCTTCTTCAGTCATCGTGCTCGCTTTCAGGCGGTACGCCAGATTCCTTGGTGTACTCGCGCCACTGTTCGCCGAGTAGGTCAAGCAGCTGGCTGGCCAAGAGCGGCGAGAACGACACGCGCGAGACGACCATCCCCTGCTGGCCTTGTGGCCCGATGCGCATGAAGTCGAGCGTGAACTCGTGCGGCGTGCGCGCGATCGAGGCGGCATTTGCCCATTTGCCGGCAAACTCCTCGGAGGGCATCATGATGTTCGGGCCCTGCTCGGCAGGGCTGTGGTCGGACTCGTCGGGTGGCTCTGCGTCGGACACTTCCTATCGAGCGTAGCGCGCTGCCCTGTGTGTTGCATCGCACACAGGCAATCATTGCGTCGCTCATATAGTTGCATGCATGCAAGCAACTACTGCGCAGACGCAACCCGACCGCCAGGCGCTGACGCGCGACATGTATGCACTGGCCAGCTACCTGATGCGCACGGCCAACGTGGGCACGTTCAACGCGATCGCCGAGCTCGACCTGTCGTTCACGCAGATCAAGTCGCTGTGCGCCCTTGAGGCGGACGGCGAAGAGCGCTCGGTGAAGGCCCTGGCTGAATCGCTCGGCGTCTCCCTCCCGGCGATGAGCCGCGCCGTGGACGGCCTATTCGAGCGCGGCTTCGTGGAACGCGAGGAAGACTCCGTCGATCGACGCATGAAGCGCGTGCGCCTGACGGAAGCCGGACGGACGGTGCCGCAAGCGCTCAACGAGGCGCGCCTGTCGGCGCTACAGGAGCTTTTGAACTCACTCGGCGATGAGGAAGCGGTCGCGCTGGAGCACGCGCTCGAGCTGATCGTGGAGCGCCGCGCCGAGATCGCCGCCTATCGACCTACAAAGAAGGGAAGCGCCCGATGACCGAGAGGATCCGCTCGCTGCAGATGAACGACGAGAACCGCCGCTGGTGGGCGCTGGGGGCGATGTGCTTTGCCCTCTTCATGATCATGCTCGACAACACCGTCGTCAACGTCGCACTGCCGTCGATTCAGCGCAGCCTGCACGCCTCGACGGCGTCGCTCGAGTGGACGGTCAACGCGTACACGCTGACGTTCGCTGTGCTGCTCGTCACCGGCGGGCGCCTGGGCGATTTGTTCGGCCGGCGCAAAATCTTCCTCTTCGGCGTGGTCGTGTTCGCGCTCTCGAGCGGCGCGATCGGCTTCTCCCCAAACGACACCTGGCTCGTCGGCTGGCGCGCGATCCAGGGCATCGGCTCGGCGATGATGATGCCGGCGACGCTTTCGATCATCACCAACGCTTTCCCGGCCGCAGAGCGCGGCAAGGCGATCGGCACATGGGCTGGAGTCTCGGCGCTTGCGCTCGCGATCGGCCCGGTGCTGGGCGGCTTCTTGGTGGAGAGCGTGAGTTGGCAGTCGATCTTCTTCCTGAATCTGCCCGTGGCGGTCGGCGCGGTCTTCATCACGCTGTTCGCGGTGCGCGAGTCGCGCGATGAGAGCGTCGCGCAGCGGATCGACGGCGTCGGTGTGCTGACGCTGACGACCGGACTTGCCGCGCTCGTATTGGCACTGGTGGAGGGCAACGAATGGCACTGGGGCTCCGCACGCGAGCTCTCGCTACTGGCCGTGGCCGTGATCGGCCTGGCGGCTTTCGGTTTCGTCGAGCGCCGCCAGAGCTCGCCGATGGTCGACTTCAGCTTCTTCCGCTCGCGCACGTTCCTGGGCGCCAACATCGTCGCGTTCATCGTCAGCTTCTCGATGCTCGCGATGTTCTTCTTCATGGCGCTCTACATGCAGAATGTTCTGCACTACTCACCGCTTCAGGCCGGCTTGCGCTTCCTGCCCTCGACGCTGATGATCGTGCTGATCGCCCCCGGCGCCGGACGGCTGTCCGATCGCGTCGGCCCGCGGCCGCTGATCACCTTCGGCCTTTTGGCGGTCAGCGGGGCGCTGTTCTGGCAGTCGCACCTGACGGTCTCGAGCGGCTATGGCGCATTGCTCCCGGGCTTCGTGCTGATGGGCATCGGCATGGCGTTCGTGATGTCGCCGATGAGCACCGCCGCGATGAACGCGGTCGCACAGGCGAAGGCCGGCGTCGCCTCGGGCATCCTCTCGATGAACCGCATGGTCGGCGGGACCTTCGGCGTGGCGGTGCTCGGCGCGATGGTCGCCACACTGGGGCGCTCGAAGATCAACGAACTGCTGCCGCAGGCGTCCTCGACGGTGCGCGCGAACCTGGCGGCGGGCCTCGGTTCAGGCGCTGCACCGCATGGCGTTCCCGCACAGATCATTAGCGCGGCTCAGCATGCGTTTGTGTACGCGCTGCAGTACGGGCTTCGCCTCGGCGCAGTGGTGGCACTGTTGGGTGCGCTGCTCGCGTGGACGCTGATCCGAGCGCGTGCGAGCGAGCGCGATCTGCCCACGGATCTGGGCGCGGACCTAGGCGCCGACCATGCGCAGGGCAACGTTCAGCGAGAGCGGGTCGCGGTCGGGAGTTAGGTTGGCGAGCACCAACAAAACCCTATATGTGGAATAACCCTGATCATTGAATCTCTAGCGGACGGTACTTCAAGCCGATAGATGTGTCCAAAGCATCCGCGCTCAAGGGAGAAAATGATGGCAACAGCACAGCCTCAAGCAGCTACACCGCAACGTTCGAGTCGCGCTGGCGTAATCGCGCGCATCAGTGGGATGAAGGTTCGCACCCGGCTGGTGGTGATGGTCGCGACGCTTGCTGTGCTTTGGCTCGTGTCCGTGGGGGTTGCGCTGCAGGGCCTGGCGGGCGATCATTCCAAGTCGAACGCGTCGGCCGGTGTGTTCGCTGCGTCGGAGGCTGGTGGCGCGGCCTTCAGGGATTGGCTGGTGGTCGCCGATGAGTCCAACGCCGTCGCTGCGTACACCTTCACCCCCAACGCACCGGGGGTCACAGCGGCGATCGCCACGGCCACTGGATACGTGACGAAATTCCAGGGCGAATCGGTCAAGGAACTGACCGCGCTCGCACGGATCGCACCCGAGGCGTCGATCCGCGCGTCGGCGCAGACCATCCTCGGCTACGTGACGGTGTACAACGGCGACATCAGCCGCTTCCTGAGCGATGTCCACGACGGCAACATCGCGCAAGCACTCAAAGCCGCGGAGGTCGAAAGCCAGACCGAGGTGGGCAAGATCTACATCGCGCTCACGAAGGTCGATGCGACGCTCCGCACGGACTCGCAGGCGATCAAGAAGCAGGAGGCCAGTGCGTCCAGCAACGCGCAGCTGGTCCTGCTGCTGGTGGTCGGGATCGGCCTGCTCGCGGCAGCCGCTGCTGTGGCGCTGGTGATCCGCTCGATCGTGCGTCCCTTGGGTGAGCTGCAGAGCGCCGCACACACGATCGCTCAGGGCGACGTCAGCCAGACGGTTGCAGTCAGCGGTCGTGACGAGATCGGACAGGTCGGAGAGGCATTCACCGAAATGTCGGACTACCTGCAAGAGATGGCTTATGCCGCCGACCGGATCGCTGACGGCGAGCTCGATGTCGATGTGCACCCGCGCTCCGAGCTCGATCGTCTCGGCGTTGCCTTCGAAAAAATGGGCGCGACGTTGCGCCAGGCTCTGGGTGATCGTTCATGCCTTGACGCACTGGTCGAGCGGATGGAGTTGCTGCGGGCTGGTTGCCTAAGCGATCTGCAGCACGGACTGGAGTCGATGGCCGCCGGTGACCTGACCGTGGCGGTGGATTCAAAGACCTCACCGGTACCAGTGGAGGATGGTCGTAGCGCTGGGCGCCTGGCTGAGATCTTCAACGCGATGCTCTCGAAGACCGACGAGTCGCTCGGCAGCTACAGCGACATGCGCCAGAAGCTCACCACCATGCTCGGCGAGATCACCGTCACGTCCTCGACCGTGTCGTCTGCATCGCAGCAGATGGCGTCGACGTCGGATGAGGCCGGTCGTGCGGTCGGTGAGATTGCGCATTCGGTGGGTGATGTGGCTGCTGGTGCTGAGCGGCAGGTGAGCTCGGTCGAGGGCGTGCGGGTGCTGGTCGAGGAGGTTGCGGAGGCGACGCGCCAGTCAGCTGATCAGCTAACTGAAACCGGTGAGGCGGCGCGTAAGGCGACGGATATCGCTCAGGGTGGGATCGACGCCGCGGAGAAGGCCTCGGAGGCGATGGCTGCCGTGGCTGAGGCGACAGGGGCTGCCTCAGAGCGGATCAGTGAGCTTGGCGAGAAGAGCGAGCGGATTGGTGGGATCGTGGCAACGATCACTGGGATCGCCGAGCAGACGAACCTGTTGGCGTTGAACGCCGCGATCGAGGCTGCCAGGGCTGGTGAGCAGGGCCGCGGGTTTGCGGTTGTGGCAGAGGAGGTGCGCAAGCTTGCCGAGGACTCCCAGCAAGCGGCGGCGTTGATCGAGGGCTTGATCGGAGAGATCCAGGCAGAGACGCACCGCGCGGTTGAGGCGGTTGAGCTCGGTGCGCAGCGCACCGAGGACGGGGTACAGACTGTGAACGAGGCGCGTGGCCGCTTTGAAGACATCGGCGGCTCGGTCACAGACATGAACCAGCGCATCAGCGAGGTGACGACGGCGATCGCCCAGATCACTGCCTCCACCCAAGGGATTCTGCAAGGCGTGTCTGAGGTCGCTGCGGTGGCTGAGCAGAACTCGGCATCGAGCGAGGAGGTGTCGGCGTCTACTCAGCAGACGAGCGCCTCGACGCAGGAGATCGCTGGTTCAGCGCAGGCACTCTCCGGGACCGCCGATCAGCTCGAGCAACTCGTCGCCCAGTTCACGCTGACAGCTGCTTGAGCCGCCCGGCCGCGCGCGATTCGCTGGCATCAGGATGAGTGGCGCGGCGCACACTGCGTATGGTCGGCTCTAGGCGCCGACCATACGCAGAGCCGCCAGCAGCGAGACGGGCTCGCACTCGGGCGCCAGGTTGGCGAGCACCGCGCGCGCGGAGCGAGCGAGGTGGCGGGCCAGCAGCACCGCCGCGAGCTGCGCCTCGCACGCCTCGCACGCGCCGAGGATCGCCTCGTGCTCGCTCTCACCGAGACTCCAGCCGAACGGCCGCTCTGAGAGCACGGACATGCGGCGGTAGTGGTCGGCGCGGGACATCATCATCCGGATCTGGCGTCTGAGCGCGGGCTCGCAGCCGAAGATCAGGCGGGTGTGGAAGGCGGTGTGGGCGATGTCCCAGGCGGTGAGGTCTTCGCGCGCGCCGGCGGCGCGCATCGCGTCGAGATCGGCGCGCAGGTCGGCCAGCTCGCTGGCGCTCATATCCGGCAAGGTGATGGAGATGGCGAGCGTCTCAAGCAGCACGCGAGCGCAGTACACGGCGTCGAGGTCGCC
>JBEKAM010000091.1:0-13988 GCA_050015915.1 Solirubrobacteraceae bacterium
AGCTCACCCGGCGAAAGACCAGCCACAGCCCCCATCTTGACCTCCCCGATCGACAGCAGCATCGACAAAGAGATTCAAGACCCCAACCCAAACCCCTTCAACCTAACGGAGCACTACTAGTGTGCTCTGGAAATGAAGGCAATCGTCGTAGGCCAAGCGTGCAATCGCCCGCAGCGAGGACCGTTCCTGGCGGCCTCGCACGTACATCGTCGTGACGAAGTTCAACACTCCGCCCACCAACACCCCAATCAAGCCAAAGATGGCCGCAGCCACAGCCGCACTCTACCTGACTATTCGGATTGCTGGTGACAGCTGGCGTTAGCGGAATCCTCGGGTGCTGGCTACGCCCACGCCGACGGCGGAACCGTGGGAGGGGCCGCGGGCAGGAGCGTGGCCACCGACACGTGGGGCCACGTCAGGCCGTTGAAGTTGAGCTCGACAAGCTGTGAGTACTGAATATGTGGAATGATGATCTTGATTTCGCGTGGGCTCTCGATGCGGATCGGCGGGCGTACGATGAACGTGGGTGTGAGTGGCCCGTCGCTGCCGCCCTCCGGCCGGAGCGTCAGCGGCGGATGGCCGGGCTCGTAGGGAGGGATGATGATCGTGTATTGCACCTCCTCGATCCAGAACGTCGCCCGCATCTGCAGGGTCTGCGCGTTCTGTCCGGGGCCGTCCGGTTTGGTAATCGCTTCCGGGTCGCCCAGCAGGAATGCGATGTTATCGGTGCCACCGCCAAACAACGGCGCGGGCGGCGAGGTAGCGACCGTGATTTCGGTCGTGGAGACGATTTCCAATTTGCTGTTGTAGTTGCGAAGCACGGTGTTCGGGTCGTCCAAGATCGCTTGCGTGATCGTGCCCGCGTTGATGAACGGGGTCAGGTCTTGAGGAATTCGCGGTGTGTCTCCGTCGGCGGCGGTCTGACTAGCGAAGCGGATCTTTTGCGCCGGGGAGCCAGCGATGAACGGCGTGATGTCGACGGCCGGGATGTTCGGCGCACCCCTGAAGGTCTTGAATGTCCCCTGGGCGCAGATCGTCGTTCCGTGTGGGATCGAAGCCATCCGCACGAGGCTCGTTTCTTTCACGGGTGGGGCACTCGTCGGCGGCACGATCACCCACAGCCCGGGCTCGAGGTGAATCCCTTTCGGTGGGCCGATGCTCACGTCTTCGATGCTCTGCAGGTAGGGCACGCCGTTGAGGAATATGTCCGCCTGCACCATGCCTCGATTCGGTACGGTGCCGAGTTCCTTTGAGAACGAGAGGCTCTCCGAGGTCAGGTTGAGCTCAAGGACGTTATCGCTGGAGGGAACCGGGTTCGGGAACGGCGTAGGCGTCTCCGGGCTATCCGGCCGAAAGATCGTGTTGAAGCCGTTGCCTTGCCAGTCACCGACGAACGCGGCGAGCGGCCCGAGGCTCGGCGGTGGCGTCGGCGTGCCGGTCGTCCTGGGCGCTGGACGCGCCTCACCGAACTCGAAGTCAGCCAGAACGGATGTGGCCCGCGCAAGGCGTGGCGCGGCGCTTACCGCGCTCGCCGCGCCGCGCGCGCTCTGAGTGCCCTGCGCGCCGGTGTTCGGCTCGTTGGTAGTGCCCTCAGCAGCAGGTGCCACGTCGGTGGCGGGACTCGTCTGTTTGGGCACTGTGGCTCCTTTGGCTAGCTGGGAAAATGTCGGCTAGCCACTGTGTGTAGCAACGACCCCCGGAGCAATGCAATCCGAAATAACGGAATAGTTACAATTTTCTGTCTCGTGTTGACAAGGCACACCGCTGCCGGTCATCGCGGCCTTCGCGTAGTTCGCGCTTGCCGGACATCATGCCTCCAGGCCTATGGGCTCCGGACACAGCATCCCGTCGCGCCCCGGCGCTCCAGCCGCAAGACCATCAACCATCCACACGTCGGCCCGCTCACGCTCGACTGCGACACGCTCGAGGTCCGCGACAGCGACCTGCGGCTGATCTACACCGCTCCGCAAGCTCGCCAGCCGCCCGCGCGCTCGAGCTGATCGGCATGCTCGGACTACAGGAGATGAGCGCCGGGGTGGGTGTGTGATGAAGAGGGTTAGCGTGGCAAACATGTGACAAATGTGCCGAGTGTGTGACCGGCGGTATTGAGGTGTTCTTTCACACTTTCTGTATGACTATGGTGGGACAGTAGTGGGGTCCACGCCGCCCGCTACTATTCCGCCATTATGGACAGTCCGGTTGAGTCGATCGTGAGTCTCGGTGAGACGCAGCTTCAGATTCAGATGGCGGCCGCCACTGGCGTCGACACGATCGCCGTCGGTGTCCTGGGGGGAGGCTCGCTTGCCGGCACGGGTTTCCTCAGAGGCTCTGCCGAAGATCGATCTCGAGACCGACGAGGCTCGACTCGACGCTCCTTCGGGTCTTTTGCCGTCTCTTAGTCAGCTGCGCGGATTTCTTCGCGTGCGCCGCACCCGGCGCGACGTTGCTCGACCACACGACGTCGCGCTCTAAGCACCCTCGCCGAGCCCCCGCAAGGGGGTGGCAGATGGCACCCACCCCAACTGCCTGAGCGCAGCGGTGGCCACCGGGACTGGAACCGCTTTCCTGCTCGTCGAGGCGGCCACGTGCAAGTGCCCGCCCGCTGGTCTGCTGATCGCTCATCTCGAGATCGAGCTCAACCACGTAGTAGTTTCCACGGACGTAGGTTGATGCTGGGGCAGAGATGTCAAGCCCATGCCAAGGAGCGACGATCATTACGCTAGATGGGAGCATCGACCAGCACGCACCGCACCGGTCATCCCACCGGCAATCGCGAAAGCCTCGGCTTGCTGCTGAAGGTGCTCACCGAGCGCACGCCCGGTGTGCTCGAGGATCTCAACAGGGTCGCCCACTTCGCCACCGCCACCGCGCAAGCGATGGGGCTATCCGAGCAGGAGGTCGAGCGCGTTGAGATCGCGGCTCGGCTGCACGACGTCGGCAAGCTCGTCGTGCCGGACCACATCCTTGCCAAGGCCGGGCCGCTCGACGCCGACGAGTGGGCGATCATGCGCACCCACCCCGAAGTCGGGCAGCGCATCCTCGCCGCGGCACCCACACTCGCGCACGCCGCCAAACTCGTGCGCTCCCACCACGAGCGCTACGACGGCTTCGGCTACCCCGACCGGCTCGCCGGCGACGCCATACCAGTTGGTGCTCGCATCATCGCCGTCTGCGCCGCGTTCGTCGCCATGATGAGGCACCGTCCGTTCAGTGATGCCATCACCGTCACCGAGGCGCTCGCCGAGGTCAACCGCTGCTCCGGCTCGCAGTTTGACCCGCAAGTCGTGGTCGTGTTCAACGAGCTACTGCGACTCGCCCGCTCCTAAGCGCCCTGCCTGCGGCGCGGGGCGCCCTCCGTCAGCAATAAGGCACGCGGCGGCGTGCGGCTGACGGAAGGCGCGCGCAACGCGGCTCCTACCGACTCGCCGGCCGGGGAAAGCACTGCCGGCGTATGAACACCGTATGTGCTGCAAGCCGGGCGCTGATCCGTAGTTCACCACAGTCGCCACGGTTCAAACTACGGTGCCACGCACTAATTTGGTGGCAACCAGCGGCAATGAGCGAGGCTCAGCGCTCGAGCCAGCCCTGATCGTCCTCGATCGCTGTCGACTCCACGTCAGCTGGACGCATACGGGTACCCGACCCAAAACGTCCCGTCGCTGCGACGAAACGCATCACGCGCCCCGCGTAGTGACGTGAGATCCAGCGGCGCGCGAGCCTACGCGTCGGCGCCAACAACAGCAACGCGCCAAACGCGTCGCTTATGAACCCCGGTACCACCAGCAGCAGGCCGCCAAGGAACCCAAGCGCGCCGTCCAGCGCCGCAGCGCCAGGCGCGCGACGCTCAGACACAGCCACCGACACGCGCTCGATCGCGCCCCTGGATGCGCAGCAGCTGCACGCCCAGCACGGAGGTGCCAACCAGCAGCACCACCGCCCACAACCAGCCGATCGCAAGCCCCACCTCGATGAAGGCGAACACCTCCAAGACGGGCATCGCGATAAGAAACAGCACAAACATTCAGCGTTAGCGTAGTGCCCCTGACTCAGGAGGCTGGGCGCTAACCGCCGATCGCGGCGAGTGCTGCGCGACACTCCGCCACATCCCTTTGCTCGACCTGGCGAGCGACCTCGAGCAGACGCTGGCGATGCTCCGGGTTACCGGTCTGGCGCTGGGCCTTGCCGAGGCCGATTAACAACTCACAGCGCTCGACGGGTGGCTCGAGCGGCACCTGCTCATACAGCTCGAGCGCCTTGCGATACCAGCGCACGGCCTCGTCAGGAGCCAGCTGTGCGAGCGCCCGTTCAGCAGCCCCTCGGGCGTAGTGAATTGCCTTGGCGCTGTCGACGCCAATGACCGTCGCGGCCCAGTGGCTGGCGAGTTCACTCACCCGCTCGCCCGGCTCAGCTCCGTAGCGCTCCTCGAGCGCCATCGCTATGCGCCTGTGAAGCGGGGCGCGTGCGGCTGCCCCGAGATCCTCATACAGAGCGTGCTCCACCAGCGCATGCGTGAACATGAAGCGCCCCGCGTGCTCTGGGTCCTCGTGTACAAGCCAGCCCGTAACCGTGTCATGCAGGATCTCGAGCAGCTGCGCTTCGGGGACATCGAGCACAGCCAACAACAGCTCCAACTCGAAGTCCCGACCAATAACCGCCGCTGTGCTCAACACCGTGCGGGTCGGTGTGTCCAGGCGCTCCACGCGTCGGGCGATCACCTCACGCACGCTCCGGGGCAGCTGCAGGTCGGTCACGTTAGCCCTCAAGCGCCAACGCCCTTGGCCGTCCTGCGTAAGCGCCCGAGACTCGGCGAGGTACGACAGCAGCTCACCCGCAAAGAACGGATTGCCGGCTGTCTCGCGCGTGATCTGCTCCGCCAACGCGCCGCCAGCCTCGTCGAGCTCGTGGCCGGCGGCAGACTCCATGAACGCCACCACCTCGTGCGGGGCAAGGCCGGTCAGCTTAATTTGCTGTACGCCATGCTCGTGGCGAAGGTCAGCCACCAGCGCCGCCAGCGGATGATTGCGGGAGGGCTCAGTGTCGCGATAAGCCCCGACCAGCATCACTGGGATCGATGAGCTCGACGCCACCACATAGCGCAGCAGCGACACCGTTGGTGAGTCCGCCCAGTGCAGATCATCGAGGATCAGCAGCAATGGCTCCGCCTCGCGAGTGAGCTGAAGCAGTCCAGCTACGGCCGCATACAGCAGATAGCGCTCGGTCTCTGGGTCGCTCTCACGCGGGGCCGGCAGGTTGGGGATGCGATCGCGTAGTGCCGGCACCAGTCTCGCCAGATCGCCACCGTAGCGCTCGACATGCTCGCGCAGCATCGCCTGTGGCGCCTCGTCAATGAGTAGCCCGAGCGCTTGCACCCAAGGCTGGTAGGGCACCCCCAGGTGCTCATCACAGCGCCCATACAGCACGGTCGCACCTTCGCCGTGTGCCTGTAGCGCCAGGTGAGTGGACAGTCGCGTCTTGCCTATCCCGGCCTCCCCGCTCATCAGCGCTACTTGCAGCGATCCCGCACACGCCTCGCGCCATAGGCCGCCGATTTGCGCGCGCTCTTTGGCGCGTCCCACATAGCCTGCCGGAGGCGCCCGTCGTAGCCGCTCCGGCAGCGCGATGCCCGCCATCAGGGCGGGCTCCCAACACAGTTCAAACGCCTGCACCGACTCAGACATCCCCTTGAGCTGGAGGAGACCAAGTGAGTTGAAGGTATGACCGTCCCGCGAGCCTGCCATCCGGCGCACAAGCGCATTCACCACGATCTGCCCGGCGTGCGCGTGAGCGCACAGGCGAGCGGCCTCAACCACAGGCTCGCCGAAGTAGTCACGATCCTCCACCGTTGCGTCACCGACGCTCACGCCGATCCGTACGCCCAGCTGCTCCTCTGTGCGGCGATTGCGCGCGTCGAGGAGTTGCTGCATTGCCACGGCGCACGCCAGTGACTGGGCGGCACTGTCGAACACCACCATCAGCCCGTCGCCGAGATTCTTGACCTCTCGGCCGGCTGTTCGCGCGAGTGCACTGCGCAGCAGCCCGAAATGCTCAGAGCGCAGCTTCTCTGCCGCCACTGGGCCAACGCGGTCGGCCGTTGAGGTCGACTCCACCAGATCGGTCATCAACACTGCGACCATTTCTTTCTTAGCGGCGACCATTTGCCGCATAATGCGCCCTTCACAGCGCTCACGCAAGCTTGGTTGGACCGATGCACCAGTTCCTTCGCGAGGTTGGGGCGGGAATTTCTCGACAACCTAACAACCAGTGCTGTTCGCACAGTATGAATCTGGGCGTTGGGCAGCCGGCTAGTCTTCGGGGTTCATGGTTCGACCATGAATCGCGCTGATGTTTCCAGCTGACCCTGCCTCAGGGCTTGAGCGGCAGCCCGCCTACCATGCCTTCTGTCCCATGTACAACATGATGTACAGCTGATCAAGCGCGCCCTGGGCACCCTTAGGACCGGCGGTAACGAGCGTCTCGTTGACGAAGTCCATGTAGGCCTTCGTGTGCAGAGTGCCGTGATCGGTGAACGCCTCCGCGAGCGTGCCTCCGGGCGTGTCCGCCGAAGGGCGCGGCAGCCAGATGCCGTTGTCAACTGAATCGATGTCGATTTCAGCGGCCTTGAGCACATCCCTCGCGGCCTGTGCTCTGGGGTCATCCGACGGGACTATATGGTGGGCCTCATAGCCGTCTCCGGGCTTCTTCACTCCCTCGCTCTCGAGTGCCTCCCCAAGTGCCTTCGAGTGGCTGGCGCTAGTTCGTGTGAGGTCCTTGTTCAAGTCCCTCACGTCGACCTCGTGCATGCCGGCGGCATCCAGCTCCTTTTGCACCGAGCTCTCGTGCTGCATGATCTTGAAGCCTGCCCCTACGTTCTCGAAACCAGTCGTCGTCGTGATCACCCCCGCAGCCGTCACACCCACGCCGAGGGCGGAGACGGCGAGGCTGCTACCAAAGGTGACCGGGGTGCCAACCGCCCCGCCTGCGGTGACCGTGCCGCCGCCCAAGATCGTCATCCCACCCTCTGCGATCTGGGCCAGCCCGACGGCCGTTTGTCCCGCTCCGAACCAGAAGCCGAAAGTCGGATTGGGCTCTGCCAGGACGCCGCTCTTCACAGCCACCGGTGCCAACAGCGGCCCGACCAACGGCACGCTGCCGGCGCTTACGCCCGCGGCGAACCCGCCCGCCGCTTGTGCCACTGTGGACTCGCGGATGGACTCGAGCAAAGATTTCTCGGCAGGCGCGGGCGTTGCGGCGGACACCGACTTCGCAGGCGATGCCGGCTTCTGCGAAGCACCGGCAGCAGGGGCGTCAAAGATAGGCGCGAGCGAGAGCGTGCCGCGCTCGGTGATCGGCGGTTGAGAGCTCCCCTGGGCCTGTGAGCCGTGTGCCCACATGTCGGTGAGCTCCGGTGGGAGCTCCAGCGTCTGCGTGCCCTGCGGATCGGTATGGACGACCGGGTTGCAGCGGCAGTACGCATACAGCGACGGGCCGTCGACGAGGCCCATGGGATCGCACGAGACCCAGCGCCCGAGCCACGGCGCGTAGTAGCGCGCACCCTGGTAGTACAGGCCGCTCTCTTCATCTCGCTCCTTGCCACAGAAGCGATAGCGCTTGAGGCTGACCTCCGCCAGCGAGCGCCCAGCCTGGAAGGAGGTGCTGCCATACGGGTAGTACTCCTCGTAGCTGATCAGCGCGGCGTCTTCGTCCAGCTCCAACACGCTGGAGCCGAGCAGGTTCGTGAGCTGGTAGCGGATCGCTTGACTGGGTAGCGGCGCTGAGGCACTCGAGGCATCGACGGTTGTCGTCTCCACCATGCACACGAGCGTCCCACCGTCGCTGACATGTAGCGACTCGCGTTCGAGCACGACCGCTCCGCTCGCCGAGTATTCGCGGTAGAGCTCATAGCCGTCGAGGTAGATGCGCTCACGCCGCGGCGCGCCGCTCGCAGAGCTGGTGAGCTTGCGCACGCGATTGGCGCTCTGGTCGTAGGCGTAGTAGGTGCTCTGGGTGTCGCCTGCGTTCACCAGTTGGCTCGCGCTCATCCGCAGACGGTTTGCGTGATCCCACACCATCTTGGAGAGCTGGGGCATTTCGATGATGTTGCCGTTGGCGTCGTATTCGTAGCCTTCACGCTGGCTACCTACCGTTGTCGAGCTCAGGCGGTTGTTGGTCGGCGGGTTATCGTCATATGCGTACGTTCGCCTCCAGCTCCCCTTCGCGGCCGTGTGCGTCAGCGACTGCAGGTTGCCAACCGCGTCGTATCCGTAGCTCTCGGTGTAGTTCTGCATCGCTTCGGCGTCACACGGCAGCGGTGCGTTCATGCGGAGGGCGTCGCTTGCCGTCGTCTGCGGCTGGGAGGCGTTGCCGATCAGCTCGCGCCCGCTCGCTTCGATCAGCCGGTAGATCGCGTCGTAGCCGTAGTTGGCTTCAGGCTGGATGATCTGGTTGGCATAGAAGTTGACCTGCTGTGCGGCGTCGGCGATGTTGGTGACGTTGCCGACGGGGTCATACGTATACGTGAGGTCCTGCAGTGGGTTCGCTCCCGTTGGCTGGCCTGCGGCGAGCGGTCTCGTGCTCTGCAGCCGCGTCAGCCTGAAGGTCTGGGGATCGTATGTGTAGGTGGTGAGGGCTCCGTTGCCGTAGCTCACGCTTTCGCGCTGGCCCTTCTCGTCATAGGAGATCGCGGTGATGAAGCTGGTTGCGCTCGCCGCCCCCCGCAGCCGTACCGTGAGCTGCGCGAGCAAGCTGCGCTGGTTATACGACGGCGCTGTGATGCTGCCGTCGGGAGCCGTGAGCGCCGTTGGCCGGTGTAGCGCGTCGTAGGTGGCGCTGCTGGGGAAGATCAGCGCGGGGTCCAGCGCGGGCGTACTCGACCAGTCGACTTCTGCCGCCTGCCAGCGCAGCAGCTGACGCGAGCTGGAGATGACGTTGCCGTCGAAGTCCCGCTGCTCGACCGTTGCGGCCCCCGCCTGATCGCGGCTTTCGTACAGGGCGCCCAGCAGGTTGCGCGCCCTCGCCTGCGCCTGCGGCAGGCCCTCGCCGTAGATGCTCTGTTCGACCTGCCTGCTGCTCGCGCCGGCTTCGCTTACAAACACCCCGGTGGGGCGTCTGGCGGCGTCGTACTCGCGTTCCACGCGAATGCCTCGCGCATCCCACGAGACGAGCGGCTTGCCGTCGACCGCGGCCAGCATCCAACGTTCGCCCGAGTCAACGCTGCTGGCGTTGATAGCGGCACCTGTCATGTCGTAGAGCTGAGTGAGAATCACACGTTTGAGCGCGTCTTCGGTGGCCAGCGCGTGGCCGCTGATGTCGAGCGTGCTGAGCGTCGTGTAAAGCTCGCCTGCGCCGTTGTTCGCGGTCTGGCGGAAGGCCCGCCCGAGCGTATCCAGGTCCGTGACCGCCGGCGTGTTGGCGGCCCGTGCCGCCTGGGCCGCGGCCGCTATCTGAGCCGCGCCTAGGGCGGAGCCCGGTTCACGCGCCTTGTACCAGTCGCTTTCGAGCACCGTATCCACCTCGTCATAGGCGACCGACTGCCAGGGATCGAATTCGACTGCTCTGAAGCTCCCGTCGGGATTGTCGACACGCGTCAGCCGGCTCAAGGGGTCATAGCGTCTGATCTCAGTCACGCCAACTTCCACCAAGTCACTCTCGTCGTTGAAAGCCGGGCTGCTGTCAAAGAACGGCTCGTAGGCCTTCACCGCGTTGCCCTTGTTGTCGTAGACCACACGCCCGGAGCCCGCCCAACGGGTGGAGGTCTGCTGCAACTCGATCTGTCCCTGCGCATCGCGTATGAGCTCGCCGGCGGCGTTGCGTGCCGGCGCTGGGCCCGGCTCGGCCTGGATCTTCGTGAGCACCACGCGGCCGAGGCCGTCGCTGTAGGTGTAGGTCTCCAACCACAGGCTGCTTTCGTCTTTGTGCTGTTCGCGCGCGAGCGTGTGCACCGACACCGGCGCGGGGTGCTCAGGATCGTGGCTCGGGTCCAGCATCCATTCCCGGTAGGCGCCCAGGTCATATTCCAGACGCGTCGTCGGCCGGTCGCTGGGGGAGGGCTCGTCGGTGCTGAGGTCGAGGTGGTCGCCTTCATCGCCACCGCCGGCGAGCTCCTTGCCCATCGATGCGCTCGCCACCACCATGCCAAGCGCGTCGTAGCGCACACCCCTGCGGTTGAGGTTCGGGTCGCTCGCCAGCCAAGGCGCAAGGACGCGATAGTTGTATTCGGCTTTGGTTTCGTTGCCGAGCGTGTCGATGGCGCTCGTGACCAACAGCTTGTACGGGTCATAGGCGACGCTTGCTTTGTTGCCGAAGGCATCGATGCTGGCCTGCGGCAGATAGAAGTTCGCCGCCGCGTACTGTGCTGCGCCGGCGCTCCCGGCAACGCCCGGGTAGTACAGCAGTCGCGCCGATGGAGCCCACAGGTTGCCATCGCTGTCCAGATCGACGTAACCGCCAGTGTCCGTCAACAGCGTGCCCAGCGGCTGGGCCCCCGTCAGCGTCGGTGCGACGATCGCCGCCGATGCGGCGTTTGCGAGCAGGCCCGCGGTCAGCCTGAGCTTGTAGGTGGCGTAGACAAGCGCCAGCGACTGCACTTCGCCCCGCGCGAGGGGGCCTGACAGGTCGTCCTTCAAATAGAGGGTGCGCGTATGTTCGATCGGGCGCTTCTGTGCGCTTGTCAGCGTCGGTGACTGCTGGTAGGGAATTTCTTCAGCCTTCTGTGCCGCTTCCAACAGGCTGGCCGGCTCGAGCAGCGGGCCCGGTGTCGCAACGGCGATGCCCGTCAGCTCGAAGCTCTGCGTCTCGAGCGCGAGCCCCAGGCGGTACCAGTCTTGTTCGTCGGCCACATTCAGCACTTCGTGCTCGGTGTAGGTCACAAGCGTTCTTTCCTGCTCGGGAAAGGCGGGGATGCGCCGGCCGTAGCCGGCGGCGGCGCTCTTGGTGACGTTGCCGTATTCGTCAACTTCCAGCGTCAGCGCGTGCGCGATGCGCGGGTCGGCGGGTTTGCGCTCGTAGTGGTAGGTGAGCGACTCGAGCTCGTAGCCGTAGAAGCACCCATAGGCGTGGGCGAGCGGCAGTGCGCTGGTGGGTGCCGCGGGGCTGCTCACCGTTGGCTGCAGTCGCTTGACCTGGTAGCGATGCTCGCTGGTGCTGTAAGGGGCGCCCACCTGTTCGCTGCCATCCAGCGCATAGATCTCCTGGCGCAGGATGCGCCCGCGTAGTGCCCGGCACGCTTCGCGCGTTTCAACCGCATCAGCGCTTTCCGGGAATACGGTGGGCGCGAGCTGGACTGCTTGCGGGTCTAGCTGGCTGTACTCGTGGGAGAGTCGCGTGGCGAGGTCTTCGGCGTCGAGCCACGCGCCCGTGTGGTACCAGGTCTTCGTTTGCACCGGTGGCAGCACGAACTCCCCGTCTTCGCTCGCGGGCGTGGAGGTGAAGGTCCCGGTGCCCGATTGCGCGGGGACGCTCGCCGCGTCGAGCTGCTCGACACGGGCAAAGCCACGGAATTCGCGTTCGACGCCGTCGTAGTAGCCGTGGTGGTAGGTGTAGCTCGTTACCAGGCTCATACGTGTGATCGCTTCCTCGAGCGTCACCTTTTCGACAACATGCACGGGGAACGGCAGCCGCGTGATCCACGGTGTGCCTTCCAGCAGGTCCTGCACGTAAAACCTGGTGGAGGGGCAGTAGCTGAGCGTGGTGGTGGCGCCGAGATTGTTGGCGACGGCGGTGAGCAGGTAGGGCTTGTTGGAGCCCGTCACGTCCAGGTAGCGCAGCGGCGTCGCCGCGTCTCCGGGCAGCGGCGAGCTCCACACCAGGCAGCTCGTGCCCGACCCGAGCAGGTCGAGGACGTTCACGTCGGCCACGTCGTCGAGCTGTGGAAACTGGCTGAGCGTGTTGCCAGCACTCCAGCCGTTGCCGCTCTGGTTGAACCACAGCGTCGCGCCCTGGCCCGAGAGGTAGATCAGATCGGCTGTGCCAGACCCATCGACGTCGGCCAGACGCAGGTGGCGCTCGTCGAAGCTGTCCGGCGAGTCGAACACGGGGGCTTCGTCCATGGTGATCTTCGCGCCGAAACGCCCGAAGCCGAGGTTCGGCCAGTAGCAGACCTCGCCGTTACGGATGCGCACGAGGTCGCTGAGGCCGTCGCCGCTCATGTCCGCCAGATACACCGATCCAGTCCCATCGGCGAACACGAGCGCCGGGCCGCTGTCTTCGTCGAACGGCTTGCGCACGCTCTGTGGTGGACCAAGCCCCACGTCCACGCTCCAGTCATACCAAGTGAACACTTCGTCTTCGCTCAACAGCACATCGGCGAGCCCGTCACCGTCGAGGTCGACCATGCGCAGCTCCGTGCTCGACCAGTCCAGCGCAGCGGTGGCGGCCATCGGCCTGAACGGTGACCAGCCGCTTTCGGGTTCATACTCGTACCAACCTGGCGCCGGCGGCGCGAAGCTGACGGCCGCGAGCCGTCCGTCGCCATTGAGGTCTGTCAGCTGCAGCGCCCCAGCTGAGGTTTGGCTCGGCTTCTGCGCGAGCTCTTCCAACGGGGCGAAGCGCGCGCCAGCTTCACCTCCCGGTGGGCTCCATGCGCTGAGGTTGCGCTTGTAGTACCAGGCGCGATCGTCCTCGGTGAGGATTCCCTGCAGGCCCTCGCTGTTGAGGTCCACCCAGCGGCTGTGTTTGCCGGCGTCGCCCACCACGTTCTCCAGCGCTTCCCGGTCGCACACCCCCTGCGTCTGTTCGATCGTAAGCGGGCTGTATTCGAGCTCCAGGGGTGGCAGCTGTGCGGTTTCATAGCCGCCACCAGTCTGCGCCTGCCGCCACCCGGTAGAGGTGACCGAGGAGAGCAGGCTGTATGCGGGCAGCTGGCCGCCGGGGTCTGCGCTCGTCGCGTAAGTGAGGTCGGTGGAGCGCACGAGCACCGGCGACGGCGAGAGCTCTTCGGGGAACTGATGGAACATCAGCAGGCGCTGGCACAGGCGATAGGTGCGCAGCTCGAACCCCGGGCGGTAGCTCGAGAAGGGGTCCACACGGCATGGCCAGGTGCGCTCTTCGCCCGGCTGGGGGGCGTCCTGGTCGTGCTCGCCGTAGTCCACAACCAGCTGAAAGCACCACTGGTCTGGTCGTTCCGCGCCGCTCGCAGGCAGGTAGGGAGTCTCGTTGCCGTAGAACACGCGCTTGAGGTAGCGATTGGCGCCCACCTGGCGTCCGAGCTCGTGCGCCGCCGGCGGAACGTTGCTGGTGTCCTCCTGCTTGTATTCATAGGAGACGGCGTTGCCGCGGTCATCGAAGCTGAGCTCCAGCAGCCAGCTGAATACACGCAGCGGTTCGCCGGGGTGGCTGATGCGGCAGGCGGGCGCGCGACCGTAGATGTTGGTGACGTTCTGCGGCGAGACCGTGCGCCAGTGGACTTCTCCAGAGGCGGTCTCCTGCCAGCGCTCGACACGCGCGAAGCGGCTCTCCACCCGCGGTCTGTAGCGGCGCACCGCGAATGTCAGGCCTTCACTGCTCGTAGAGTAAGCGTCCGTCTGCCAGTCGCCGTCGCCCGATTCGCTCAGGGACGGCACGAGGTCCTCTGCATCGGAGAGCACATACACGTCGGAGTCCGAGGCGTCTTCATAGCGTGGCAGCCCGCGTGAGGTCTTACGCGTGATCTGGGGAGTGGAGAGCCTCCAGCCGATGCCGAGAACGCCATTGCCCCCACCCGAGTCGTAGCTGAGCGTGATCGTCGGTGTGAGGCCCTGCCGGCCGGGAGACACATACACGGGCACTGCCATGCCGGCGCTGCCGGTGGCTTGGTTGATCGTGAGCTTCTCGTCGATCGCACGGATCGCGCCGCCCCCGGTGGGGAGGGAGATCTTTGGCAGCTCCACTTCCGGCGCGGACTGCGAGGAGCCGGACGGGGTGTCGCCTTCGCGATTGGGGCCGCTCGGCGCGTGCTCCCAGTTGGCCTGCCATGCGCTGGGCGGTGTGTTGGCACCAACCGCCGGCGATTCCGG
>JBEKAM010000092.1:0-13935 GCA_050015915.1 Solirubrobacteraceae bacterium
ACGAGGACGTTCTTCGAAGAGGTGCTCGAGTTCAGGCTCTCCGATGAGATCGGCGACGGCGTGCTTGCTTTCCTTCGCTGCAACGCCGACCACCACGGCATCGGCCTGCAGAAGGGCGAGCCGGGCTTGAACCACTATGCGTGGGAAGTCGAGAGCCTTGCGATCCTCGGCCAACTCGGCGAAACGCTGGCCCGCAACGATGGCCGTTTCATCTGGGGCCCGGGCAGGCACGGCGCGGGACAGAACCTGTTCACCTACCACTTCGATCCGGCAGGCTGCGTGGTCGAGTACTACGCGGACCTCTACAAAGTGTGGGATGAGCGCAGCTACGAGCCCGGGCACTGGAGCTTGGACGACAATCGCGGCGAGAACCTGTGGGGACCGAGAACGCCACCCGAGCTGATGCACGCAGCGACGCCGCTGGCCGAGCCGCCCGGCACCTGAGCCGATGAGCACCGCCGACCCGAGCCCGCGCACGACCCCGGCGGAGATCACGGCGGAGGTGATCGCTCGCTATGAGGCCTGCCCGGACCCGCGCCTGCGGGAGATCATGCAGAGCCTGATCAAGCACCTGCACGGCTTCGTCTCCGAGGTGGGCCTCAGCGAGGAGGAGTGGGCACGCGCGATCGCGGTGCTGACCGCCACCGGGCACATCACCGACGAGCGCCGCCAGGAGTTCATCCTGTGGTCGGACACGATGGGCGTGTCGATGCTCGTGGACGCGCTCGCCAACGAGCTTCCCGAGGGCGCCACCGAGTCGACGGTGCTCGGCCCCTTCTACGTGCTCGGCTCGCCGCTACGCGAGTACGGCGCGAACATCGCCGAGGAAGAGGCGGGCGTACCCGCGTGGATCCACGGGCGCATCCTCGACATCTCCGGCAAACCGCTTGCGGGCGCGGAGCTCGACGTGTGGCAGAACGGCGATAACCGTCTCTACGCGGTCCAAGACCCGAACGCCCCTGAGGATCACCTGCGCGGGCGCTTTCGCACCCGTGAGGACGGCTCCTTCGCGTTCCTCGCGGTGCGCCCCGTCCCCTACACGATCCCCTTCGACGGGCCGGTGGGCGAGATGCTCGCGGCGACCGGCCGCCACCCGTGGCGACCGGCGCACATCCACATGATTGCTCGCGCGGAGGGCCACCGCACGGTGACCACGCACATCTTCGATGAGACAAGCGAGTACCTCGACTCCGACGCGGCCTTCGCCGTCAAGCGCTCGCTACTGCGCACGTTCGTCGAGCACTCGGCTGATGACCCTGAGCGACCGCAGGGCGTAAAGGGCGCGTGGTGCTCGCTGGAGTGCGATCTCGTGCTCACCCCCGCCGATGAGGCCGGCGAGCCAGTAGACCACGGCCGCACCGCCTGAGGATCGCCCATAACCAATATGATTATTTGTCGATGCCTGACAGCCTGATCGACTCACGTATCTCGCGCGCGGAGTCCGTGGCGAGCCGGCTGGAATCAGAGATCATGGACGAAGTGGTCGCCGCGGGCGTGCTGCTTGGGACCAAGGACGAACTGCGCCAGCGCTTTGGCGTAGCGCTGGCGACGATCAACGAGGCGGTGCGGCTGCTGGAGGCACGCGGGCTGATCGAGGCGCGTCCCGGCCCCGGCGGCGGGATCTTCGTGTCGAGCGGCTCGGCGGCGATGGCGCTGAGCCACTCAACACTGCGCTTCAAAGGCGGTAGCAGCGGCTTCTCGGAGTACCTCGCCGTCCGCGACGCGCTCGAGCCGCTGATCTGCCGGGAAGCGGCGCGCAACCACGAGCCGAGCGACATCGCCGCGCTACAGCGAATCCTCGACCAGATGCAGGCGCGCCTGGACGACCCCCACGCGTACATGCGCCTGAATTACAAGCTGCACCGTCGCATCGCGAAGCTCGCCGCGAACGCGCCGCTGCACGGCATCTACACGATGCTGCTCGACTCTATGCAGGCGGCGCTTGAGCGTGCCGATCTCGAGGATTTCGACGGCGCCGCGCACCTGGCGGAGCACCGCGATCTGATCGTGGCGATCGAGGGCGGCGAGGGCAAGCGGCTGGAGGCGGCGATTGCCCGCCAGTCGCCCAGCTACATGGGCTCACGAGCGCAGCCATCGAAAAGGAGATGAAATGAGCAACTCGTTCACTGCCGCGGGGCGCGTGGAGATCGGCGAGGAGCAGCCGGTGACGAGCGAGCATGCGGGCGGCACACCGGAAGGCGTCGCGCCCGGCTATGCGCTCGGTTCCGGCGAGGGACCGGCGATCTGGTTCCAGGGCGGGATCGTGACGATGAAGGCGCGCAAGCCCGACACCGACGGGCAGTTCGCGCTGACCGAGTGGTACGGGCCGCGAGGGATGGTCGCGCCGGGACACATCCACGAGCACGAGGCGGAGGGCTTCTACATCGTCGAGGGCACACTCGACATCGGTGTCGGCGACGCGGTCTACCACGCCACCCCCGGCACCTACATCTACGTGCCGAAGCAAACGGTGCACGACTGGGTCGTGACCTCAGCGATCTGCAAGTTCCTCGTGTTCATCATCCCCGGTGGCTTCGAGCACTTCTTCGAGGAGCTCGCCGAGCCGGCGCTGTCGGCCACCTACCCCTACACCGAGCACCGCAACCCGCCGCTCAGCGAGATCGAAGCGGTGGGTGAGAAGTACGGCTGGAGCAAGGGCCACGGCCCGCTGGAGACGGAGTCGACGGCGCCGGCACCGGTCGGACGACTCGAGCACGAGGACTGAGCGGCGCCAGTCGTCAGCGCGCGTCCGAGGCTGTACCCTCTCGCAGTGCCTGTAAGCCGAGGGTAGGCGGAAGGAAATGGAGCAGTGAATGAGCCTTTGACGCCGGAGGCTGATGCCGAGATGCGATGGTTCGTTGGCATCAGCTTCATCAAAGATGACGACTTGGTGGCTGCGGCTGCGGCGCTTTCGGACAGTGCGGAGAAGGGTCGTGCTCTTGGTCTCGACGAGCTGGCGGCTCGCTGCGACCTCGCTCTCGCGCGGGGGGTTCATATCCCGAGCGGTCGCTACGACGAGGGGCTGGCGTGCGCCGAACGCGCCTTCGCGTTCTACGAGAATATGCCCGACTGGGGGAACGCCGCCGATTGTCTCCTGAGCGTGGCGATCGCGCACGAGTACACCGGAAAACTCTCAATGGCAGAAGCCGATTACATCGCGGCCTACAGAGCCGCAGAGCGATGTGGCAGTATCGAGAAGACAGTGTTCGTGGACCGACTCCACGGCAATTTCCTGAGAAAGACCGATCAGCTCGACGAGTCCGAGGCCATCCTCAACCGAGGCCTGGCGGCTGGTCGATCGCTCGAGAGCTTCGAGCACGAAGCTGATTTCGAGCTAGAGCTTGGATTGACCTATGAGCTACAGGGGCGAATGCCGGAGGCATCGACAGCCTACGGACGCGCTCGAAACGGCTTCGAGGCACGCGGAGAGTCGGAGAGCATTGCAGACTGTGACCTCAATCTGGGGAACGTGTTCTACGCCGCCAAGGCACAGGCAAATGAGGCCGATGAATTGGTTAACGCAGCGGAGGAGTCTTACCTCAGAGCGCGAGCGACATACGATCGTCTTGGGTTCACCTACAAGCGTGCCTTGACGACCCGTAATCTCGCTCGCGTGTACCGCGAGACAAATCGCCTCACGAGCGCCGCGAGTCTCTACCGGGAGGCGCGAACGGATTTTGAGCAGATCAACGCACAGGAAGACATCGCTGATTGTGACCGTAACCTCGGCACTACGCTCCTCATGTCTGGCGAGCTTGACGCCGGCGAGGAGCTGGTTGTGCGTGCCAGAGACTCGTTCCATGCAATGCAGCTCGCGGACAAGGTTGACGGGTGTGAAAAACTCCTCGCGATCGTCGCGCGACAGCGGACCGGCAATCTCTAGCGAGGCCGGCCCTTTCAGATCACATAATGGTCGAGCACCTGCGGAGCGAACAGCTCCTCGGGCTCCAGCAGCCGCGCACAGACGCCCTGCTCATAGGCCATGCCAAGGAAAGCCCTGAGCGCGGTGCGGTTGGGCTCGATCCCATACGGCCACAGATCCTCCCCCATCAATTCCTCGGCGCGATGGGCGTTGGCGAAGCTCCATGGCACCGGGTAGCGAGGCGTGTTGGGGTCGATCGCACGGGCGACACCGCGTCGCTTGGCCTCGGTGAACGCCTCGAACAGGTTCATCGCGATCCACGGGTGGCGCTCGACGGCGTCGCTGCGCAGCGCGATCACGTGCATCGGCGGGAAGATGCCGGTCTCGCGGAAATACCCTTCCTCGACCGTGCGGTAGTCACTGAAGAGACGCACCACGCGCCCGCTGCGGCGCTCGAGCTCATCCGGA
The DNA here is from genome assembly GCA_050015915.1 of Solirubrobacteraceae bacterium. Classification (GTDB taxonomy): domain Bacteria; phylum Actinomycetota; class Thermoleophilia; order Solirubrobacterales; family Solirubrobacteraceae; genus Palsa-744. The sequence continues at coordinate 4,331 of JBEKAM010000092.1, forward strand.
GGGTGCGGACAGATCAGGGCGGCGATCTCGCCGGCGAGTAGCAGGTCGTTGAGGCTGCGGTCGGACTCGTTGCTGATGTCGAAACGCTCGGGGAGATATAGCTTGATCCCCTCCACCCTGCCCGGCTGGTTGGTGCCACCGCGCACCCAGCGCACGTTCGTGAGATCGATTCCGTATTGGTGCTGGAGTAGTCCCCGCGCCCACACGGTTGCCGTCTGCGTCCACTCGGGCACGCCGATGCGCGCGCCGGCGAGCGCCGCTGGATCGTCGAGCGGCCCGTCCTCGCGGATGAAGATCGCCGAGTGGCGAAAGCTGCGCGAGGGGAACACGGGGATCGCGGTGATCGAATCGTCGCCACCCGCGCGCAGCGAGCAGTACTTGGCGAGCGACATCTCCGAGACCTCCCACTCGCGGTGGCGGGAGAAGCGCCAGAAGATCTCCTCCACCGACAGCGTCAGGCAAGTCAAATCAATTCCCTCTACTGGGACGGCGCCGGTGACGAGGTCGCGAACGTGGTCGTAGTCGTTGATCGCCAGCGTCAAATGGACGTTCTCGCGCCCGCTGATGCGCTCGCCTGCCATCAGACGATCGTCGCGATCTGACCGCCGTCGACGCGGAAGTCCGAGCCGGTGATCTGCTTGGCGAGATCGCAGGAGAGAAAGGCGACCATCGCCGCCACGTCCTCGGGCTCGCCGATTTTGCCCAGCGGCATTCCGCGCACCTCCTTGACGAAGTGCTCGATGCCGGACTCGAGATCCATCCCCCACTCCTTGGAGAGCTTGTCGACGACGCCGCCGGGACCCCACGCGGGTGTCCGGATCGGCCCCGGCGTGACCGAGTTGCAGCGCACGCCCGCGCGGCTGAACTCGTTGGCGAGCAGCTTCGTGAGGATGTGCAGCGAGCCCTTTGTGACCGCGTAGTCGCTGAACACGGGGGCCGGCTGTAGCCCCGACTCGGAGGCGATCGTCGTGATCGCGCCACCGCCCGCCTCGATCATCAGCGGCAGCGCCGCCCGCGAGGCGCGCACGGCGCTCATCAGGTTGACCCGGAAGGTCATCTCCCAGCCAGCGTCCGCGACGCTCAGAAACCCGTCGCGCGGTATGCAGATGCCGACGTTGTTGACGAGCACCTCGATGCCGCCGAACTCACGCACGGTCGCCGCGACGGCCTCCTCTGGGCCGCCGGGCACGCCGAGGTCGACCTCGAATCCGACGATCTCAGCAGCAGCGCCGTCCCCAGCCGCAGCCGTCGGTCGCAGGTCGGCGCCGAGCACGCGTGCGCCGCAGGCCGCGAGCGTCTGTGCGATCGCAAGCCCAATGCCCTGGCCGGCGCCGGTGACCAGCGCACGCTTGCCTTTGAGGTCGATCTCCATCCTGTGCTCCCCTCCCCTTCCCCGTCATTCAGTTGCCCCGCAGAGGGCCCTCGTCGATGTAGACCTTCATGCTCTTGATCAGCTCGTCGCGCCGCTCGAGGATCGTGAACGTTTCGAGGCGAACCTCCGAGCCGTCCTTCATCGAGTAGACGACGTCGAAGGCGATCAGCGTCGTGTGACCCTGCTGCCAGATGTCCACGAAGCGATGCAGCGAGCTGTTGAACGGCTTGTGCACATCGGCCAGCGTCGCGCCGACCGCCTCCTTGCCGATCGCGGCGGGGCGGTTGCCGAAGCGAACTTCGATGTCATCGGCGAAACGCTCGCCGAGGTAGGCGAAATCGTTGGCGTCGACGCGCTCGTAGTGCTCGCGCAGCCACGCGGGCGCCAGCGAGGCGTTCACAGCTCGCCCTCGCCGGTCTGCGTCATCGTGCCGAACTCGTGGCGGCGGTACAGCAGCGGGTTGCCCGGCCCGCTCTCGGCGTGCTCCACCAAGCCGACGGCGATCAGGTGGTCACCGCCCTCGTGCAGGTACTCGAGCTTGCACACCAGCCACGTCGCCGCACCGATGATGCGGGGCACGCCGCGGTCGAGATCCCACTCGACCCCGTCGAACTTGTCGGGCCCCTTGCGCGCGAAGTTCAGCGCCAGCTCCTTCTGGCCGTGGTTGAGCACGTTGATCCCGAACACGCGCGACTCGCTGACGATCGCCAGTAGGTCGGAGTTGCGGTCGAGTGAGACGAGCACCATTGGCGGCTCCAGCGAGAGTGAGCAAAAGGCGCTGACGGTCGTGCCGTGGGGGTGACCCTCGCGGTGGCTCGTGACCACCGAGACCGGCGTGCAGACGCCGGCGAGCGCCTCTCTGAACGTCTCAGCATCCATCGTCGGGGACTCGCTTCCGGTTGTGGGCCAGGCGGTGCAGGCCATTAGATCAGGCCGCGCCCACGCCAGCCGCGACAGCGCTCTCGCGGATTGGGCTGCGCAGGCCTGCCGCTACGAGCCGCGGCAACAGCTCCTGCTCCATCTGCCCGAGGCCCTCGTCGAAGTCCGGCCACGACAGCGCGATGCCATCGGCGCCCGCCTCGTGCAGCTCGATCATCTGCTGGACGATCTGCTCGGGCGTGCCGACGAACGCCAGCGCGAAGAAGCCGGCGACCATGCTCTCGACGGTCTTCTGCATGCTCATGCTCTCCCAGTCGGTGCTCTGCGAGTTGGGCATGTTCATGCGCACGACATTGCGTGCTCCCTCGGTGTCGGCGAGCTCTCTGTGGATCCGCTCGTAGTCGCGGCGTGCCTCCTCCTCGCTGTCGCGGCAGACGACGTGGGCGCGGGCAAACACCTTGATCTCGCGACCGTGCTGCTCGCGCGCCAGCGCCTTGATCTCGTCGATCTGCTTGGCCGCCGTCTCGACGCTCGTCAGGCCCGCGAAGATCAGGTCGCTGTGCTTGGCGGCGAACTCGCGCCCGGCGCCGCTGGTGCCGGCGTTCATGATCACCGGGTAGGGCTTCTGCAGGGGCTTGGGCTCGGAGAAGCCACCGGGGACCTTAAAGAAGCGCCCGTCGTAGCTCGATTCGCCGGGCGTCGTCCACAGCTGCTCGAGCACCTGCGCCCACTCGTCGGCGACGTCGTAGCGCTCGTCGTGCTCGCGCTGTGTCAGCCCGAACATCGCAAGCTCCTCGGGGTTCCAGCCGGCGACGACGTTGACGCCGATGCGCCCGCCGGAGATCTCGTCGATCGTGGCGACCATCTTCGCGACCATCGCGGGGTGGATCAACGGCACGTGCACGGTGGCGAACACCTGGATGCGCTTGGTGGCGGCAAGCAGCCCGGTCGCCCAGGTGAAGGTCTCAAACGAGCGATCGCCGAGGTTTGAGCTGCCGCCGTACCCGCGCCAGCGGGCGATCGGGATCACCGCGTCGAGGCCGATGCGGTCGGCCCATTGCGCGTAGCGGACGTTCTCCTCCCAGCTGCCCTCGACTTTGCCGTCGATGTCGGCGAGCGTCACCCCGCCGCGCATGTTGATGGCGAAGATCCCCAGCTTCAGCCGGTTCTCCTGCTCGAGTACGGGCGTCGTCTGCTTGTCGATCTCCATGCTCATCCTCTCTCTCCTGCTCCCCGATGGCTGGTCTCGTGCTCGTCCTGACCTGGAGCATAATGCACCAAATCAATATATGTATTTACGGCCGGTCAATTCGTGACCGGGGCTATTTTGTACCCGGGCTCTTTGTGGCCGCCCTCTCTTGTAGCCGCCCTGTCTGTGGCCGCCCTGTCTGCCGTCGCCCTGTCTGTGGTCGCGCTACAGGCGGCCGGCAAACAGGGCACGCGTCGTCTCAGCGAGGCGTTCCCCCAGCTCCTCCGGCTCATAGCGCGCCCACAGCTCATCCGAGAAGACCTCCGGTCCGCTGAGCGCCGGCAGCTCATCCCCCGGCATCGCGCGCAGGAACCGCGTCAGCTCGAGCTCGCCCTCCCCGGGCAGCAGGCGGCTGTGGAGCGACTCGTGGGCGACCTCCTCGGCCGGAAGCGCCGGTGCGTCCTCGATCTGCAGCGCGAAGATCCGCTCCGGCGGTATCGAGGAGAGCAGCGCGAAGTCGGGCGTCGAGCGGAAGAAGTGCCAGCTGTCGATGAGCACGCCGCCGTTGGGCCGGTTGGCCAGGTGCACGATCTCCCACGCGCTCGCGAGATCGGGGATGCCGGTTCCGGGGATGAACTCGAGCTGCAGGCGCAGGCCGCGCTCGGCGGCGTGGTCGCACAGCGCGGCAAACGCCGGGGCACCCGACTCCGGCTCGACGCGTGGGTCGAACAGCGCGAGCACGCTTAATAGATCAGCGCCGAGCGCTTCACTCATCGCGAACAGCTCCTCGGGCTTGAAGTCGCCTGCCGCCGGGTCGCCAGGAGGCAGGCGCGGGCGCCGCCACGTCGGTAGCCAGCGCGCCAGTGGGTCAACGACTGCGATCCGCACGCCGGCGCTCTCGAAGCGATCGCGGATCTCGGCAGCCGTGATCCCAGCTTCTTCGGCGCGACGCACTTCGAACGGGAACAGTGAGGTCGCGGTGAAGCCACCGGCCTGTGCGGCGCGAATCCGCTTGTCGAAGTCGAGCGGCATGACGCTCGCCGCCCACAGTGTCAGCTCGATGCTCATGTGCGCCGCGCGGCAAGCGGCCGCAACGCGAGTGGGTCGGCGTCTTTGCTCGCGCTCACAGCGCCGGCGAGCGTTGCCAGCTCGCGTAGGAGCGCGTCGAGCTGCGCGGCAGCGCCATCGCTGGGAGCACCGTCGTCGAAGTCGGCGGAGGTCAGGTAGACGGCGAGCGGGAGGACGAGCGCGCCGAAGAAGGCGAGCACGTCGCGCAGGTGGCGTTCGACGCCTAGGAAGTGGTGTTGGCTCGCGCCCATCGCAACGATCGCGACCGGCTTTCGCTCGAGCGCGTCCACGGGAGTATGGTCGAGCAGGTTCTTAAGCACCCCAGTCATCGACCCCCGATAGACGGGCGTCGCGAGCAGCACCGCGTCGGCGCTGGCGATCGCCTCGACCACGTGTGCGGTGCCGTCGCCGAGCGCGGCGGGCGGGCGCCCGTCAGCCGGTGCGACGTCGACGTCGGCGAGGTCGATCAGGCACGCCTGCACGAGCTTCGCGTCCTCCGCGCGGCCGATCGCCTCCTCCAGCGCCCGCCGCAGGCGGCCGGGTGCAGTGGCGCTGCCGAGAATAGCTGTCAGACGCACGCTCACGGTTGCTCTCCAGGGCTACTACCCGCATAAGCCGCGGTGAGAACCACGCGAATCGCGTCGGCGTCAACCGGGCGCGGGTTATCGGCCGGCACGGCCTCTGCGATCTGCTCGACGACGCGCTCGATCCCATCCTCGGGCATGCCGATCTCGCGCAGCGACAGCGGCAGACCACAGCGCTCAGCCAGCTCGTACAGCGCAGCGGCTGCCGTGCCCGGCTCGGCGCCGAGGCGGGCGGCAACCATGTCCATCAGCTCCGGTGCGGCCGGCTGCTGGAAGGCGACGACGTGCGGCAAAACGATGCTGTGGGTCTCCGCGTGCGGGAGATCGAACGCGCCACCCAGGGCGTGGCAGATCTTGTGGTGCAGACCAGAGCCGGCAACCGCGAAGGCCGTGCCAGCAAGATAGGCGCCGTAGAGGGCGCCGCTGCGACCCTCGAGCCCCTCGGGGTCGGCCAGCACTGGCCCCAGCGAGCCCGCCAAGACCTCGATGCCCTCGGCGGCCACGAGCGAGCTGATCGGGTTGCGAGCGGGCGCATACAGCGCCTCGACACAGTGCGCGATCGCGTTCATCGCACTCGCAGCGGTGATCTGCGCGGGCAGCCCGAACGTCAACTCGGGGTCGTACACGACGACCTTGGGCAGCACCTTCGGCGAGCGCCCTGTTGTCTTGCGCGCGCCATCGGTCGAGCCCCACACGGGCGTCACCTCCGAGCCCGCGTAGGTGGTGGGCACAGCCACTATCGGAAGCCCTGTCGCGAGCGCGACCGCCTTGGCGGTGCCGGTGGTGGAGCCGCCGCCAATGCTCAGCAGGCAGTCGGCCCCGCACTCGCGGGCGAGCGCGATCGCGCTGGCCGCAACCGCGACGGGAACATGGGGACGAACCCCGTCAAAGCGCGCCACGACCGTCTCACCCGAGGGGCCAGCCAGCTTCGCGGCGAGCTCCGCCTCCGCCGCGGCGGCGATCAACAGCACCCGCTCGGCGCCCAGGCCGGCGATCTCCTCGGCGAGGCGCTCACGGGCGCTACCGGCGCCGAACACGATCTTGCCGGGCAGCGCATCGTAAGTAAACGACAGCGCCGCTGCCGCAGTCCGCCGCTGGTCGGGATGCACCGCCGTCACTCGAACTTCACGTTCACGTTCTTGACCTGCGTGTAGGAGAGCAGCTCCTCCTGGGACTCCTCGCGCCCGATGCCCGAGTCCTTGTAGCCGCCATAGGGCGTGCCGGGGAAGTGGCGCGAGGCGTCGTTGACCCACACGTACCCCACCTCCACATCACGTGCAAAACAGTGGGCGAGACCGAGATCGCGGGTGAAGACGCTCGCGGTCAGGCCGTAGGAGACGCTATTGGCGATCGTGAGCGCCTGCTCGTAGCTCGAGAACGGGATCGCCGCGAGCACCGGCCCGAAGATCTCCTCCTGCGCCAGGCGCGAGTCAGGGGCCACGCCATCGAACAGCGTCGGGCGCAGGAACAGGCCGCGCTCGTGCCCGTCGACTGTGACGGGGCCGCCGCCGGCGAGGACGCGTGCGCCCTCTTCACGGCCGATCTGCAGGTAGCTGAGCACCTTCTCGTACTGGGCCTGGTTGACGATCGCGCCGGTTTCCGTGGCCTCATCGGAAGGCACGCCCGAGCGCATCGCCTCCATCCGCTCGGCCAGGCGCCCGACGAGCTCCTCGTGGCAGGACTCGTGGACGAGCAGACGCGAGGTCGAGCCGCACGACTGCCCCTGCCAGGTGAAGTTCATCCCCCGCAGCGCACCGTCGACGGCGGCATCGAGGTCCGCGTCGGGAAAGATCACGATCGGGTTCTTGCCCCCGAGCTCGAGCGTCACGGTCTTCACCACCACGTCCGCGGCGCGCTTTTGGATCAATCGCCCGACATGCGCCGAGCCGATGAACGCGAGACGGCGCACGCCGGGATGTGCGACAAGCGCGTCGCCTGCCTCCTGCCCATAGCCGCTGAGCATGTTCACGACCCCCGGCGGCATGAACTCCGAGATCAACTCGCCCAGTCGTAGCGCCGAGAGCGAGGTGTGCTCGGAGGGTTTCATCACGACGGTATTGCCCGCAATCAGCGGCGCGCCGAGCCTGCTCGCGGCGAACATCAGCGGGTGGTTGAAGGGGATGATCCGCCCGACCACGCCGTAGGGCTCGCGCAGGGTGTAGTCGAGGCGTCCGTGCTCGCCGGGGATCGTCTCACCGCGAACCTGCAGCGTCAGCCCGGCGAAGTAGCGCAGTAGACCGACGGCGATGCGCGAGTCGTTGCGCATCTCGCGGATCGGGCTGCCGTTGTCGAGCACATCGAGCAGCGCGAGCTCCTCGGCGTGCTCCTCCACCACATCAGCGATCCGGTGCACGAGCGCGGCGCGGGCAAGCGGGCCGGCGGCGCGCCACTCGGGGTAGGCGCTCTGCGCCGCGGCCACCGCGTCCTGCACATCCTCGGCCGCGCACCGCGGGACGTGCGCGATCGTCTCACCGCTGGCGGGATCGATCGCTGCGAACACCTCGCCGCCGCGGGCACCCACGAGATCCCCGGCGATCAGCGCCCGCGGTTGCCACCCGTCCAATCGCGCCTGCAGCTCGGTACCCGCCATCGCACTCCTCCTCCCCAAATCCTAAATGCATTGTGCGTCATACGCACGCATAGGCGCTTATCGCACGAACCTTATACGATCGGGTTGGGAGGACTCAAAACAGAGAGGAGACACGATGTCAAGCGATGAGACGATCCTCGATCGGCTGGCGATCCGCGAGCTGACCGACAACTGGAGCATCTACCGCGACAACCGCGAATGGGACAAGTTCCTCGAGGTCTGGCACGAGGACGGCGTGATGATGACGACCTGGGGCGGCAAGGCAACGCCACAGCAGTTCATCGACGCGGCGAGCAAAGGCTTCGCCAAAGGCGACCGCATGCTGCACTCGGTCGGCGGCGTCACCGCACAGGTGGCGGGCGACCGCGGCTTTGGCATGTCGAAGCTACGGATCATGCAGCGCGGGCCCGTCGAGGGCGTGATCTGCGACGTCGTCTGCATCGGCGTGACGTTCGACTTCTTCGAGCGTCGCGACGGACGCTGGGGCCTCGTGCTGCGCCAGCCGGTCTACGAGCGCGACTACATCGTGCCGGCAGACCCCACGCAAACGGTCGAGCTGAATCCGGAGATCATGGCCCGACGCCCTGACGGCTACCAGCGCTTGGCCTATCTGCAGGAGGGGCTCGGCTACACGATCAAGCCGGACATGCCGACCGAGGTTGGCCCAGAGCGCGAGGCGCTCAAGGAGCAGGCCGCGGCCTGGCTGCGCGGCGAGCCGCTGAACTGGCCGCCGGAGATGTGATGGCAAGCTCCGAGCACCTGCGGGCGCTGTGCGAGGCGATCGTGCCGGGCTCGGCCGCCGTGCATCCCGAGCTCTACGTCGACGCGCTGCTCACGCGCATGCCTGAGACCGAGCGGCTCGCGGCGCTGGCGGACCTCGACGTGGCGGCTGCAGCGCTACAGCGCCGTGAGCTCGAGGGGATCGCGGACACGCCCGCGTTCGCCCGCGCGCGCGCACTCGCGATCGAGGCCTACTACAGCGACTTCGTCGCCGACGGCGCGCCCGGTCCTGGTGCCTACAAGCGCATCGGCTTCGAGTTCCCGCTCGCCGACCGCGTCCACAAGGACTGGTCCTACCTGGGGATCGGCGATGGCTGAGCGCTTCGACGTGGTCGTCGTCGGATCCGGGGCGGGCGGCGGCGTGATCGCGGGGGAACTGGCCGAGCGCGGACACGAGGTGCTGCTGCTGGAGGCCGGCGCGCACCGCACGGCAGCAGACTTCAGCCGCTGGGAGGCGCGTGCCAACCACGAGCTGTGGTGGCCGTTCAGCGAGGCGCTGCCGGCAAGCCCCGACGGCGAGGGCGTGACGCTGTTTCGCGGACGCTGCGTCGGCGGCGGCACGACGATCAACACGAAGGTGGGGCTGCGCGCCGACAGCGCCGACTATGAGAAGTGGTTCGACGCCAGTGGCCTGCTCGGCGCCGGCGGCGAGCCCTTCGGCGAAGCGGACCTGCTCCCCCACTACGAGCGCGTGGAAGCGCGGCTGGGGATTCGCGAGCGCAGCGACTGGCTGCCGTTCGTCGGCAACACCGAGCGTGGCTTCCAGGCGCTCGGAGCGAGCCTCTCCCCTGTTCGCTCCTACACCGACACCAACTGCATGCGCTGCGGATCGTGCCTGCAGGGCTGCCCGACGAACGCGGGCAAGTCGACGCTCAACACCTACATCCACCACGCCTGGGCGCTGGGCAAGCTCGAGCTGCGCCCCGAGTGCGAGGTTCGCAGGGTCGTGATCGAGGACCACGGCTCCGGTCCTGAAGCCACAGGAGTCGAGTACGTGGACACCGCCGGCACCGAGCACACTGTCGCGGCGGCGACGGTCGTGGTCGCCTGCGGCACGCTCGCAACGCCGGGGCTGTTGCTGCGCTCGGGCGTGGTCGAGGCAGCCGGCGGCTCCCCCTCCTCGCGTCAGATCGGGCGCAACCT
>JBEKAM010000093.1:0-13927 GCA_050015915.1 Solirubrobacteraceae bacterium
GCGCACGCGGGCCCGTCGGCAGCACGGAGGCGGGCACGGCGACCTCCTCCAGCGCTCCCTTGCCGCATACGCCGCACGAGGAGGTCGTGTAGAAGCGCCGCGCGCCAGGCTCGTGCGTGAGCGGACCGGCCACTTCGATCGTGTTGGCGGCAAAGTCGTCTGTAAGGCCAACGCTCGGGGTATGCGCGAGCAGGCCCTCGCCGTAGAGGAAGCCGATGGCGAGCTCCTCGTCGTGACCGGGTGTGCGCATGGTGACAGCGATCGGCTCACCATCGACACGGATCTCGAGCGGCTCCTCGATCGCGACGAGGTCGCTTTCACCGTCACGGACCACGCGCTTGAGCGAGGTTGCACCCGCATCTGGCGTGGCCGTGTCAGGCACGCCGGGCACGCTCGAGGTCTTGCTCACCGCGCCTCGGCTTGCTCGCGTTCGCGCTGCGGCGTGACCGTGTACTTCGGGTCGCGGCTGGAGGCGACGCCCGCCTCGAAGATGCCGAAGCGAGCGCACGCGGAGGCGCCCAGCAGCGCCATCCCGGAGAGGGCTGCGCCGAAGCGGCTGCGGTGCCCGATCTTGACTGCGCCTGCGAGGCCCACGAGCGTCAGCGCCTCGGCGGCGCGCATCAGCGTGCCGGCGCGACCGCGGTGATAGGTCTCAGCGACGATCCCCACGCGGCGCTCGAGCAGCCTCACCGCGGTGATCTCCGTCAGCGCGCCGATCACCGCGAGGCGGCGCGCAGGGCCGTTCTCTGCGAGCGGCGCGCCCAACAGCCCGAGCCCCGCAGCGGCGCTGGCGGCGGACCCCACGAACACGAACGGCATCTCGCGATGACCCTCGTGCCAGGCGGGCGTGGCGGTGTTGGCGATGAGCACGCCCGTATAGGAGGCGACCGCGGGGCCGAGCAGTGCCGCGCCGGCGGTTCCCAGCTTGCCAAGCGGGCTCAGCCGACCCAGCGGCATCAGCTCCGCGAGCGCCGCCGCGCCCGCGGCAGGCGCGTAAGCGGAGATGATCCACACGCCGACGCTCATCGGCGAGGTTGGCTTGAACACGCGCAGCATGTTCAGGAAGCGCGCCGGGCGGCCGAGGTCGTGGACGAGCGCCACGAGCGACAGCGAGATGGCGCTGATCGCACCCAGCTTGAGCGGACGGGCGAGCCTGGGCCGGCCGCTCAGCTGGGCGCCGGCGGCGAGCGTGGATGAGGCGCCGGCGAGGCCGCCCAGGAACAGGTAGCTCGCGATGTCGAGCGCGGCCCATGTCGGTTCCTTGACGATCGGCCTGCCGTAGTAGCTGGAGAACTCGGCCTCGGGGACCATCGAGCCATCGCGCCGTCGGCGCCGTCGTCGAGGCTTGGGGACGCCCTGGTCTTCGGGCCGTGCGTCCACCCGGCCGTTGTGAGTGACGTCGGGGTCGCTCACCTGCGCCCCGCGAAGCTCGCTCCGACCGCGCCGAGCAGGCCCGCTGCGGCGATTGCGGCATTGCGCCACATGCGCGGCAGATCGCGCGTGGTGGCCACCGGATGGGGCGGCAGCCCATAGACCTCGGGCTCGTCGAGCAACAAGAAGAACGCGCCGTCGCCGCCCACACCATCGTCGGGATCGTGGCCATACAGCCGCACATCGAGGACACCCGCCTGCTGGAGCTGCTCGACTCGCCCGGCGGCGCGCACGCGTAGCTCGTCGAGCTCGCCGAACTGGATCGAGTTGGTGGGGCACGCCTTTGCGCATGCTGGTTCCATGCCCTCGCCGAGGCGGTCGTAACAGAGCGTGCACTTCCACACGCGCCCGTCGCCCTCGCGTTTGCCGATCACCCCGTAGGGACACGCGGGCACGCAGTAGCCGCAGCCGTTGCAGACGTCCTCTTGCACGACCACGGTGCCGAACTCAGTGCGAAACAGGGCACCGGTGGGGCACACGTCCAAACAGGCGGCATCGGTGCAGTGCTTGCACACATCGGAGGACATCAGCCAGCGGAACTCGCTGTCGGGCTCCTCGCCGGCTGGCTGCTCGATGAACGCGACGTGGCGCCAGGTATCGGCGCTGAGCCCTTCGCTGTTATCGAAGGACATGCCGGTGAAGTTCAGCCCGTCCTCGGGCACCTGGTTCCACTCCTTGCACGCCACCTCACACGCCTTGCAGCCGATGCACAGTGAGGTGTCGGTGAAGAAGCCCATCCGCGGTGGGTGCTCGGTGTAGACGTCGGCGGCGGGGTCGCCGTGCCCGCGTACCGAGCTCAGCAGGCTCAGGCTCTCGCTCACGGCTTCACTCCTGTGCCGGCGGTGACACCGGCGCGCTGCTTGTACTCCTCGACGAGCCGCTGGCGCCCGGGGCCGCGGGGACGCCGGCCGGGTCTGATGTCGGCGGTGAACGCCTTGTCCTCCTGGATGCGGGCGTTGGGCTCGAGCGACATCGGCGAGAGCTCGTTGGCGGAGTCGCCTTTGGCGTAGCCGTTGGGGCCCCAGTGGAAGGGCATGCCGATCTGGTGGACGGTGCGGTCGTGGACCTGCAGCGGGGTCATGCGCTCGGTGACGAGCACGCGCGCCTCGATCACGCCGCGGGCGGTGGCGATCGTCGCCCAGCCGCCGTGCTCGAGCTGGCGCTCGGCGGCGAGCTCGGGTGAGACCTCGCAGAAGAACTCCGGCTGTAGCTCCGCCAGGTAGGGCGACCAGCGGGTCATGCCGCCGGCGGTGAAGTGCTCGGTCAGCCGGTAGGTGGTGACGACGTAAGGGAACACGTCCGCGCCCTTTTCATCGCCGCTCGGGTGGTAGCGGTTGTTGGGGTGGGGGTAGGTCTTACGCGCAGGGTTGGCGCGCTGGCTGTAGAGCGCGTTCTCGAACGGCGAGTCCTGGGGCTCGTAGTGCGTGGGCAGCGGCCCGTCGGCGAGACCGGCGGGCGCATACAGCCAGCCGCGCCCGTCGCCCTGCATGATGAACGGCTCTGAGCCGCTGAGCGCCTCTGGTCCTTTGGCGTCCTTGGGCGGCACGTAGGTGGGGGCCTTGTCGGCCTTGAAGTCGGGAGTGTCGTGCCCGACCCACTTGCCCTGCTGGGAGTCCCACCAGACGAGCGCCTTGCGCTCGCTCCACGGCTTGCCGTCGGGGTCGGCGGAGGCGCGGTTGTAGAGCACACGGCGGTTGGCGGGCCACGCCCAGCCCCACTCGGCGCCGGTCCAGTTCTGCTGCTCGCGCGGGGTGCGCCTGGTGGACTGATTGACGCCGTCGGCAAACACGCCGCAGTAGATCCAGCAGCCGCAGGTGGTGGAGCCGTCGTCGCGTAGCTGCTCGTAGCTGGACAGCGGCTGCCCGTCGGGCCCGCGGCCATTGATCTCGCGCAGCACCGCCTCCGCGCTCGGCTCCTGCAGGGGCCCCGCGGTGGGGTAATCCCAGGTGAGGTCGAGGACTGGGCGGTCGATCTCCTCGGTGGAGCCTGAGATCTTCTTGCGGATGAGCCTGCCGAGGTGGTACATGAACCACAGGTCAGAGCGGGCGTCGCCCTTGGGCTCCTGGGCCTTGTGATGCCACTGCAGCAGCCGCTGGGTGTTGGTGAACGTGCCGTCCTTCTCGATGTGGGCGGCGGCGGGGAAGAAGAAGACCTCGGTGGCGATGTCCTCGGTGCGCATCTCGCCGGTGTCGATCTCCGGTCCGTCCTTCCACCAGGTGGCGCTCTCGATCAGCGAGAAGTCGCGCACGACGAGCCACTCGAGGTTGGCCATGGCGGTGCGCTGCATGCGGTTGTTGGCGGACCCCACGGCCGGGTTCTGCCCCATCAGGAAGTAGCCCTTGCACTTACCGTCGAGCTGGGCCATGACGGTGTCGTAGGTGCCGTGCGAGCCGGTGATGCGGGGGATGTAGTCGAAGCAGTAGTCGTTCTCGGCGGTTGCGGCGTCACCCCACCAGGCCTTCAGCAGGCTGATGACGTAGGTGCTCATGTTGCCCCAATAGCCCTTCTCAGCGGAGTCGGACTCGATGTACTCCTTGAGGCTCTCGTACTCGTGGGCGTGCGGCATCGGCAGGTAGCCGGGCAGCAGGTCGAACAGCGTGGGGATGTCGCTCGAGCCCTGGATGCTCGCGTGGCCGCGCATCGCCATGATGCCGCCGCCGGGACGCCCGATGTTGCCGAGCAGTAGCTGCAGGATGCAAGCGGTGCGGATGTACTGCGAGCCGACCGTGTGCTGGGTCCAGCCGACGGCGTACACGAAGGCGGTGGTGCGCTCGCGCCCGGAGCTCTCACAAATCGTCTCGCACAGCCCCAAGAACACATCCTCGGGGACGCCGCACGTGTGGGCGACCATCTCGGGCGTGTAGCGCGAGTAGTGGCGTTTGAGGATCTGAAAGACGCAGTGGGGATCCTGGAGCGTCTCGTCGCGGCGCGGCTCGCCCTTGACGCTCTGACCGCCCGACCCGGCGCTCTCACCGTGCGAGGACTCCCGCATTGCCTGGCCGTCTGCATGCACTTCGCTGTAGCGGTCGCGGTTGCCGGAGGCGGCGGCGACGGGGGCGCCGTCGTACTGCCAGCTCTCGTAGTCGTATTGGCCGCTGATGGGGTCGAAGCCGGAGAAGACGCCGTCGAGGTCCTCGGTGTCGCGGAAGTCCTCGTGGATGATGGTGGAGGCGTTGGTGTAAGCGAGCACGTAGTCGCGGAACCAGCGTTCGTGCTCGAGCACGTAGTTGACGATCCCGCCGAGGAAGGCAATGTCGGTCCCCGTGCGCAGCGGGATGAACTCATCGGCGAAGGCGCTCGTGCGGCTGAAGTGCGGGTCGACGTGGATGACCTTCGCTCCGCGCGCCTTGGCCTCTGCAACCCACTGGAAGGCGACGGGGTGGGCCTCGGCCATGTTCGACCCCTCGATGACGATGCAGTCGGAGCTCTGTAGATCCCCTGGGAAGGTGGTGGCGCCGCCGCGGCCGAAGGAGGTGCCGAGCCCGACGACGGTGGAGCTGTGGCAGACGCGCGCCTGGTTCTCGACCTGGATGACCCCGAGGGCGGTCCACAGCTTCTTGATCAGGTAGTTCTCCTCGTTGTCGAGCGTGGCGCCGCCGAGGCTCGCGATCCCCAGGCTGCGCCGCACACGCGCGCCCTCGCTCTCCCATTCCCACGTGTCGCGACGGGTCTGCACGACTTTCTCGGCGACCATGTCCATGGCGGTGGCGAGGTCGAGTTGCTCCCAGTCTTTGGCGTAGGGGCGGCGGTAGAGCACGGTGTGCTCGCGGGCGTCGCCGGTGGTGAGCTGTAGCGTGGCGGAGCCCTTGGGGCACAGGCGCCCGCGGCTGACGGGCGAGTCGGGGTCGCCCTCGATTTGGACGACCTTGCCGTCCTTGACGTAGACGTTCTGAGCGCATCCGACCGCGCAGTAGGGGCAAACCGACTTGACCACCTCGTCGGCTTCGGCGGCGCGGTTACCGAGGTTCTCGGTGCGGGCGGACTTCACGGCTGCTCCGCGCGCGAGCGAATCGCTGCTTTGCAGCTGGCGCAACAGCGGCCAATCGCGCAACGGATTTCTCATCGCTCCAGATGACCTTACCCCGTTGGCGAGGGCACCAAAAGGACGCCGGCGCCTGGGCGGCTGAAGGGTCTGAAGGGGTGGAGGCTGCCGGCTCTCACCCATGGATATGCTGCATAGGCATTGCCCAAGCAAAAGCCTTCAGACCTATCGCTCGGAGACGCAGCGACAGCAATCGGCGTAAGCGTTGACACGCTGCGCCGCTGGGATCGCGCGGGCAAGTTGCATACGCATCGCGACGAGCGCAACCGCCGCCGCGTGTCGGCGGCCGAGGTGCAGCGATTGACGAGCCGTCCCCAACGACACCGCACGGGTACCCGCCACTCTGCCCGCAACCGCTTCACGGGCGTGGTGCGCTCAGTTGAGGTCGACGGCGTGATGGCGCTGGTGGAGCTCGAGGCGGGCCCGTTCCTGGTCACGGCGGCGATCACGCGCGACTCGGTCGAAGAGCTTGGCCTTGCTCCTGGTGTGGAGGCGACGGCGACGGTCAAGGCGACATCGGTAATGGTCGAACGAACTCCCTGATGAGGGGAGAGAAGGAGTACGCATGGCGAAAGTCGGGAGCAGGCACAAGCACTGGGGCAGGGCGACCGTCGCTGTAGTGGTTGGGGTCGCGAGTGTGGCCAGTCTGGTCGGTGTGACATCCAGTGCGTTGGCCTCATCCAGCGGCGCTACACCGGTGGCAAGCACGGCTGCTGCGCAGGGCAAGGTCTCGGCGATCTTCGCGGGCTCGCTGGTGGACATCATGGAAAAATCGTTCGGCCCGGCGTTTACGCAGACGACGGGGTATCCGTTCGAAGGCTTCGGCGGCGGCTCCAACGAAGACGCGGCTGCGATCAAGGGCAAAGTGCGCACGGCGGACGTCTTTCTGAGCGCGTCTGCATCGGCTGACAAAGAACTCGAAGGGGCGGCCAACGGCAACTGGGTGTCGTGGTACTCGACCTTCGCCTCCTCCAATCTCGTCCTGGGCTATGACCCGAAAACCAAGTTCGGCAAGGAATTGGCGCACGGCAAGCCTTGGTACAAGGTGATCTCCGAGCCGGGAATCCTGGTTGGGCGCACCGAACCGAAGGCGGACCCCAAGGGCAAGCTGACGGTGGAAGCGGTTGACGCGGCGGCGAAGAAGCTGCACGACCCGAAGCTGACGAAGGCACTGAAGAGCTTCCCGATCTTTGAAGAGACGACGATGCTCGCGCGCCTGCAGGCTGGGCAGCTCGACGCTGGCTTCTTCTACGTGGTGGAAGCGAAGGAAGCGCACGTGCCTACGGTCCCGCTGACGCCGGTGTACAAGTACGCCGACTACACGCTGACGATCCTCAACAACGCGGAAAACCCCGCCGGGGCGGAAGCACTGGTGTCGTTCCTGTTGAGCCCCAAGCGCAAGACGGTGGAGGGCGACTACGGGCTGGTGCCGCTGAAGCCGACGTTCACCGGCAGCGCCTCGGCGGTGCCGAAGGGCCTGCGCAGCATCGTGGGCGCGGGCTAGCGGATGCGCGCCCGGGTGAGCAGCCCGCTGCCCTGGCTGGGCGGGCTGCTCGCCCTCTACCTGCTGGTCCCGATCGTCGCGTTCGTGGTGCGCCTGTCGGGCGGTGCGCCGGCGTCGCCCGGACTCGGCTCCGCGCTTACGACGTCGCTGTTCACCGCGACGATTGCGACCGCGGTGATCGTGGTGCTGGGAACACCTCTGGCCTACCTGCTGGCCCGCAGGCGTGGCGTGATCGGCCGGGTGCTGCTGGCGCTGGTGGCCCTGCCGCTGGCGCTGCCGACGCTGATGAGCGGCATCCTGCTGCTGTATGTGGTCGGCCCGTTCACGATCCCTGGTGAACTGTTCGGCGGCAAACTGACGGATACGCGGGCGGGGATCGTGCTCGCCCAGATCTTCGTGGCGGCGCCGTTCTTGATCATCGCCGCGCGCGCCTCCTTCGCAGCTGTCGACCCGGCCTTGGAGGAGGTGGCGGCCACGCTTGGGCACGGGCGCGTGGCGCGCTTCGCCCGGGTGGCGATCCCTGCTGCGCTGCCGGGCATCGCTGCGGGAATCCTGCTGACGTGGCTACGCGCGTTCGCGGAGTTCGGAGCGACGGTAATCCTCGCCTACCACCCGTTCTCGCTGCCGGTGTTCACGTTCGTGCAGTTCGACGAGACGGGTCTGCCGGGGACGATGTGGCCGATCGCAGCTGCCCTGGTCGCAGCGCTGGTCGTTCTGCTGCTCGCGCAGCTGCCGCTTCCGAGGCGACGCAGGGGAAGGGTCGCCGCTGCGCCATCCGAGCCGGCGATCCCCGGTTCGCCATCCGAGCTGGACTTCGCGCTGAAGAAGCGCCTGGGCTCGTTCGCGCTGGAGATCGCTCATCGGGGCCACACTCCGAGGCTGGCGCTGCTGGGCCCCTCGGGAGCCGGCAAGACGCTGACCTTGCGTCTGCTCGCCGGGCTAACCACCGTCGAGGGCGGGCATGTCCGCGCTGGATCTCAAGCGCTCGATCAACTCCCCACTGAGCGCCGCCGGATCGGCTACGTGCCCCAGCAGCCTGCGCTTCAGCCGCGGCGCACGGTTTGGCAGCAGGTCATGTTCGGTGTGGGTGCGCGGCCCGGGTTGGCGGCATGGTGGCTCGGGCAGTTGGGATTGGAGGGTCTTGAGGACCGCTATCCGCAGGAGCTCTCGGGCGGCCAGCAGCGGCGGGTGGCGCTGGCGCGTGCACTGGCGGTGGAGCCGCGGGTGCTGCTGCTGGACGAGCCGTTCACCGGCCTGGACGCGCCGGTGGCGGACCGTCTGCGCAGGGAGTTGCGGCGGCTGCAGCGCGAGGCGGGGCTGTGCACGGTGATCGTCACGCATGACCCTGAGGAGGCGGCGCTGCTGGCGGATGAGATCATCGTGATCGATCACGGTCACGTGCTGCAAGCGGGCACGCGACAGGAGGTCTTTCGCACGCCAAGCTCACCACAGGTCGCCGCCCTGTTGGGGATAGCCAACGCGCGCCGGGCGGTAGTTGCAGCGAGCGACGCGATCGTCAGCGGCGGTGCTGAGATTCACATCGGCAACCACCAGCTTGCGGTTGGAAGCGAGGTCGTCTGGTGCGTGCGTCCGGAGCGCATCTCGCTGGATCCACTCGGGAACTATGAGGCGATTCTGCTCGACGATGTCGACCTTGGATCAGTGCGCGAGCTGACGGTCGTCCTAGGGGACACGCTGGAGCTCGCCGTGCGCACGAGTGAGACTCTCGAGCTGACGATCGGATCGCCTGTGCCGATCGAAATCAAGCCTGAGGACGTGGCCGTGTGGCCGCTACAGAGCTCGCGGTATGAGGACGACGGCTCAGCCAGGGGCCTGTCGTTGCCTGGAACTGCGTAACACTGCGGGTTCATGTGCTTCTCGCCTGACGCCGACTTCACGGCTTCCGTCGTGGTCGGTGCGGTGGGCGTCGCGACGCTGCGCCGCGTTCGTGGCAGGCGCGAGCTGATCATCGGCGCGCTACCGTTGCTGTTCGCGCTGCACCAGTTCACCGAGGGGTTCGTGTGGCTGGGGCTCCGCGGGCAGGTCTCCAGCGGCCTGGGAAACACAGCCAAGGACATCTACGTGATCTTCGCGTACGTGGCGCTGCCGATCATCGTTCCGCTCGGCCTGTATCTGCTCGAGCCCAGCCGCAAGCACCGTCGCTGGGTGCTGCCGTTTGTGATCCTGGGGGTAGCCGTCGGCGGATTCTTGTTGTGGCAGGTTACGCAGCATCCGCTGTATGCCCAGGAAGACGCGTCATGCATTGCATACAACAGCAACGCTCCGTATATGGGGCAGGCAGCAGTCGTTTATGTGATCGCGACGTGCGTGCCGGCGCTGCTCTCCAGCCGCCGCTACCTGCAGTGGTTCGGCGTGGTGAACCTCGTCGGCGTGGCAATCGCGTACAGCGTGCGCGAAGCGGAGTTCACCTCGGTGTGGTGTGTGTATGCGGCGCTCGTAAGCGTGCTCATACTCGAGCACTTCCGTCGCCAAAGGCAGCTCGAAAGGGGGATCTCCAGCTCTCAGCCGGCAGTGAGCTCGTGACTGTCCGAGCCAGGGGAAAACTGGCCTTCGCTCGCGCATTAAGATGACCAGTCTCTATTGGTTTTGCGGACGGCGGTCACGAAACCTATGGCGTCGGTGTACGCCTGACGGCTCAGGACCCTGGAAGCTCGGCGTTCTCGAATGTGAGGACTTTGGCGAGCTTGTCGAAGTGGGTGTCGCGGTGAAGTAGCGCGATGCCGCCGTGCTCGGCGGCGGCTGCGGCGATCAGCGCGTCGGTCAGCGGCACGCGGTGGTAACCGTCACTGCGCTCGGCGAGCTCACCAACCGCACTCATCGCCGCGTCAGCGACGGCTCGATCGTTGCGCAGGATTCGGAACCCGTCGAGCTCTGTCTCGACTGCGGTGTACTCGGAGGTGCTGCGAGTGGAGTAGAGGATCTCCATCCGCACGATCGGCGTGATCCACAGCCGGTCATCTCCCATTGCTTGCTTGACGAGCTGGGCAAGCACACCGGGGAGGGAGGAGAACCGCCACCATGCCGATGTGTCGGCGATGAACGGCGCATCGCCTTCCAGCAGCTCGACGGCATCCACCGCAGGTCGCTACGACTCGTTGTCCGTCAGCTGCTCGATGTGCTTGAGCGTATCCCGATCAAGTCCGTTCGGGCTAAACACGCGCTCGGCCAGCCGCCGCCGACGCTCAGCGCGCTCGTCATCGCTCAACGCGGGCTTCTCAGCCGTCGGGGTGGTGCTCAAAACAGAACGCCTCACGACTTCAAGAATAGCGCCAGAACGCGACACAGCGGCTCACCGCCGACGATCGGCAGGATCGGAGAACTACTAGAGGTTTCGTGATTGGCCGGCGTTCGATAAAGCGTCTATACGAATAAACGATTATTCGTATGATCGTCTATACGAAATATCTTCTAATACGCACCTCAAGCTGAGACGCCTTGGGGCCGAGGCCCAAGCAGCCTCGGCTCCCAATGCGATCTCAGATCTACTTGAATTGATTCAGTCGAAGCGACTACGCCTCAGCGTTAGCCACTACGAGATGCCTTTCGCGCGCATCGCCGCCTCGACCTCCGAGGCGTCGGCTTCCATTCCCCGTTCGTTGGGGTGCACGGAGAATGCGTCCGATTCCGGCAGCACCGGTTCGACGTAGCGCACGCTCAGCGACTTGCACGCGTCGTGGCCGATGCTTGGCGTGTACGTGTCCACGTAGGTGGCGCTGTTGGCGGCGGCCTCGCTGCTAAGCATCGAGTTCAGTTCCTTCTCAACGCCGTTGAGGTAGGCCGTGTCGCCAGTGGTCAGCGGCACGGTAGGCCAGCAGTTACCGCTCTGGGGCAGGATGTCCGGGTAGCCCACCACGAACACCTTTGCCGATGGCGAGATCGTGTGCACCTGATGGAGCATCGCTCCGACCACCGGCCCATCTTCAACGATTTTTTCGGCGAGTTTGTGGCCGTATGTGTCTTTGCACGGCGTTCCGAACGGGAAGACGAGGTCCTCCGCACCGCACGTGATCAGCGTGTTGAGGAACAGGCCTTTGTCGTTACCGCCGATCCCCACCGATACGACCTGGGTGGAGGAGCTGAGCCCATTGATTTGTGGCGGCTGGCTCGAGTACTGGGCGGTGGTGGTGATGTTTTCCGTAGTGGCTCCCGAGCAGCTGACGTCCTTCAACGACAGGCCCAGTGTGGAGGCCGCCAGGTGCGAGTAATTGCGAGCCGATTGCAGGCATTCCAGCGGCGCGCCGGATGCGAACGGCAGGATGAACGGGCCAGACGTATATGAGTCACCGAGCGACACGTATGGGGTGCTGGCGCCGGCAATCGACGGTGCCACGGCAAACGCCATCAGGGCGGTGATGGCGGCGGCGATGCAGAGCGTCGGGCGCATCATCCCCGAGCTGGCAGTACGCCGGGCGAGCACACGCGCAGGGGACAGGTAGCGATCAGACATAGCGATCCTTTCTCCTCGTATTGGATCCCCACTCCCTCGTGGGGACCACGTTGTTCCTCCTCACCCGGGAACCTAGCGCCGGCGATGGGCCGAGAAAAGCATTGTCTCCAGCCAATTTGCACCACTTTGCGCGCTGTGGCTCAACCGCCGATGTAGGACATCTCGACCTTGGCGCCCCCGTCGACTTCCTGTGCTCGAGCTGCTCGTTCCGCGGAGTAGCGGTCCGCGCGTGCGCTCCAGATCTCGCGGGTGCGAGCGGCGACCTCGAAGTCGTCGGCGCCGTCGCGCAGCAGCGCGCGCAGGTCGTGTCCGCGGCGGGCGAACAGGCAAGTGAAGAGCTTGCCGTCGGCCGACAGCCGGGCGCGCGTGCAGCTGGCGCAGAACGGCTGGCTGACGGAGTGGATCACGCCGACCTCACCGCCTCCGTCCAGGTATCGGTAGCGCGTGGCGACCTCTCCCTCGTACGTCGGTGCGACCGGCTCGAGCGGCCAGCTCGAGGAGATCGCCGCGAGGATCTCCTCGGCGGGAACGACCTCCTCGCTGCGCCAGCCGTTGGTGGAGCCCACATCCATGTACTCGATGAAGCGCAGGATCTGGGGGCGGTGGCGAAAATGCTCGGCCATCGCGAGCACGCAGCTCTCGTTGAAGCCACGTCGTACGACCATGTTGATCTTTATTGGGGAGAGCCCGGCGTTAGCCGCCGCGTCGATTCCCGTGAGCACGCGTGTGGCGGAGATGGGCGCGTCGCCGATGGCGCGGAGCGTCTCGTCATCGAGGGCGTCGAGGCTGACGGTGACGCGGCTGAGGCCGGCATCGGCCAGCGAGCGGGCCTTCTCGGCGAGGAGCAGGCCGTTGGTGGTGAGCGCAAGGTCCTCGATCCCGTCGATGGCGACGAGCATCTCGACCAGCCGCTCCAGCTCGCGCCGGAGCAGCGGCTCGCCGCCGGTCAGCCTGAGCTTGCTGACCCCTTGCGCTGCAAGCACGCGTGTCAGCCGGGCGATCTCATCGAAGCTGAGCAGCTCGCTACGCGGCAGGAAAACGTGACCGGGCCCGTAGATCTCCTTGGGCATGCAGTAGCGGCAGCGCAGGTTGCACCGGTCGGTAACCGAGATGCGCAGGTCGCGCAGAGGCCTGTCGAGCGTGTCGAGCATCTCCCTCGTTCTACCCCATCGGCGTCGGTGACTAAGCTGCGAGCCGTGACGCGGGACGAATGGATCGCTGCTTTTGCTCAAGAGGCGGGCGTGCAAAGGCCTTCTCCCGAGGAGGTCCGAGAACTGCTCGAGCTCGCCGGTACCGCCGCTCATGCCTCCGAACGGACGGCTGCGCCGCTGGCGTGCTGGATCGCCGGACGCGCCGGGCTGTCGCTTCAGGAGCTGCGGGCGATCGCTGAGCGGGTCGGGTCAATCGGCTGACTCGGGGAGTGACGGCGGTCGGTATATGCCTTCGCGGAAGAGCGCGGTGGTTGCGGCGTTCCAGCGTTCGAGCTGCCCGGGGGTGAAGAACGGCTCGGGAAGGTGGCGGTCGATTGCATTTGTCAGCAGGATCGTGCCGAGGTTGATGACGACGGCGTTCAGCGCTGCCCAGGTAGGCCCGAGTTGGAGGGAGCTGTCGGCATGTGGTTGTGGGCCAAGCCGCTGCAGAAACGCTCAGGCTCAGTCTCGGTCTGGCGGGGCGCCGAGGATCTCAGCCGATTTGTGCATTGGCCGGTTCACGTTGCGATCATGCGCAAGTACCGCGAGGCGGGAGAGATCACGTCCGCCAGCTGGCACGCCGAGAGCTTTGTTGCTGATCGAGCGTGGCAAGAGGCGGTCCGCATCCTGACCACCGGCGAGATCCCAGAAAGATCCAATCCCAGCCAGCGAGGTGGTGGATGACAACCGCCCCACCCACAAGACTCAGCGCAGCCAGCGGAGCCCTGTTCATCGTCTTCTTCAACCTCGCCCTATTCGATTTGGGGGCGCCGCCGAAGGCGAGCGACACTGCCGCTGAGATCGCGTCGCTTCTGATTCACGCCCGCGGCCGAATCCTCCACGGCATGTACCTGGCTGGGCTCGCGCTGATGCTCGGCATCTGGTTCTTCGCCACCGTTCGAAAATGGCTCGAGCAAACGACGGGTAGCCACGACACGCAGATCGCGGGTGCGGCCTTTGGCGGAGGCCTCTTCGCTATTGGGCTCGGCCTACTCGGGATGCTCCTCTACTACGGCGCCACCTACAGGGTTGCCGGACAGGGCGATGGCGCTCTCCCGGTCGTGCGAGCACTCACGGATGCCGGCAACGCTTCGATCGAGCTGACGAAGTTCCCGCTCGCCGTGTTCATTCTCTGCGTCTCGCTCGCTGGGTATCGAGCCAACCTCCTACTAGTGCTCCGTTAGGTTGGTGGTGGGTGTAGGTGGTGGTCGGGCGGCAGTGCTCTGTGGCAGGTGGGGCATGTTCCGTGCCAGCAGGCCAGGAGCGCTTGTAGCTCCCGGACGATCGCGAAG
>JBEKAM010000094.1:0-13719 GCA_050015915.1 Solirubrobacteraceae bacterium
CGAGGATCGCTGGCTGATCGAGTGCGACCTTGCGACCGAGGCGAGCGCGACCATTCGCGCTAAGGCCAGCCGCCATCTGGCCTACTACCGCTCGGCCAGCGAGTCGGTTCACCCCCGCGTTTTGTGGGCGGTGCCGGATTTGCGTCGTGCCGAGCAGATCGCGGACGTGCTGCGCCGCCTCCCAACCCCGGCCGACCGTCTGTTTGCAATCTGCCTGCTAGATGAGGTGGCGGGCTTCCTCGCAAGCGAGGCGCACTCATGATCCAGCGCAATGTCGTGTTGCAGGGTGATGCGCTAGAGGTCTTGCGAACCCTTCCCGCTGCCTCGGTGGACTGCGTTGTCACGAGCCCGCCGTACTTCCAAGTCCGCTCCTACCAAGGAGGCGAATTAGAGTTTGGCCAGGAAACCCATATTGACGAGTGGGTCGAGCACCTACGAGCGGTCGCGGCCGAGGTCGCGCGGGTGCTGGTGCCGTGGGGTGCGTTCTGGCTGAACATCGGCGACGTGTACGCGACTCGCCCGAGCGAAGGAGCACCAGCCAAGTCGCTGCTACTCGGTCCTGAGCGCCTAGCGCAAGCGCTTCTCGCTGACGGCTGGCTGATACGCAACCGCGTGAGCTGGACCAAGCCCAACCCTCTGCCGTCCTCAGCGTCCGACCGGCTGACGCAGACTTGGGAGTTCGTCTACCTGCTGGTACGCGAGCATCGCTACTTCTTCGACCTCGATGCGATCCGTGAACCCCTAGCGAACGCAGAAGCTCCCCGGCCCAGGCCGGCGCCGGATCGCCGGGCCTGTCACGGTGCGCGTGACCACGGCCACAGCGGCCTTACCAGCCTCAGTCGAGACGGCCGCCGCGGACACCCGCTCGGTAAGAACCCCGGCGATACCTGGCGGATTGCAGGCTCCCGCGTGCGTGGTCACAGTGCGAGCTTCCCAACGGAGCTGATCCGACGCCCGATCCTCGCCACCTGCCCGGAAAGGGTCTGCACCCGCTGCGGTCGTCCCTGGCAGCGCGCCCGCCATCCCGTCCGATTCGTGGGCGGTCAGGCCCAACCCCGCTCTCTTGTGCCGTGTAGCTGTGGGGCGGCGACGCGCGCCGGCTTGGTGCTCGACCCCTTCATGGGATCAGGGACCGTCGCACTGGTTGCGCGGCAATACGGGCGCGACTGGCTCGGTATCGAGCTGAATCCCAAGTACGTGCAGCTCACCCGGGAGCGCTTGGAGCGGAGCACATGACCCCAGCAGTGGATGGCCCACCGGCCGGTGGAAGGACGCGAGAGCGTCTTTCTGCTGGCCGCTCAAGTCATTCACTTCCAAGGAGGTCAACCATGACCAAGGCCCAAGATGTCTATGAGAAGGTCAACAAGCTCATCGAGGGCGGCGCGGAGCGTCCCGACGCCTTCAAGCAAGTCGCC
The DNA here is from genome assembly GCA_050015915.1 of Solirubrobacteraceae bacterium. Lineage (GTDB taxonomy): Bacteria > Actinomycetota > Thermoleophilia > Solirubrobacterales > Solirubrobacteraceae > Palsa-744. Next base: position 1,416 of record JBEKAM010000094.1, read on the forward strand.
GCCGAGTACGAACAACCAGTCAACTCGATTCGCGGCAGCTACTACTCCTATTCACGCGGAGCTACCGGAAACGGCAAAGCTCGCCCCCGCAAACGCGAGACGACCCCAGAGGACGCACTGGCCGACGCACGGGCAGCCCTCGAACGCTCCATCGACGCGATTGACCGAGAGGTCGAAACCGCAGGCGAACGAGCAACGGAGGCCGCGGCCGAGTACGAAGCACTCAAAGCCAGCGCCGACGAGCGCAAGGCCGCGATCACCGAGCGATTGGAGGCATTGAAGTGAGGCATGCGGGCCGGTCGGGGTTTACACACCTTGACCGGCCTGCGCCACGACCAAACACATTGAACACGGGAAAGATCAGCGGGAGAATATGACCACAAAAGTAACTAGAAAGGAGGATTTATGTCCCAAACAGAATTACAACAATCTAACGCTGGTGCCGAGGTGGCCGATGCGACGGCGATCTATGTTCGCGTCTCTAGCACCGGCCAGCTCGGCCGCGATGGTGACGAGGACGGCTACTCGATCCCGGCGCAGGTCAAAGCCTGCGAACTAGAGGCTAAAGCTCGTGGCTGGGAGGTTGCCAAGGTCTATATAGAGCGGGCTGAGTCAGCCAAGAGTGATGACCGGCCGGTGTTGCAGTTCATGTTGAAAGAGCTGCCTAAGCTCGGCGTCAAGTATCTGATCGTCCACAAGGTAGATCGCCTCGCCCGCAACCGCCTCGATGACGCCACGCTCTACCAGAAGCTCGTCGGCATGGGCATAAAACTGGTGTCAGCATCAGAGAACATTGACGAGACACCGGCAGGCCAGCTCATGCACGGAATGCTCGCCACCTTCGCCGAGTATTACTCGAACAATCTCGCTACCGAGATCATGAAGGGCCTGCGCCGCAAGCACGAGCAGGGCGGCACACCGCACAAGCCACCCATTGGCTACCTGTCCAAGCGCGAGCTGATCGGCAGCCAAGACCTACGCAGTGTCATTGTGGACGAAAAGCGAGCACCACTCATCAAGGTCGCGTTTTCTCTGTATGCCACCGGCCAGTGGTCTATCCGGGATTTGACGGTCCATCTAAAGCAGGAGGGTCTACGCAGTCGCGGCACCCAGCGCTACCCGGAACGACCGCTCTCCGCCGGCCGCGTCCACCGGATACTCAGAAACCCCTACTACATGGGAGTCGTGGATTGGAACGGCGAACGCTACCCCGGCAAACACGAGCCACTCGTTGACGAGGACACCTTCGATCGAGTGCAGATGCTCCTAGCCGGTGCGCGTGTCAGTGGCGACCGCGCACAGAAGCATGAGCACTACCTGCGCGGCAGCATCGTCTGCGACGAGTGCCTGGGGCGACTCCTTTACGGACGCCACCGAGGCAAGAGCGGACGGCAGTATGAATATTTCTGTTGCAACAACCGCACCGTTCGACGCCGGGCAGTCCAATGTTCAAGCGGCCACTACTCTGTCGAAGCAACCGAGGAACACGTCATAGAGCAGGTCTACTCCACGCTGTTCATTCCGCCTCAAGTCCAAGAGCAAATACGGGCTGAGCTACGCAGAGAGCTAGACGAGCGAACCGGCGTGATCCGACACGAAGCCGAGCGCCACGAACGCACACTCGCGCAGATCGAGGCTAAGCAGGAAAAGCTCGTACAGCTCTACTACCAAGACCTCGTATCCGAGAACGTCTTTGCAGCAGAGCAAAACAAGCTCAAGGCCGAGCGACGCGCAGCCAAACGGCTACACGCCACCGCTACCGCCCAACTCGATGACATACAAGCCGCCCTCGACCTAGCGCTAAGCCGAGTCGAGCGACCCCAAGATGTCTACCGTGACGGCACCCCACTAGAGCGCCGCGTAATGAACCTAGCCATCTTCGAGCGCATCGAAGTCGGACCGGACGCCGAGATCACAGGAACCGTCCTAACCCCGATCTATGAGGCTCTATCTGCCTGGCAACCTGGCCTCGGGCGACCCAAGATCCACCGGAAGGGGACCAAGGGCCAGAACAGGCCATGCCCAGCCAATGTTCGACATTTGTTCGCCCCCGCCCATCGCACAGAAGCCCTGCATATGCGGGGCTTCTGTCGTTTGGATAGCGCTGTGATCCTCCAGGGCGACCGTGCCCTGGAGGAGGTGCCTGCGCTACAGTCGCAACCCATATTTAGGAGGAGATCGATGCCCGTTACCGCGGACATCCCCAAGTCCGTCGCGCATGGGATCGACGGCCTGGAGGGGATCAAGGATCAGATCGTAGGGCCGAGTGACTGGCGAGAGGTCACGCAGGAGATGGTCAACCAGTTCGCCCAGATCACCGGCGATCACCAATGGATCCACGTTGACGTCGAGCGCGCCAAGCGCGAGAGCCCGTTTGGCACCACCATCGCTCACGGGAACCTCACGCTTTCGCTGATCGACGGCCTACGCGAGGATCTGAGCGAGTGGAGCGGCTTCAAGCTGGGCGTGAACTACGGCTGGAACAAGGTCCGCTTCCCAGCGCCTGTGGTCGTTGGAACACGCGTGCGCTGCTACGCCCAGTTGGTCGAGATATCCGACGTCGGTGGCGGCTGGTACCAGGTGGTCACCAGGTTCACCGTCGAAGCTGAGGGCACTGAGAAGCCCGTGTGCGTTGGCGACAGCGTCGGGCGCGTGCTGGTGGACGACGAGCAGTAGCCGGTAGCTCCCGCACAGCGCTCACCCGTGGCAGCGCCCGCTTGTGCTCTGCTCACGAACGCGCCTGCGTCAGGTCGTACACGGTCTGCCCGCCGATTTTCACGGACTTGAAGTGCGCTTCCACCCAACTGGTGATCGAGCTGATGCTGGAGGAGCCACCGCCGCCTCCCGGCGCTCCGCCCATGCCGCTCGAGGCGAGGTAGTAGTGGATGTCGCCTGCCGCCACGTAACGCTTGAATTCAGCCAGGGTGAGATTGCCGCCCTCGTTGTTGAAGCCGCCTATCGCCATCACCGACTCGCCGCCTGTGGCGAGCTCAAGCGAAGCGGCGCTCTGGGAGCCCGACACGGCCGCCACCCAGCGGAACTTGCCGGTGTCGCTCTCCAGGGCCTTCTTCAGTGCCGAGCTCACCGCCGTTTGGCCTCCAGCACCGCCGCCGACGCCGACGCCCGAGAAGGACGACCGGCGGGCCCCGGTGCGGGCTGCGGCGCTACCGGTACCTCCCGTCGAGGAGCCAGCGCCAGATCCCGAGGTGCCGAACAGCTGCGCACCGGCGGGCGGAGAGCCGGCAGGGATGGATGAGCCCGACCGAGCGCCACTTGTGCCACCGGGGAAGCCTGCCCCGGGAGCACCGCCCACCCCTGGGCCGCCGGATGTTCCGGCAGTCCGCCCACCAGGCGCGCCTCCCAGTCCACCACCCATGCTCGAGCCGGGGCCCGCGGAGGGGATCGAGCCGGTGTGAGCGGTTGTGATCGTCTGGGCGGAGTAGGCGAGCGGTCCGGACAGGCAGGCCACCACAGCGAGCACGGCTGTGGCAACTGCCGCCTGTCGTCCGAACCGCCGCAGGACGGGTGCTGCGAGCAGGCCGACCACCGCAATGGCCGCGCTCGCGGGTATCAGCACCCGCATCCACGATTCCCATTGCGGTGTGCGGTCGAGCAACACCCAGGACCACGAGGCGGTGACCAGTACCGTCAAGGCCGCCACGACCCTCGCGAAAAGGGTGTGGCGCTCTCTCCACAACAGCACTCCGCCGATCGCGATCAGCGCGGCGATCGCCGGCACGAGCGCGACCGTGTAGTAGGTGTGGATGACGCCGCTACCGAAGCTGAACACCACGGCGCTCACCAGCAGCCAGCCGCCCCACAGCAGCAGCGCCGCACGGGTGCGGTCGGTGCGCGGTGCGCGGCGGCTCAGCCACAGGCCGACGATCAGCGATATCAGCGCCGCCGGCAACAGCCACGAGGCCTGCGCACCCATCTCACTGTCGAACAGTCGCAGCACGCCGGTGGGGCCACTGAAGTTCGCGCCGCCGCCACCACCACCGGGGCCGCTGGCGCCGAAGATCCGCCCGAGGCCGTTGTAGCCAAAGATCAGGTTGAAGATGTTGTTGTCAGGCGAGCCGTCGATCATCGGACGTGAGCCGACCGGCCACAGGGCCACCGTCGTCACCCACCAGCCGGAGCTGACCACGATCGCCGCGGCCCCAGCGAGCATCTGCCACAGGCGCCTGCGCAAGGTCGTGGGTGCGGCGACCATGTAAACGAGGCCAAATGCCGGCAGCACCAGGAACGCCTGCATCATCTTCGCCAGGAACGCAAAGCCGATCATCGTGCCCGCCGCGATTACCCACTTGGTGCTCGCCCCCTCGACCGCACGAACCAGGCAGTAAGCGCCCGCAACGAGCAGGCAAACGAGCAGTGCGTCGGGGTTGTTGAAGCGGAACATCAGCGCAGCCACCGGCGTGATCGCAAGCAGCGCGCCTGCCGCGAGGCCCGCGCCAGCGCCAAACCAGCGCTTCACTGCAGCGTGCAGCATCGCAACCGCCGCCACACCCTCGAGCACCTGTGGAGCGAGCATGCTCCAACTGCTGAAGCCGAAGATGCGCCCTGAGATCTCCATTACCCACAGCGACGCCGGCGGCTTGTCCACGGTGATGAAGTTGGAGGAGTCGATCGACCCGAAGAACATCGCCTTCCAGCTCTTGGTGCCGGCTTGCACCGCCGCGGCGTAGAAGCTGTTGGCGTAGCCCGACAGGCTGAGGTCCCAAAGGTAGGCGCCAGCCGTGAGCAGGAGCAGCGCGAGCAGCGCCGGACGTGCCCACGTCGGCGTGGCTCGCTCCTCGGCCTTGCTCGGTGCGCCGGCGTCAGTGGTGCAGGACAGCGGTGCTTCGGTGCGGCGGAGGGGGAAGTGGGTAGCGTTCATGGGCACCACCATCCCGTCCAAGCCTGGGAGCAGTCGGCCGAAAGGCTGAGAGCCTGCTGAGAGAGACCCCTGCCGCACGGGCGACGGCGCTGCGTCAGCTCTCGAGCACGACGCGCACGGTGCGCAGCAGCCGGTCGCTGGCGCCGCGCACGCTGCCGCCCAGCTCGAGCGTGTTCTGCACGTAGGCCAGTGTCTCCGCGGTCAGGCGCTCGCCGGGCAGCACGTTCGGTATCCCCGGCGGGTATGTCGCGAGCGACTCTGCGGCGATCCGTCCGGCGGCCTGCGACGCGGGCACGACCTCTTGCGGGCCAAGGTAGGCCTCGCGCGGAGTCATCGCCAGTTCCCCCCAGGGAGGCGGTGCGGCGAAGCTCGCGGTCGCGCCACCGACGTCCAGACCCACCCGTTCGGCCGCTATGCGCAGCGCCTCCACTAGGCGCGAGGCCTCGGGCAGGCCGCGCTCACCCATGCCGAACACCGCCACCAGCACGTTCTGCCCGTAGAGCTCCAGGTTGATATCGCCGATCTCACGCAGCATCGGCGCCAACTCGTAGCCGCTGGCGGCGATGCCACGCACGTCCACCGCCAGACGCAGCGGGTCGTACGCGAACACTCCCGGGCGCCCCGCCAAACGATCGTCGAGCACGTCGAGGCCGTCGATCGCCTGGATTTCCGCGCGCGCCAGCACGAGCGCGGCCATCGTGTTGGTCAAAAGCTCGCGCCCATGCACCGCCGCCTGGCGTCGTGCTGCATCCAGCGAGCCAGCGAGTAGCGAGTTGGGGCTGGTGGACTCCGTCAGCGTCACCGCGCGGTCGACCGTGTCCTCGCCGATCATCGCGCCTGCGCCGTGTCCGAGATGGAGCATCGCCGACTGGGTGAGGCTGCCGACGATCTTGTGCGTGCTCGAGATCACGAGGTCGGCGCCCGCCGATAGCGCGTGCTCGGGAAGGTCCTCGTGGAAGGCCATGTGCGCGCCCCACGCCTCGTCCACGATCAGCGGCACCCCCCGGGCATGTGCCACCTCAGCCAGCGAGCGGATATCCGCGACCGCGCCGAAGTACGTCGGCGAGATGACCCATGCGGCGACCGCCCCCGGCGTCGCATCGAGTGCGCGTGCGAGCGTCTCCTCGGTGAGACAGTGAGCAATCCCCAGCTCGGGGTCGACCTCCGGCGCTGCGAACGTGGGGCGCAAGCCGGACAACACGAGCGAGTCGATCGTGCTCGAGTGCGCGTTGCGCTGGACCACCACATCGCTGCCACGGTGAGCCATCGCCAGGCCGGCAGCCAAATTGCCTTGCGAGGCACCGTTGATCAGGAACCACGCGCGCTTTGCTCCCCAAGCCTCCGCCGCCAGTCGCTGGGCCTGCTCGAACGGGGACGGCTCCACACCCACGTCGACGCCATAGGTCAATGCGGGGATGTCGAGGCTGAGCGCGCGCTCGCCGAATGCCTCCAGCAGGCCCGGGTCGGCGCCCGGTCCGCCCTTGTGTCCCGGCACGTGCAGTCGCGCTGGCTTGCGTTGCGCGTACTCACAAAGTGCATCCAGATACGGCGTTTGATCTTGACGCGCGGTCACCCGGCGCCCACCTTTGTGCCCACCGTGCAACCAATGTGTGACAACACTGAGACTTTCTAGCAGCTTCGTCACTTTTGGCTGCTTTTCGCTCTAGCGTTGGCACTGTCCCTGAAAAGTAGTGGCCCGGCGGTGCGCCAACACCCCGGGCCCGGCACCGAGTCGGTCGTCCTCGATGCCCGTCGATTGTCCCTCAGCGCCGCGCGCGGCGCTCCCGTGGGGCATACGGCTGGAATCGACTATGGCCTCGCGGCGCCACCCAAGTAGAGGAGGCGAGATGCCAGGACCAAACCGACACCCGCGTACCAAGCCCACCGAAGCTCCCAGCGATGAGCTCGTGCTCGCGGCCGTCGAGCGCGCGGCACACCACCGCGGCAAGCTCCCGCCCGTGGTACCCGTGTGGGCGATCCTCGAACACCTCGAGCTTGCCCGGCGCTCCGCTGCCGCGCGCCACGTCCGCTCCCGCCTGAGCGCTCTGCAAGAGGTCGGCTTGCTAGAGAGCTCACGCACTCACGGAATAGCGACGTGGGCGCTGACGAGCAGCGGACAGCGTCGCCTGCAGCGGGCGCGTCGTGCGGGCGACTTGCCGGCGTTGCCGGAGTCTCCACAGCACCGCGTGTGGAGCAACGCTCGCACGACAGCGGCGCAGGAGATCGAGCGCTTTCGTGCGAGCGTGCGTGAACAGTTGGACGAGGCGGTGCTGCTACTTGCCGCGGATCCACCGCCGCGCTCTGATGACTGGTTTGAGCTGGCCGACACACTGCAGCGCTCGTGCAGGCGTGTGGGCTCGGCGAGCTACTGCCTGCGTGAGTGGCCTGAGCCTGAGGACACCTACGCGGACCTCGACTCGGGGGTCGACCCGGGTGACGCCGCGATCGAGCACAGCACGCTCGTACGCAGGCGGGCACTGCGAGCCGGGCGACGAAACGTCGCGCTGTGGGACGACCCGCGCGAGCGCCCGAGCTAGCCGAGCGCCGTGAACGGAGCCATCCGCGGAGCAGCCGAAAGCCTTTGCTAGTGTGGCCGGCGAGGTGCCGCGCTGACATCCAGCCAGGCCGGAGACGACCGCGAGCGGGCAGAGCGCACGGGGCGTCCTGTGCCGGTGCCCTCGGCCACTGCCCAATTTGAGGAGTGGCAGATAGCGCTGCACGGACGCCGCGCCGTCTACAGGATCGCCGGCAGTGGACCCGCTGTGGTGCTGATCCACGGCATGCTCAACTCCTCAATCCACTGGCAATCGGTGGCGATGAACCTGGCGCGCGAGCACACGGTGCTGGTGCCCGACCTGATCGGGCACGGCGACTCCGCCGCGCCCAGGGGCGACTACTCGCTGGGCGCACATGCAGCGAGCATCCGTGACCTGATGACCGCGATTGGCATCGACCGCGCGAGCATCGTCGGACACTCGCTCGGTGGCGGTGTGGCGATGCAGTTCTTCTACCAATTCCCCCAGCGCGTCGAACGCCTCGCGCTCGTCTCTAGCGGCGGGCTCGGCCGCGAGGTCAGCCCGATGCTGCGCACCGCCGCGTTGCCCGGTTTCTCGACGCTGCTGTCAGCGACGATTCGGCCACGCCTGCTCCGGGCAATGGCGGGAGCGGGACGGAGCTTGCGCGAGCGGGAGCTTGGCGGTGGCGTCTACCTGCAGGCGATCGCACGAGCGCTACGCCCGCTCGAGAACGCGGATGCTCGCCAGGCGTTCCTGCAAACGCTGCGCTCGGTGATCGACGTGCGCGGGCAGCGGGTGAGCGCCACCGACCGCCTGTACCTGCTCGAGACGATGCCCACGCTGATCGTCTGGGGCGAGCGCGACAACACGATCCCCATTGCCCACGGACGGCTCGCCCACGAAGCGATCCCTCACAGCTTCTTTCACACGCTGCCGAACGCAGCCCACTTCCCCAACCTGGAAGACCCCGACGGACTGTCACAGCTGCTGCGCGAGTTCATCCAGGGCACGCGGCCAGGATTGATCGAGGACTCTGACTGGGGCGCTGTGCTCGCCCGGCGCTCACCACGCGAGCGCCGGCTCGGCAACGCCGCCGCGTAGCTTCAGCCAGGCACCACGCCCCCTGGGCGGACTTCGCGCGCCGGCGCGAGCCCGTCTTACTCGGCGCCACCCGACCGCCAAGGCGGAGGATAGGACAGCGGCGTGAGCGTGCTCTGCAGCTTCTCCCGCAGAGGCTCCAGCGGCGGCGGCAGCGACAGTCCCTCGCCCATGTGGGCCTCGTCCTCGTCCACCGCGAAGCCGGGCCCGATCGTCGCGATCTCGAACAGCACCCCGCTCGGCTCGAGGAAGTACACCGATTTGAAGTAGAAGCGATCGATCACCGGGGTCGGGCGGGCGCCCGCCTCGGCGACTTTCGTGCGCCACTCCTCGAGATCGCCCATCACAGAAGCGAACGCAACATGGTGCACCGTGCCCGCGCCCTGTGCGCGGTGGATCTCCGGCGGCGCGGGGTCGTACGCGTAGAAGCTGCCGCGGTGCTCGCCGCGCACCTCCCAGTGCTCGCCCTCGCGCCTGGTGAACCCCATCGCCTCTCCCAGCAGGCGCTCGCTGCGCACCGGCGCGTTGCTGTACGCGCGCACGCCCTCAAAGCCCTGCAGCGCGTGCTCGCTTGGGATCTCCGGCGAGGTGGCGGTCAGCAGCGCGTCCTCTGTGGTGTTGCGCACGAACTCGTGCTCCAGGCCCTCGGGGTCTGAGAACAAGAGGCTTCCTCCCGTCAGCTCGGCTCTTACGCCGTGCGCTGCCAGCCGCTCCTCCCAGAATTCGAGCGCGTCGCGTGATGCCACCCGCCAGACGATCCTATGGACCATGCCGGCGCCGGCGACGCCGCGCGCCGCTCCCGGGTACTCGAAGAACGTCAAGTCCATCCCCGGCGAGCCATGCTCGTCGCCGTAGAACAGGTGATACATGTTCGGTTCGTCCTGGTTGACAGTCCGCTTGACCATCCTCAGGCCAAGCACACCGGTGTAGAACTCCAGGTTGCGAGCAGCGTCCCCAGTGATCGCGCTGATGTGGTGTATGCCCTCGAGCTTCACTGCACACAACACTCTATGCGCTGTCGAGCTGGACTGGCATGCGATCATCGACCCGTGCAGGACGGATCGCTTATCCCGCGCTTCGGGCGCGCGCGACGCGATCCCACGCTCGCGGTGCTCGAAGGCTTTCACCCGCTGAAGCACGCCCTGCGCTTCGGTGCGACGGTGCTCGACGTCGTCACCAGCGACGCCAGCCGACTGGAGCGACTTGCAGGCGAGCTCGCTCCGGAGCTAAGTGCACAGCTGCTCGCACTCGCGCGTGAGATCGACCCACAGGTCTTCCAGCAGCTCGCGCCACTGACTCCATCCACGGGGGTGATGGCGCTGGCCGAGCGCCCCGTCATCGACACGGCCACGTTGCTGGGCGAGCAGCGAGCAGCGCCTGTGATCCTGCTCGAGGATCCCCGCGATCTCGGCAACATGGGGGCGTGCGTGCGCGTCGCCGCCGCCGCTGACGCCGGCGGCGTGCTCACCACCGGCAGCCACGACCCCTGGCATCCAGACGCGCTACGCGGCGCCGCTGGGCTGCACTACGCGCTGGGAGTCGCTCGACTGGAGAGCCTGCGCGAGTTGCAGGCAGGCGAGCGCCCGCTGCTCGCGCTGGATCCCGAGGGCGACGCGTTCGAACCCGCCCGACTGCCCGCTCGCGCGGTGCTCGCGTTCGGCACCGAGCGTCACGGCCTCAGCGACGAGTTGCTCGCGAGCGCCGACGCGCGGCTTGCAATCCCCATGCGCGCCGGCGTCTCGAGCCTCAACCTCGCCACCTCCGTGGCAGCTGTTCTGTTCGCTTGGCGACTATGCGCCAGCTTCCACTCCGTCGAGCAGTAGCCAGTTGCCGCGCAGTGCCTCGCTCGCGCGACGCACCATCCGATCCGCCTGCTCCTCGGGGTTCACGACCTCGCTCATCAGCTGTGTGATCAGCTCGCGCGCCTGATGTGCGTGCTCCACATCGAGTGACTCGTGCACCTTGAAGTACTCCGTCGCCGGACCTTCCTCGCTGAAGCCGTAGTGGGCGGTGAGGCCATCGAGCTTCGTCGTTGAGATCTGCGGCTGGCTGGCCTCGATCGCATACAGCACTGCCAGCTGCTCGAGCAGATCCTCGCCCGCCGTCCACGCCTGCACACATGCGTTCGTCTCGGGTAGAACCGACTGGTCGTCTCGCGCGTGCTCGCCTGTGGCTCGCTCGAACTGCTCCCACAGTGCCACGTGCGCGGCCTCCTCGTCGGCGTGGCGGCGTAGACCGGGACGCAGCTCCTGCGCAGCAGACTCGGCTGCCTGCGCCGAAGCCTTGGCCAAAGCCACCACCGCGTGGCGGTACTCACCCGCGTAGCGGCTCAGCTCGCCGGCGCTCAGCTCGCCGGCACTCCAGCGCTCATAGAACGGGTGCTCGAGCACATTGATGGCACTGCGTGTTTCGTCGAGCCTCACCAGAACGTCCATTGCGCGTTCCCTTCTGTAGATGTGGTCGTGCCCATTCATAGGGAGGATTCGGCCCCCGTGATGCAGAAACCTACGGAGTTAGCGAGGTGTTCGTCACCACAAGCCTGGACGACTGTCCGGGAGTTGTGCGAGTGTCCTCGCGGGGAGTTGACCGCAGGGAGTAAGGGGGTGGTTCTGTTGACCATCATCGTCGCTTCAGCAGTTGGCGCTACGGCACTCAGCGCGATGCTGGTGATCGCGCTGGCACGGGTCGCTGCGGTCGCTGACAGGGACTCGGAGAAAATGCTCGCCGAACGCGTGGCAGCGCCCGAGATCAGGGTCTACCGCCGCAGCTATGCCGCGTGGGCGCGAGCCCAGTCGACGATCGCGCGTGAGTCGTCGATCACGGTGCCGTCATCGAGGATCAGGGTGGGCACCCAGCGGTTGCCCGTCAACTCCTGTAGCTCGCGCCGGCCGCGGGTCTGGTTAAACACACCGGGCAGTAAACCGCGGCCATAGGACTTCACGAGACGTTCAGCGTGCCTTCCATGCCTGCCTGGCGGTGACCGGGAACCGAGCAGTAGAAAACGTATTTGCCTGGTTTCAATTTGAGGGTGAGCTTCATGCTCCCGCCTTTGAACGTCGGCGTCGCACCGAGAACCTTGGTGCCTTCCGCGACCGTCACGTTGTGTTCCACGGGCGACATGTTCGTCATCGTGATCGTCACCGTTCCAGCCTTCGCGCTCAGCTGCTTGGTGTTGTAGGCAAGCGCTCCCGCGGGGTCGGCTGCAAGCGCAAGTGAGCTACTTGCTTTACCCGCGGCGGGTGAGGATGCCGGGGCGGGAGTGCCGGTGGTGGCTGTCGGTTCACTCGACGCACTCGACGAGCCGGCGGCCACAGGAGCGGACGCGACCGGCACCGGTGGCAGTTGCTGTGTCTGAGTGGGCGTCGTGGAGCCCTTCGCGGGAACGCTAGAGGTGACCACAGCGGTGCTCACCGCCGCTACCACCAGCACCAGGCTGATGCCCATCACTGCCCGTTGACCAGCGAGGCTCGAGGGGAAGTCGGGCTTGCGCAGACCGATTCCGAGGGACAGTGTCAGCGCCCACGCCACGAGGATCCCGCCCGCGATGTAGAACGGGACTTTGCTCTTCTCCGCCGCGAGCACCGGCGCCAGTTGAAGGGCGATCGTGTGCATCGTCACGAGCCTAACCGATGGGCCAACAGTATGCTAGGGGTTGAGATGAGCGAGGTTGTGCGCACGCCCGAGGAGGCGCTTGAGGGGCTCCCGGACTTTCCGTTCTCCTCGCACTACCGCGAGGTCGATGGCCTGCGGCTCGCGCATCTTGACGAGGGTGAAGGCGCACCGGTGATCTTCTTTCACGGTGAGCCAACGT
>JBEKAM010000095.1:0-13659 GCA_050015915.1 Solirubrobacteraceae bacterium
AGCGCCCGCATGCGCGGCGTGTCGGTCCCCCGTGAGCGCCGCTCGCGCGTGGCGCTCACCAGACGGCTCAGGCGCTGCTCGTTATTGCGCTCGAATGCCAGCTTGGCTGCGACCGAGCCGCCAGGTCCGAGGAGCTTTGCGTAATGGCGCAACCAGCCGTGTGGGCGCTGGCCATGGTGCGGGCCTGCGCTCGTCGCGGGCGAGTGGCCCGCGGATTGCTGTTCTCCGGGCATGGGATTGCCTCCAGCTCGTCGAGTAGATTGATCGCTCTATTAGTGCCGAGACTAGCACTGAGGCTCGCCGGTCGCGAGCGGCGGCTCAACGGTGTTCCCGAAGTGCGCCACGGGGGCTTTTCGGAGCACACGCAACCGGGTAGCTGTGACTCACCAGCCAATAGATCGGTGAAAGCGAGGGTACGTCGGATGCCACCCAGTGGAGTAAGGAAAAACAGCAAGCGCGGGCGTCAATACGAGCACATCAAGCAGGGCGAGCGCCAACGTGGAGTCTCCGAGCGTCGCGCTGAGGAGATCGCGGCTCGGACCGTCAACAAGGAACGGGCACGCAGCGGCGAAGCACGCTCCAGCTCGCCTGCCTCCACAAGCGATATCTCCTCGGGGCGACGTGGAGGGTTGCGCTCTGGACGGCCGGGTCCTCGCGGACGCACCCGCGAGCAGCTTTATCAAGAGGCGCGCAAGCTCGGCGTGGAGGGTCGCTCGCGGATGACCAAGGATCAGCTGCTGAGGGCGGTGGAAAGACTGAAGCGCTAGGCGCGACGACCTGCCCTGCGCAGCTTCTCTGCTCTGGAGCGAGTCGCCCTGCTACGGGCGAACAGGCGGTTCTTCGTAGGGATCACGTTCGATCACTCGGTCGCGCACGACCTGTCCGCGCCGCGGATTCCATGCGAGCATGTAGAACACCGACAGCACCAGCCCGAGGATTCCGGCGATGATCAGAATCAGGCCTATGGTCTGAAGCGAGATGCCAGAGACGCTTGCGGTTACCGCGTAGCGCAGAATCGCGCCCACTGCGATCAGGAATATTGAGCTTCCGGTTGTCATGCAATGCGAATACCCGCGAACGGCGATCTCCAACCGCTCGGTGTGCGCTCGCGCTCTGTGACACCCTCACAGTTGAGGCAAACGAACGTGCCACTTTGGGGGAGTGGCGGTGGAACTGAGCGGACTCATTGTTAGATATGGGAACGACGGGGAAACCGTAGGTCTGTCGACCGAGAACGAACTCGACGCAGGAAGCGTCCCGGTGCTTGTTCAACGAACCGACGCTGAGATCGGCGGCGACAACCAGAAAGGGTTGATCCTGGACTCGAAAGATGTCAGCTGCATGGACTCATCCGGTCTGCCTGTGCTGATGGAGCTCAGCGAGCGAACTGGGGAGAGGTGATCACTGTGTCCGGTGGCTCGCCACGCGTCGATCGGCCGCTGGCACTGCGATTGAGCCTCGAGCGCGACCCCCAGGCGCCGTCGCTGGCGCGACGTGCAGTCGCGGATCTGTCCGATACGAGCAGATTTCTACCCGAGGAAATGGCGACGCTGACGTTGCTTGTCTCAGAGCTCGTGTCGAACGCAGTGCTGCACTCCGATGCCCCATCGACGTGCGGCATCTTGCTTCAAGCGCAGTTCCTGGAGGAGGGTGCGGTTCGTGTCGAGGTGATCGATTGTGGCAGTGGGTTCACTGTCATACCGCGTGATCCGAAACGGCCGATTGGAGGCTTCGGCCTCTATCTCGTGGACAAGCAGGCCACCCGCTGGGGAGTGGACTGCGAGGGGGGAACGCGTGTGTGGTTCGAGCTGGCAAAATCCCCGCGGAACTAAGAAGCCAACTCCGTGAGTGAACAGACGTTGCCCACCCAGGACGTCGCTGTCGAGCTGCTTGTCGAGGCTGGAGCCGTGCTGGCCTCCTCGCTCGACCTGGCCACGACGATGAGCCAGGTCGCCCGACTGACCGTGCCGCGCATAGCCGATCTGTGCGTGATCGACCTACGTGACGAGGACGGCTCGATCAGGGAGGTGGCGGTGGCTGCCTCCGATCCGCGGATCGCTGGCCCGCTGGAGGCATTGCGCAGGGAGCACCCGCTCGATCCCGGCGGGGAGCACCCTGTTGCGCGTGTGATGCGCAGCGGTGAACCGGAACTACTGGCACAGATGAGCAGCTCGCTGATGCGCTCGTTCGCGCAGGGCTCCGAGCACGCGAGGTTCATGATCGAGCATCGTTATCACTCGGCGGTGGTGGCGCCGCTGCTTGCACGCGGGCGCACACTCGGTGCTCTGTCGGTGTTGCGGCTGGGGGACAGCGATCCCTATGAGCTGGGGGATCTGGAGCTTTCCTGCGAGTTGGCCCGACGCGCCGCATTGGCAATCGACAACGCGCGGCTGTTCTCGCAGCTGCGACGGGTCGAGCAGCGTCTGGAGGCGGTCTTGACCAACGTGGCCGAGGCGATCACTCTGACCGACGATCGCGGCCATATGGTCTTTGCCAACCAGGCTGCCGCGGAGCTCTTGGGTGCGAGCACGCCCGCGGAGCTGATGAGCGCGAGCCCCGGAACGATCATGCCGCGCTTTCTCGTGCTCGACGAGCACGGTCGTGAGCTAGACCTGGACAGCATGCCTGGACGGCGCCTGTTCACGGGCGAGCGTGTGGAGCCGCTGCTGGTGAGGAACATTGTGCGCGCCACTGGCGAGGAGCGCTGGCTGATCGTCCGCTCCTCGCCCGTCGTCGATCCCGAGAGTGGACGCATCCTTTATGCGGTCAACGTCTTCGAGAACATCACCGAGGTCAAGCGGGTGCAGCTGGCCGAGAGCTTCATGGCCGAGGCCAGTCGCGTGCTTGCCTCCTCGATGGACTATGCCGAGACGCTGAAGCGGATCGCGCGACTTGCGGTACCGCAGATAGCCGACCTGTGCGCGGTGGACGTGCTGGGTGAAAGCGGCGAGATCGAACGCGTGGCCATCCATCACAGCGACCCAAGCCGGATCGAGCTGGCCGAACGGATCGACCGCGGCTATCACCTCGACCCGGACGAACCTCTGGGGGTCCCCGAGGTGATCCGTAGCGGACGTGCGCGCATCTACACGGACATCCCGCCAGACGCGCTTGCCGCCTACGCACGCGACAATGCCCATCTGGCGTTGCTGCAGGCGATCGGCGCGACGGCGGTGATTATCGTGCCGCTCGCCGCGCCCGCGCGTACGCTCGGCGCGATCACGCTCGTCTCCTCGGAGTCGTTGCGACGCCTGTCGCACGCTGATCTGGCACTCGCCGAGCGGCTCGGCCGGCGGGCGGGCACCGCCGTGGAAAGCGCGCGCCTCTACACCGAGCGCACCAAGATCGCGACTATGCTCGAGGCAGCGCTGCTCCCCGAGTCGCTGCCCGAGATCCCCGGGGTGGATCTTGCGTCGCTGTATCGCGCGGCCGGGGAGCTGAACGATGTGGGTGGCGACTTCTACGACGTCCTCGCCTACGGCGAGGGCCGCTGGCTACTGGTGATCGGCGACGTCTGCGGCAAGGGGCCACGAGCTGCTGCGGTGACAGCGCTTGCGCGCCACACGCTACGCACCGCGGCGATGCTCGGCCTGACGCCCACGGCGATGCTCGAGACGCTGCACAGCGCTCTGCGCCAACAGCCCTCGGGCTCGGACCTATGCACCGTTTGTCTGGCCACACTCGAGCTCGGGCGGGAAGGCGCCCAGCTAACGGTGACGCTCGCTGGCCATCCGCCGCCGCTGATCATCGACGCGGACGGAGAGCGCAGGCAGGTGGGCACTCCCGGCACGTTGCTCGGTGTGCTCGATCCGATCGAAATCAGCGAAGTTGCAGTCGAGCTCGAGTCCGGGCAGACGCTGCTGCTGTACACCGATGGGCTGCCGGAGGCCGACCGTGCGGGCGTGCAGCTGGGTGAGCAGCAGCTGTTCGAGCCGCACGTTTTGCCGGATCCGACACTCGTGGGACTGCTCACGCAGATCGAGCGAGCGGCGCTGCGACGCGCCAACGGCAGGCTGCGCGACGACATCGCGCTGCTTGCGCTGCGCATGGACTGACGTCTTATCGGTAAAATCAACGACATGGGGGTACAGGATCAACTGCAGATCGTTGTGCGCCAGGAGGCGGACCGTGTGATTGTCGCGCTCGACGGCGAACTGGACATGGCAACCGCTGAGCAGCTGCAGCACGCGACAGATGGGCTGGACGGGCAGACGATGGTTGTGCTCGATCTCGAGCAGCTGCAGTTCATCGACTCGACCGGCCTGCGCAGTGTGCTCTCGGTGCTCGAGCGCTGTCGTGACCGCGGACAGGAGTTCGCGGTGACCCGCGGCTCGCAGCAGGTTCAGCGCCTGCTTGGCGTCACTGGCGTCGGCAAGCACTTGCGCATCATCGACGCCGCCGACGAAGTTCTCGCGTAGGCCGAGGCCATGAGCGCAGCCGAGATCTGCACGCATCTTGACCAAGTACAGATCCACGACGTGCCCACGCGTGCAGAGGTGCCGGGATGCGAGGAGTGCCTGAAGATCGGCGGCGAATGGCTACACCTGCGGGTCTGTCGCACGTGCGGCAAGGTCGGGTGCTGTGACTCCTCGCCCAACCGTCACGCCTCCCGTCACGCTGCCGGGGCATCCCACCCGATCTTCAGCTCGATCGAGCCCGGCGAGGACTGGTCCTGGTGCGCGGTGGATGAAGTCGCGTTCGTGATCGACTAGCTGGCATCGATCATCCTTTCGGTCGAGGTGGCGTTCGAGCGCGTCCAGGCCGCCCTGCCACAGCAGCACATATGGCGTCAGCCAGCGGGCGAGCTCCGCAAAGCCCTCGCCGCGCAGCCCGTACAGCCGCCGCTGGCCCACCGCGCGCGACTCGACGAGGCCTGCTTCGCGCAACACGCGCAGGTGACGTGATGTGTTCGGCTGGCTCAGCCCCGTCTCGGAGACCAGCTCGCCGACAGCGCGTGGCCCGCCGAGCAGAAGATCGAGGATCTCCCTGCGCGCCGGCTCAGCCACGACGTCAAACGCACTCATCATAAAAAGAATATATATGGATGATTATATGTATGTCAATGAATATAGGTCTGGGATGAGCTGCGCGCTTCGTCACACAGGCGACCATAATCCGGCAAAAGGAGGCAGCCATGCAGTACTTGCTCCAGGTGTACACAGGTGAATCGCTGGCAGCGTGGGAACAGCTATCCGAGGACGAGAAAAGCGCGGTCACGGCCGAGTACATCGCGATCATGCAGGCCCCCGGCGTTACCGGCGGAGCGCAGCTACAGCCAGCGATGACGGCCACCACCGTGCGCGTGCGCGATGGCGCGACGCTCACCACCGACGGACCATTTCCAGAGACCAAGGAGGCGCTCGGCGGCTACTACCTGTTCGAGGCCGACGACCTCGACGCCGCGATCGAGCTCGCGGCACGCGTCCCCACGGCGCGCATGGGCGGCGCGGTCGAGGTGCGCCCCTTGGTCCCGTCCCCGGTGGTGGCACGCTGATCGAGCGGGTCTTCCGCGAGCAGTGGGGCCGTGTGCTCGCTGCGCTGGTCGGCTACCTCGGCGACTTCGATCTCGCCGAGGACGCCGCCCAGGAGGCATTTGCGATCGCCGCCGAGAGATGGCCGCTTGACGGCACCCCCGCGAACCCGGGCGCGTGGCTGATCGCGACGGCGCGCAACCGCGCGATCGATCGCATCCGCCGCCAGCGCACGCTTGCCGCGAAGACGAAGCTGTTGGCGGATCACCGGGCTGGAGATGCGTCTGAGCCGATGGCACCTCACTCGATTGAGGACGAGATGCAGGAAACGAGCTTCCGCGACGAACGACTCGAGCTGATCTTCACCTGCTGTCATCCCGCGCTGGCCACCGACGCGCAGGTGGCCCTGACGCTGCGCGCGCTCGGCGGTCTGGGCACAGCAGAGATCGCGCGCGCGTTCCTTGTCCCCGAGGCGACGATGGCACAGCGGCTGGTGCGCGCCAAGCGCAAGATCCGCGACGCGGGCATCCCCTTCCGGATTCCGCCCGCGCACTTGCTGCCGGACAGGCTGGCAGCGGTGCTGGCGGTGATCTACCTGATCTTCAACGAGGGCTACGACGGCCGCGGCGAGACGCTCGCCGCAGAAGCGATCCGGCTGGGCGCTGCGCTCGGTGGGCTGATGCCCGACGAGCCCGAGGTGTTCGGCCTGCTCGCCCTGATGCTGTTGCACGATTCCCGTCGCGCAGCGCGCGTGCGTGATGGGGAGATCGTGCTGCTCGCTGAGCAGGATCGGACGCTGTGGGATACGGCCCAGATTCGTGCCGGTCGTGCCGCCCTGGAGCGTGGCCGCGCTCTAGCTGGTGGTGGGGTGGAGGGGGTGTACTCACTACAGGCTGCAATAGCATCGCTACACGCGGGTGAGCACAGCGACTGGCCTGCAATCCTCGAGCTGTACGGTCGGCTTGTGCGTTTGACCGGATCGCCCATCGTCGAACTCAACCGTGCGGTTGCGCTCGCTGAGGTGGAGGGGTCCGAGGTGGGGTTGCGCGCGATCGACCGGCTGGAGCTCAGCGACTACCAATACCTGCATGCTGCCCGCGCTGAGCTGTTGCGGCGTCTGGGGCGGCGCAGTGACGCCCGCGCCGCCTATCAGCGTGCGCTTGAGCTGGTGCGCTCGGAGCCCGAGCGTCGCTTTCTTACGCGCCGGCTGATTGGCCTGTAGCCGGTGGTCGCTGAAGAGCTTGGACGTTAGACAAATAGCTCGTCTGGTGTTGCGATCACGCGTAGATGCTCGCCTACGCCGCTGACCGACAGCAGTCGCTGCACCTGACTGGAGCCTGTCGTAAGCGCAAGCTCCTGGCCGCGGCTGTGCAGGCGCTCGCGAGCCCACAGGATGATTCGCAGGCCGGTGGAATCCATGAATCGCAACTCGCGCAGATCGAGCACCAGTGCTGAGGTCGAGTCCGCCTCGGCATTCTCGAGGGCAGCCTGTAGCAGCGGTGCACTTGCCATGTCCAGTTCACCGTCGAGGCTGATGACGATCCGATCCTTCTCGGTGCGGGAGTCGACTCGAAGCTGCTCAGTCCCCATACGCCGATTCTAGCCCTGCAGCGGACGCGCCACAGGTCTCGCTTCACAAACCCTTACAGCTGCGCTGTGGAGCCTGTGCATCAGAGTGCAAGCCGGACACGACGCTGGCCCGTGCAGAAACGGCCCAGCGTCGTGTCTTCCCACCGGCGTCTACCAACGACCGTACCAGCGTCTCCTGCCGCCGTCGACACCGCCGACAAAGAAGCCGATCAGCCACAACAGCACGGCGAAGATCAGGATGTACCAGAGCACATGTGCGGCGAAACCGAGACCTCCGAAGATCGCCAGGATGAGTACAAGAGCCAGCAGTGCAACCATTTTTCTCCACCTCAGTTTTCTTGGGCCAGTGCCCGCTCGTGGCGCCATTCGGCGGCGCGATTAGATGTTTGTCTTTCGGTTCTGGGCCTTAGATTGCCCGGTCCCACGAGCGCCCAAACCTTCGGCGGGTGTCTTCCAAGGGCATCGTTTCCCTCTCCGGTCCACGGGTAGCCCAGGTGTGAAAACCACCACCCATCGACAGAAGGGATTTGCAATGGCATCCGCGTTGAATGGAAAGAGAATCGCGTTCCTGGTCGCCCAGGAGGGGGTGGAGGAAGTGGAGCTGACCAAGCCCTGGCAAGCGGTCGAAGACGCAGGTGGCACGCCTGAGTTGATCGCTCCGGAATACGGCAAGGTGCAGGCCATGAATCACCTTGACAAGGCCTCTACCTTCTCAGTCGATAAGACGCTCGCTGAGGCGGATCCGGCTGACTACGACGGCGTCGTCCTACCAGGCGGCGTCGCTAATCCCGATCAGCTTCGTACCAAGGAGCGTGCTGTGAGCTTCCTGCGGCAGTTCTTCTCCGAAGGTAAGCCCGCCGGCGTGATTTGCCATGGGCCCTGGACGCTCGTCGAGGCGGATCTCGTGCGCGATCGCACGCTCACCTCATGGCCTTCGTTGCAGACTGACATCCGCAACGCTGGCGGTGACTGGGTCGATGAGGAAGTGGTTGTGGACGAGGGTCTTGTCTCCAGCCGCAACCCCGATGACCTGCCCGCCTTCTGCGCAAAGATCGTCGAGGAGTTCGCCGAGGGCGTACACGAGGTCGCTGGCGCTGGCGCGACTGCTTCCAGCCGCAGCTAACGCCGCCAGCTCAACCAGCGCGGGAAACCAATGTCCGCGGGCAGGTTTAGACCGACAAAGAGGGGGAATATGGATAAGGCAGTGCTATTCCCCCGCGGGTGGCGGCCGCATCCCCCGGCGGTTGTCATCATCAATGGGAACGGCACGGCGGCATGCCGGCAACCGTTTCGCCTGTCGGCATGCCGCCCCTTTTCGATCGGAGGCCGTGATTGGCGATCGGGAAGGGGGGTAGCTGAGAGGGACCGGGCGAATCGAGCGCGCGGAGGCACGGATATCGATCTAGCGCGAGGAGATGGGCAAGTGAGGCTCAGAAAACGAACTGAACTTAATGGAGAAACGCCGCGCCGGGGCCCTGTCGAAGGTCCTGTTGAAGCGGACGGTACGCGGCAGACAGGCGACCCTGGGTCTCGAGGCGAACGCGTGGAGCCCGGGCGCGTGGAACGCGCACCGAGAGGGCGGGCATTCGCATGGCGCACTCGCAACGCCGGAGCCGCCGCGGTCGGCACCGCTGGCGCTGGGGTGGTCCTGCTCGCGCGCTTGGTGATGGCCGCGGCGAGTCTGATCGCGCTGCTGATCGCACTGGCGATCGTGTTGCGCGACGTCGACGCCAACGGCGCGAACACGATCGTCAAAGGCATCCACGAAGGCGCGAACTTCTTCGCCGGCGCCTTCACCGGCCTGATCCGCTTCGGCGGTCACCCCAAGCGTGCGATCACCGTCGACTGGGGTATTGGGCTGCTCGTGTACCTGATCGTGGGGGCGATCGTGGCCAAAGTCATTGCAGGGGTGGGGCGCGGTGGTCTGCTGTTCGAGCGCAGCCACCGGGTCGCTCCCACCCCCTGACCGTCAAGGAGGATCGTGATGAGGAGGAGTTCGGGTTGGGGATCGAGTGCTGGGCGTGTCGTCCGCGCTGGACTGTTGAGCATGCTCGTGGCGACGATTGGATTTGCTGCTCTCGCGACGAGTGCGCAGGCGCTCTCAGTGACGAAGTGGGAAGCCGGCACGTGCAAGGAAGTGGGCTGCACCGACGCTGGCTCTCACTCTGCTTTTTACACGCAGGCAGCAGGACACCCGGGTTTTGGGATCACTGATTTCGAGTTTGCCTACAAAGAAGTGGGCCTGCTGGTCAAATCGAAGCAGCCTGAAGGCAAAGTCAAGGATGTGCGGGTGGACCTTCCTCAGGGGCTTGCCGTCGACCCGGAAGTAACGGAAACCTGCAGCGAAACGCAGCTTGACGAATTCAAATGCCCTGCGGGAAGTGAGGTGGGTGAAGATGAAGCGACCGGGACGGCGACCGTCTACGAAGCTCTCGGGCTGGGTGACACGGTCACCGAACATTTCCCCGTCTACAACATGGCTCGCAAGCCCGGACAGCCGGCGCGCTTCGGCGTCGAAATCAACAGCCCGACGCTAGAAACGCTCGCCGGCCTGGGTGACGATCTCAGGGGCCATCTGTATCTCGAAGGCGGCATCAGCTGGCACGCCGAACCGGAAACGAGCGAAAGTAGCGGGGTTGCAACGGGCGACTACCACGAGTTCTTCAAGATCCAAAACATTCCCCAGCAGCCGGAAGTGATTGAGTCGCGGCTGATCTTCAAAGGCGTGGTCAACGGGCACGCGTTCCTCACGCTGCCCAGCACGTGCTCGAGTAAGCCCATCACCACGCTGCACGTGGACTCCTACGAAAACCCCGGGAGCTTCCAGAAATACACCAACGAAACGCCCGTCGTGGCCACCGGCTGCGGCGCTCTGGCCTTTAGCCCCTCCCTCTCGCTGACGCCTGAAACCAGCCAGTCCGATCAGCCCGACGGGGTGAGCGCAGAGCTGCACGTGCCGCAGCTGTTGAGCGAACCGTCCAAGCCGGACTCCCCAGACGTACAGAACGCCGAAGTGACGTTGCCCGAAGGCATGACGCTGAACCCATCCGCGGCCAATGGCCTGGAAGGATGCAGCAGTGCACAGTTCGCCGCGGGTAGTTGCCCCAGCGGGTCGAATGTTGGCTCGTTCTCGGTCAACGCCCCTGGGATTCCCGACGGCTCGCTCACCGGTGGCGTGTACGTCGGTGAGCCGGAAGCCGGCCAGGGCCCCGAATCGGGCGGTGAGTTCCGCATCTTCCTGCTCGGCGAAGCGCCACAGTACGGCGTGGGCCTGCAGCTGGAAGGGCGCGTGAAGGCGAACACGACCACCGGCCAGCTGACCGCGGTGTTCGCAAACGCTCCCCAGGTTCCCGTCGAAGACCTCACGTTGCACTTCAAAGGCGGTGCGCGGGCGCCGCTCGCCAATCCGCTGAGCTGCGGCCCGGCGCAACCGTCGGCGGCGACCACTCCCTACGGCGGTGAGCCGCCTGCGGCCGCTGCCACCCACGGGTTCGTGGTCGACAGCAATGGTGCGGGAGGCGCATGCGCCTCACCTCTGCCCTTCGCGCTCGCGCAGGGCCTAGCGCCACAGAGCCCCGCGAACGCCGGAGCGTATGACCCCGCCACGTTCAGCCTGTCGAGGAGCGACGGGCAGCAGTACCTGTCGAAGCTCACCACCACGCTGCCGGCCGGCCTGCTCGGGGCGATCCCGTCGGTGCCGCTGTGCGGCGAACCGGCCGCAAACGCCGGCACATGTCCCGCTACGAGCGAAATCGGCACCGTGACGGTGGCCGCCGGTGCAGGCGCAGAACCGTATTCATTCACCGGTCACGTATATCTCACCGGGTCAAGCGCGAGCGCCCCCTACGGACTGTCGATCGTCGTGCCCGCGGTCGCCGGGCCGTACAACCTCGGTGAAGTGGTCACCCGCGCCGGCATCACCGTCGGCCTCTATAGCGGTCGCGTAACTGTGACGAGCACGCTGCCAACGATCAAGGGTGGGGTGCCGCTGCGCCTGAAGAGCTTGAGCGTGGCGGTCAACCGCAAGGACTTCCTGTTCAACCCCACAAGCTGTGGGCCGCTCGCCACGGAATCGGTCCTGGCCGGCACACTCGGAGCGAGCCAGAGCCTCTCGAGCCCGTTCCAGGTGGGCAACTGCGCTGCGCTGCCGTTCAAGCCCAGCATCAGCGTTAGCACAGGCGGTAGGCCGACGAAAGCGGGCGGAGCGAGTCTCGACGTCAAGGTCACGCAAGCCGCGGGCGAGGCAAACATCCGCGAGATGCAGTTGCAGCTTCCAAAGCAGCTGCCCTCGCGCCTAACCACGTTGCAGAAAGCATGCGTGGCTGCGAGCTTCGAAGCGGCGCTCCCGCCCGGCAGTTGCTCCAGCGTGGCGCGTGTTGGCAGCGTCAGTGTAACCACGCCGGTACTCCCAGGAGTGCTCAAGGGCCCCGCCTATCTGATCTCACACGGCGGCGAATCGTTCCCCGACCTGGATCTCGTGCTCCAGGGGGACGGGGTGGAGGTGGTGCTCGTCGGCCATACCCACATCTCGCGTACGGGCATCACCACCTCGACGTTCGAAAGTCTCCCCGACGTGCCGATATCGAGCGTCGAAGTTGACTTGCCCATAGGCCCGCACTCAGCACTCGCCACCGACGGTCGTCTGTGTCACGCGGGGCTTGTCGCACCCACCACGATCATTGCTCAGAGCGGCGCCAAGGTCACACAGAACACGAAGATCGCCATCAGCAGCTGTCCCATCGAGGTGATCTCGCACAAGCGCCGCGGGTCGCGGATGATCGTCAAGGTGTGGGTACCGGAAGCGGGACGGCTGACAGTCAGCGGTCGCGATGCCAAGCGTGTCGTGATGAAGGTGAAGAAGGCCGGTGAAGTGAAGCTCAGCGTGCCGCTCGGGGCGAAAGGGATCGCTCTGCTGCGCGGGCGCGGCAAGAGGCTGAAGCTGCGAGTGGGCTTCATGCCCAAAGCTGGGCACAACCGCTCCGTCGCCACGCTTGCGCTGCGCTGAGCCGCCGGCTGCTTTGGAGCCGTCGCTAGTGCTGTTGTTCGACGAGGCGTAGCTCCAGCGTCTCCGTCGAGTCCGCGTGCTCGACGCGGTGGTGCCCGTCTGTGAGTCGCTCGATCACGGGCGCCATGCCGTCCGCCGCTGCGCTCAGCAGGCTCTCGCCGTGGCCCGTCTGCAGCGGTCCCAGGCGCAGCTCCAGGCTGCGTGGCGCCACCGTCACGCCTACATCGAGATGAATCGCGCTGAGCGAGTCCTGCGACTTTGCCGCGAGCACGTCGGCCACGATCTGCACGTCGGAGATGCGGTCGATCGAGAAGTACGCCCGCGCTGCCAGAGCGCTCAGCACGCGGGGAAGCACCGCGCGCACGAGGGCATTCGGCGCGAGCCTCAGGGAGACCGCGTTGGCGAGCTCGCTCTGTGGCTCGATACACGAAGCTGGCTCAGCGCCATTGCTGATCTCGAGCGCCGCGGCATTCGCCGCCTCGAACTCCATGCGTACTTCCGTGCCGCCGCCATCGCGGTCTTTTAGCTCCACGTCCCGCGAGAGCGCCGCGATCACTGGCAGGCCCAGCCCGACACGCGCGTCTTCATCCTGCTCGTCCGGCATTGGGGGATCGATGCCCCGCCCATGGTCGCGCACGACGACCGCGATCGCGCCCGGCAGTGCGTGAACGTCTACTTCGAGCAGTCCCTCGCCCCCGTCGTAGGCGTGCAACACGACGTTGTTGCACGCCT
Organism: Solirubrobacteraceae bacterium; assembly: GCA_050015915.1. Taxonomy (GTDB): domain Bacteria; phylum Actinomycetota; class Thermoleophilia; order Solirubrobacterales; family Solirubrobacteraceae; genus Palsa-744. The sequence continues at coordinate 12,799 of JBEKAM010000095.1, forward strand.
CCGTCACAGCCGTCGTCAGATCATTGGTCTCGACTGCATCCAAGCCGAGGCACTCGGCCACGCCGGTCAGCGCCTGGCGCACGACCAGGACGTTCTCTGGCCTGCTCGGAAGGCTCAGGCAGACGTTCGGAATCTCGGCCATCGAGCGGCGATCGACCCGACCTGGCAAGGCCGGTGTCGGCGCCTGCCCGAGGAGTCCCCACGACTGAGCATCGAGCTGATGCTGCTCTCTCAGCCAGCTGCTTGCGTGAGGGTCCGCAGCTGCTCCAGCGAGCGGCGCAGCAGACGCGAGACCTGCATCTGAGAGATGCCGACGCGCTCGGCGATCTCAGTTTGGGTGAGATCTTCGACGAAGCGCATCTGCAGGATCAGCCGCTCGCGCGGAGGAATGTGCTTCAGCACAGCGGTAAGGGTCGCGTCCAGCTCGACCAGCTCGAAGCGCTCGTCCTCCGCCCCCATCGCGTCCCCGTAGGACACGATGTCACCATCGGTTCCCGGTCGTGGTGCGTCCAGCGACAGCGTTTCATAGGACTGCAGCGCCTGCAGAGCGTCGATAACGTCCTCGGTGTCGAACTCGAGGTACTCGGCAAGCTGGTTGACCGTCGGCGCGCGCCCGTGCTCGTTGGACAGACGCTCCTGCGCGTCGCGCACCTTCAGAGCGCGCTCCTGGGCGCCTCGCGGGACATGAACAGCCCAGCCGGAGTCGCGGAAATAACGACGCATCTCACCCAGGATCGTCGGCACCGCAAACGACGCAAAGGAGTGGCCGCGGTCGGTGTCGTAGCGGTCGAGGGCCTTCAGCAGCCCCAGCGATGCCACCTGCAGTAGATCCTCGAACGGCTCAGAGGAACGCCCATAGCG
>JBEKAM010000096.1:0-13601 GCA_050015915.1 Solirubrobacteraceae bacterium
CAATCGGCCTGCAATGCATCCACCAACAACTCCGTTTGGTACAGCCTGCGCGTCACAAATGCTCAGCGGGTGGGCATCGATGTAGCCGCCGCCGGCGCGCTCGACGCCACCGTCGATGTCTTCCACGCCGTGCGCTCACAGCTGAGCTCCGTCGAGTGTCAGGAAACCGAAGGCGAGGGCAAGGCCTCGCTCTCTTTCCAGGCGACCAAGAACGGTCTCTACTACGTCAGGGTCGCCGCCATGCAGGGCTCCCAGCTCGCCGGTTTCACGCTCGAAGTTTTCACGCCAACGCCCGCCATCCGGCCACCAGGGACGCCGCTGCCCGCCGCCGGCATCAGCGGCCAGGTCGATCGCGTCCAGAACATCAACGCCGCCTACTCCATCGTCATGCACGCCGGCGTCAGCTACCTGATCGATCTCGCCAACGAGACCAAAGGCGCGTGTGTCAGCGCTGCCCTGTTCGCACCCGGCACGAGCTCCTTCGGTGTCGAAGAAGGCGAAGAAGGAGGCTCCGGCGCCGGCGTGCTGCACATCCATTGCAGCGGCTATCGCCTGTTCACGCCAGGACCCGGTCAGGGCGGGGTCTACAGCTTCGATATCACTCCGCGGCAGTCGCGCGGCGGCGTGCAGCGCTTTCATCTGCAGGTCGCGCCCGCCGGACCCGCCGAAACCGCTCCCGGGCTGCCCTTGGGCAACTACGCTCACGCGCACGGCTATCTCAGCGGACGCAGCGTGCACGTCCTGCGCCTGTATCGCATGGAAGTCACCAGCCATTCCAACCTCACGCTCAAGCTCACCGCGCCTGAATCAGCCGACTTCAAGCTGCAGCTGCGCAACGCGAGCGGTGACGTGATCGAATGCAACTGCGAAGGCAGCGGCTCACAGACGCTCCAGCATCAGCTGCAACCAGGCACCTACTACGCCGTCGTTTCCGTGCGCGATAAGACCTCCGGCAGCTTCACGCTCGAGCGCGAGTCGCGCACCATAACGTCAACCACCATCTCCTTCGGCACCACCAAAGCCGCGCCCGGTCAGGGGCTCGGGATCGAGGTCAAGGTCTCACCCGCCGAGTCCGGGCCCGTCACCGTCGACATCGAACGCTTCGACCCCGTCTTCGGCTGGCAGTTCTATCGCCAGGAACGCGCTTCCGCCAGTGGCGGTGTCGCCTCCGTCTCCTTCGTGCCGCCAGCCGTTGGTCAGTGGCGCGCCGACGCCAAGTACGAAGGCTCCAGCACCGCCAGCCCCAGCTCCGTCGGCTTCACGTATCTGCTCGTTTCCTGAGCGCCGGACGACTTCGCTGCATCAGGTCGGTAAAGGGCCAAAGTGTCGCTACACTTTATGAAGTCCCTGAATCCCTACCCCGGTTTAGGAGTTTTCAGAATGAGCCCGTCAGGCGCGGAGCTTCTCCGCAGAGTAAAGAGCCAGATAGAAGAGGTCGACCCCTCCGAGGTCAATGAGCTGATCAGCGAGGGCGTCACGATCGTGGACGTGCGCGGCTCGGAAGAGTTCGCCACCGGGCATCTGCCTGGTGCCAAGAGCATCCCACGTGGCCATCTCGAGGCACGCATCGAGAGCGCCGCCCCCGATCGCTCCGCTGAGCTGATCCTCTACTGCCAGTCGGGTAACCGCTCTGCCTACGCCGCACGCACGCTGCAGGAGGACCTCGGCTATGAGCACGTGCGCTCGATGACCGGCGGCATCACGCTTTGGAAGGACCGCGGCTACGAGGTCGAGGTGCCGCGCTCGCTCAACCCCGAACAGCGCGAGCGCTACTCCCGCCACCTGTTGATCCCCGAGATCGGCGTCGAGGGCCAGCAGAAGCTGCTCGACGCCAAGGTGCTGCTGCTCGGCGCCGGCGGCCTGGGCTCGCCCACCGCGCTGTATCTCGCCGCGGCCGGTGTGGGCACTTTGGGCATCGTCGATGACGACGTCGTCGACCTGTCCAACCTGCAGCGCCAGGTGATCCACGACACCGACGGCATCGGCACCCCCAAGGTCGAGTCCGCTGAGCAGGCGATTCACGCGCTCAACCCCGACGTCAAGGTCGTCAAGTACCAGACGCGGATCGACGCCTCCAACATCATGGAGATCATCGACGGCTACGACGTGATCGTCGACGGTGTCGATAACTTCCCCACACGCTACCTGCTCAATGACGCCACCGTACGCCTGAAGATCCCGGTGGTCTCCGCCTCCATCCTCGGCTTCGACGGACAGCTTTCAGTGTTCAAACCATACGACGGGCCTTGCTACCGCTGCCTGTTCCGCGAGCCGCCGCCGGCTGAGCTCGCGCCCTCCTGCGGCGCCAACGGCGTGCTCGGCGTGCTCCCCGGCACGATGGGCCTGCTGCAGGCCACCGAGGTCGTCAAGCTGATCCTCGAGATCGGCGAACCGGCGATCGGGCGCCTGCTGCTGTACGACGCGCTCGGTGCCACGCTCACCGAGGTGAAAGTCCACCGCGACCCCGACTGCCCCATCTGCTCACGCGAGCCCGACGAGATCGCCGACGAGGAGATGGGTGTCTTCCCGGACTACGAGGCGTTCTGCGCCGCTGCCGGGTAATCTGCGCGCTCGGATATGGCAACGATCAAGATCCCACCCGTGCTGCGCAACTCTGTCGGCGGCGAGAAGCAGGTCGACGCCTCCGGCGGAAACGTCGGCGACGTGCTACGCGACCTCGCCGCCAACCACCCGGCTACGCAGGATCAGCTGTTCTCCGCCGACGGCCAGCTCAACCGCTACGTCAACGTCTATCTCAATGACGAGGACGTGCGTGTGCTCGATGGCCTGGACACAACCGTCGGCGACGCCGACACGCTTGTGATCCTGCCGGCGATGGCCGGCGGGCGCATCTAGACAGCCAGCTCGGTAGAGCTGGACTTTGTGTTGGGATTCGGCTCCCAAAGCTAAACACGCGGGCAACACCGCACGATGGGGCCGTGTCATGAGACTCGACAGTGTCTTTGTGTGCGCTCCCGGAGCGTTCAGGCGAACCAGTGTGACTGTGTGCATGACAGCGCTTGCGGGCTGTGCTCTCGCAGCGCCAGCATGGGCCAAGCCGTCGCCTCCGCGGTACTCGCTATCGATCGTCGAGGGGGAGACAACGCAGCCGGAAGACAGCGTCGTCTCAACCAGCGGCCACGTCGAACATGCCAATGCCTCCGTTCGCGTGTCGATCGTCCGCGGCGGCCTCACCGTGTTCCAAAGCTCCGGCAACAACAACGCTTGGATGTCTGAGGTGCCGCAGGCCGGCGATGTCGTAACGCTCGAATCGCCAGTGGGCACGACGGTTGGATCGGTTGTCTATGACGGGCTGCCGTCGGCGGAAGCAACCGTGTGCGCCGGCTCGGCCAACTTCTCAGGGCAGCGCTCCTCAGGCGAGACGGTCGAAGGTGGCTACTTCACAGAGGTGGCCCACGGTACGCCCTATGGCACGGAATTCGAACGCGTCGGTGGTGGCCAGGCGCAGATCACGCTTCTAACCGGCTCGACATTCGGCGGCAGCTTCCTCACGCCACTGGCGCTCGGCGAGACGGTGTACGCGAACGAGTCGCTTGAAACGCCGTTGGCCGGTGGTGCTGTGTTCACCTACTCCAGCGAAAACATTCGCCCCGTCGGCTCGTGCCCGCTGCCTCCACCGCCACCGCCGCCGCCGCCACCACCACCGGCGCTGCAGGGCTCGGTCTTCAAGCTGCTGAAGGCGTCGATCAAGTCCCTCCTGAAGTCAGGCATGCGTGACGAGGTCACGATCAACCTGCCCGGCACCGTTGTTCAGGACCTCTACCTCGAGGGTGGCACCGTGCCCGCATTCGCAGCCAGCACAAAGGGGCACCACAAGAAGAAGACTCCTCCGGCGTTGCTGCTCGCGCGGGGTGCCGTCACGACCACCAGCGCCGGAACCGTGACCGTCCTACTGAAGCTCACCGCCAAGGGGCGTCACGAGCTCAAGTCGGCAAATAACTTGAAGGTGGTGCTGGTCACCACGCTGCACAGCAGCTCCGGTGCCACGCTGAACCTGGAACGTCGCACGGTCTCGCTCCATCGCTAGGGGCGTTGCCGGTGCTCAGGCACGCGCTCGGGGTTGCGCTGAGCGCGCTTGTGTGGCTACAGCCGCCCGCGGTGCTGCCGCTCCCATCTCGTAACGGACCCGAAGGATCGCCGCGCCCATACGGCTTTGAGCCGCCGCCCGGTGCGCAGGCGCCGCACACCAACGCCGCTCTGGCACGGGCCCAATCCAAAGCAATGCTGTACGGGCCGTTTCCTAGCGCTGGGCTCACCCGCGGCGTCTCCGAAGGCACGCTGTTCCTGGATGAACAGGCCGATGTTCGCGAGCTCGCCATGGCGCGAGTCCGCGAAGCGGGCGCCAGCGTCGTGCGCATCCCCGTCGACTGGCGCTCCACCGTCGCCGAAGATCCACCTCCAGGGTTTCAGGCGGACGATCCCGCGAGCCCCGGCTATCAGTTCTCGTCGATCGACGCCGCAGTGCTCAGCGCCGTGTCCGCCGGCCTCGAACCACTGCTGGTCGTCTCGCACGCACCTACATTCGCCGAAGCCTCACCGCGCTGGCCCTATGCCTATCCCGGCAGCTGGGCGCCCAGCCCGGCTGCGCTTGGGGAATTCGCCACTGCGCTTGCGCGTCGCTATGACGGGTCGTTCCCCGATGCTGGGGCCCCAGGCGGAGTGCTGCCGCACGTGAAGCTGTTCCAGGCGTGGAACGAGCCCAACCTCACGCGCTATCTGGAGCCTCAATGGGTCGTCGAAAATGGGCACTGGGCCGCGTTCTCGCCGCTGCTCTATCGAGAAATGCTCAACGGCTTCTTCAGCGGCGTGAAGTCGGTTGAGCCCAGCGACATGGTGATCGCCGCGGGTGTCGCGCCCAACGGCGATCGCGAAGGTGTGGGGCGTATACAGCCGGTCCGCTTCCTGCAGGAACTGCTGTGCTTGGGAGACGGCGGCGGCCGTGGCGCCGAGCGGATCGGCGCAAAGCGCTCCCAGCTCAGCTGCCCCGATCCGGCCCATTTCGATGTGCTGGACTATCACCCGCTCTCCGTGGGGAACCCCGACCTGCCGGCAGTCTCCTCGCTCGACGTGTCGATCTCCGACGCCGCCAAGGTCACGCGGCTGCTCGCTCGGGCCGAGCGACTACACACAGTTGCGCCCAATACCGCCAAGCCCCTCTGGGTTACCGAGCTCAACTGGGAAAGCGCACCGCAGGCATCACAGGGTGTGCCCACGAACCTGCAGGCGCAGGTGATCTCCCGCGCGCTTCACCGGCTGTGGATCGCCGGTGTCAGCCTCGTCGCATGGCAGTTCCTGGTCGATCCCTACCCGGGCGTTCGCGCAGCCACGCCCGCCGGAGGCACCATCGAATACCCGCGGCCCGCCGGCCTTTACAGCGCCGGCATCGGCGGCAATCCTGAAAGCGCCCAGCCCAAGCCGTTCCTGCAGGGCTTCAGCTTCCCCTTCGATCCGCTGCGTGTGAGCGCCAAGCAGGTGCGCGTATGGGCGCTGCTGATGCATCCGCGCGAGCTCGTGCTGCTCCAGCGCGAGCGGCGTGCTGGGGCGTGGGGGACCGTTGCGCGCCTGCGTGCCAATCGCAGCGGTGTGCTCAACGTGCTCGTCTCGTTGCGGGGGGCGCTCCGGCTGCGGTTGCAGAGTGGCGGGGTTGACTCTGCGGTGGCGTTTGTGCCGGTGGGCAACAGTTGGCGTTGAAAGTCTGCGAGTAGGGGGTCGATGACAGTCGCGGGATCGCTCATCTTGGCGAACGGTCGATATACTTATCTATATCATGACACCTGGATCGCTCATCCGAGAGCAGCGTGAACAGCTGGGTATCAGTCAGCGTTCGCTCGCGCGTCGGGCAGGGACAACACAGGCCGCGGTCAGCCGGATAGAGCGCGGTTTGACATCGCCCAACTGGGAGACGGTACGCGCCCTGATGCTGGCAATGGGATATGAGCCAGATCTGCAAGCACGCCGACTACGCGGCCGATGGGACCCCGGACACCTAGCTGCGCTGAGTCGGCGCTCTCCTGTCGAACGACTCGAACTCGCCATCTCGGCAAACCGTCTTGCCGGGCGTATGCGGCAGGCCGGAGTGCAGGCTCGCCATGGGGGCTGAAACACCGCTCGACGCCGAGAGAATCCTCGCAGTGCTGGCGAAGCACGGTGTCGACTACGTGATCGTCGGTGGGCTCGCTGTCCAGACCCACGGGCACGTGCGTACAACCGTCGACGTCGACATCTATCCACGCCCCGATCCGAAGAACCTGGCGCTATTGGCCGACGCCCTGAACGAGCTCAACGCTGAGAGTCTCAACCCGGGAAGCGAGGGTCTGAAAATCGATGCCAAGACACTGCCGCGGGCAACTCTCTGGCAGTTCGAGACACGCCATGGGGCGATCGACGTGCTATTCGACGCACCCGGCACGCCACCCTACGACCAGCTCCGAGCCCGCGCGCTTGAGATCTCACTCGGGGACTTGAAGCTCGCGGTCGCGGGCCGCGATGATCTGATCGGCATGAAGCGCGCGAGCGCACGTCCGGTTGACCTGGAAGACCTCGCGGCGCTGACCGAGTTCGGTGCTGAGGAGTAATCCCTGCTGAGCGCTACGCGGCCGCCGCAGCGCTCTCAGACGGTGCCGCCGCGGCGCCTTCGCCGGCCACCGTGGCAACCGCCGGAATATGGCTCATCGCATGCTCAGCCAGCGCAGTGATGGTCAACGAAGGGTTCACACCGACATTGGCCGGTACCGCCGAGCCGTCGCACACGAGCAGGTTCTCGTAGCCGAACACGCGCTGGTGGGCGTCCACGACGCCCCGCTCGGGGTCGGGCGCGATCACAGCGCCGCCGAGGATGTGCGCGGTGGTGGGGATGTTGAAGAGCGCCTCGCTTACAGCGCTCTGGGCGATTCCGCCGGTGCGCTTGGCGAACCATTCGGCCGCCTGGTTGGCGATGGGGATGAACGTGGGCATCGGTCGCTCGGGGTCCTGTTCGGTCTTCAGCCAGAACGTGCCAAACGGCCCTTTGTGGGGGCGTAGCGCGATTGCGTTGTCGAGCGTCTGCATCACCAGGATGATGATCGTCCGCCGCGACCAGTGTTTGGGGAACATCACCTTCACCAGCCGCTTGGGGTGCATCAAGACCTGTGCAAGCAGCTTCAACGGGCGCGTCACGCGGGTACCATCGCCGACGAGCAGTGTGTTCAGGCGGTGCATCGAGTCGCCGTCGTTGCCGTAGGTGACAGTCTCGATGTGGGTGTGCGGGTCGGGGTAGATCGAGGAGGTGATCGCCACGCGTTTGATCAGGTCGTCCGGGTAGTCCTCCGGCACCGTCACCGCAAGGATCGACTCTGAGTTCGTGCGCACCAGCTCGCCAAGGCGCGAGGAGATGCGCGGCAGCGAGCCTTTCGTGCGGCACAGCTGCAGCAGCCTGTTCGTCCCCAGCGGTCCCGCCGAGACGACCACGCCACGCGCGCGCTGCACGCGGCGTTCCTTGCGCAGCCAAGCGCCCGAGCGGACGCTTTCCACTTCGTAGCCGTCGCTGCCGTCGGCTGCGCCCAGGGGGCGGATGTCGACGACGGTGCGTTCCGGCATCACCTGCGCGCCGCGCTTCTCCGCGAAGTACAGGTAGTTCTTGACGAGCGTGTTCTTCGCCCCGTGGGGGCAGCCCACCATGCACCGCCCGCACAGCTGGCAGCCGGTCCGTTCGGGTCCCTCGCCGTCGAAGAACGGGTCGGGCACGGTCTTTCCGGACTCGCCTTCCTTGCCGAAGAAGATGCCCACCGGCGTGCGCTGGTAGGTGTCGCCCACGCCGAGCTCCTCGCCCAGCTCGCGCAGCAGCTGGTCGGCGGGATCCTCGTGTGGGTTTTCCACCACGCCGAGCATGCGTTGGGCTTCGGTGTAGTGGGGGGCGAGCGCGCTTGCCCAATCAGTCATGTCCGCCCACTGGCGGTCTTCGAAGAACGCGTTCGGCGGCACGTAAAGCGTGTTCGCGTAGCCGAGGCTGCCGCCGCCCACGCCGCAGCCGGAGACAACCGAGACATCCTTGAACGTGGTCAGGCGGAAGATGCCCTTCATGCCCAGCCGCGGGTTCCAGAAGTAGCGTTTCAGGTCGTTCGTCGAGCTCGCGAAGTCGCTGTCCGCGAAGCGCCTGCCGCACTCCAGCACGCCAACCGAGTAGCCCTTCTCGCGTAGCCGCAGCGCGGAGACGCTGCCGCCGAAGCCCGAGCCGATGACCAGCCAGTCGAAGTCGAAGTTGTGCTCGCGCGCAGACATCGCCAGTGGATATTAGCCCTCTCCCACCTCGACTGGCTGTGCAGCCAGACTGGCGCCGGCGCTCAGGCCATCCCCGGCGCGTCAGCTATGTGAATGCGCAATGCGTGCCGACCGCTGAATACCCCGCTATATTCCGTGAAGTAATGGCGGCGGAGCGGCTCAGGAACAGGCCCTGTGGGGGGCGGTACGCGGACATCGTGCAGTCGATCGGGCACACGCCGCTGGTCGAGCTGCCGAACCTGTCGCCCAAGCCGGGAGTGCGCATCTGGGCCAAGCTCGAGTCGCGCAACCCGACGGGATCGGTCAAGGATCGGGTCGCTCGCGCGCTGATCGAGGACGCCGAGGAGAAGGGCGCGATCGGCCCCGGCCAGACGATCCTCGAACCGACATCCGGCAACACGGGCATCTCGCTGGCGATGATCTGCTCGCGCAAGGGCTACCGCCTGAAGGTGGTGATGCCGGAGAACGTCACCCAGGAGCGCACCCAGCTGCTGCGCATGTACGGCGCGGAGATCGTCTACTCGCCCGGCGACCAGGGCTCCAACGGCGCGGTCGCGATGGCGCTCGAGATGGCAGCCGAAGACTCCTCCTACTACATGCCCTACCAGTACGGCAACCAGGCCAATCCCAACGCCCACTACAACGGCACCGCGATCGAGATCCTGGAAGAGCTCGACGAGGTCACGGCGTTCGTCGCCGGCCTCGGCACGGGGGGCACGCTGATGGGCAACGGCAGGCGCCTGAAGGAGGAGCTTGGCGACGCCGTCAAGATTGTCGCCGCCGAGCCGATGCAGGGCGAGCCGGTGCAGGGTCTGCGCTCGCTCGACGATGGCTTCATCCCGCCGATCATCGACATTTCGCTGCTCGACCGCAAGATCTTCGTCACCAACCACGACGCCATCGTCTGGACGCGCAAGCTGCTCGACGAGGAGGGGGTGTTCGCTGGGGTCTCCAGTGGCGCGATCGCGAGCATCGCCGTGCGGATCGCTGGTGAGTTGGACGAGGGCAACGTCGTGTTTGTCGTCGCCGACGATGGCTGGAAGTACCTCTCCAGTGGCATCTACACGCTGCCGGTGGATGAGGTCGCGAACCTCGAGTCCACCGTGTGGTGGTAGGGCCAACCAGCGCTCGAGCGCGCGCCGGGTACCGCGAACACGAGTCCTAGCCGTGGTGATCAGCCAAGAGCTGCTGGACGATGTGATCGCCCACGCGCGCGAGGAGTTCGACGCGGAGTGCTGCGGCACGATCGCCTACACCGGCGAGGCCGCGGATAGCTCGTCGAGTGCCGTGGCGGTACGCCGGGCGACGAACATCTTCGCCTCACCCAAGCGCTTTGAGATCGACGGCAAGGAGCTTCTGCGGATGCTCAACGAGTTCGACGAGCAGGACTGGGAGCTCGGCGCGATCTACCACTCCCACACGCACACCGCCCCTTATCCCTCACAGACGGACATCAACTTCGCAGCCAACTGGCCAGGTCTCGAGTGGGTGATCATCGGGCTCGCCGGCGATGAGTCTGAGGTCCGCTGCTACTTCATCGACGGCGCCGCCGTCAGGGAGGTCCCGCTGGAGGTGCGCTGATGGGGGAGGAGCCAGTGCAGCCAATCGTCTGCCCCAAGTGCGGGCGCGCGCACGCGCCCAGCGAGCGCTTCTGTGAGGCGTGCGGCATGCCGCTGGTTTACATCCCCGGGGCTGAGAGCGACGCGAGCGAGCGCCAGCGCAAGGCGCGTAAGATCAAGCCCCAGTACGCCAATGGGCCGCTCGTAAAGGTCGCTTACGCCAAGGGTCAACCGGAAGCGGAGTTCATCGCCGGCCTGCTGCTCGAGGAGGGCATCCCGTGCCTGCTACGCAACTCGATCGCAGGCTACTCGCCCACCATCAACCGCTGCGACGTGATGGTCCCCGAGTCAGGAGCCGACGCCGCCCGAGAAGCCCTCAAGTGGGAGCGGCCCGCCTAGCGACCGAGGACAAAGCCTCGCGCCGGCTAGCGGCTGTCTAGCTAGACGAGGACGGGTTGGCCGGCCGCTTCAGAAGTGATCGCCCTGATCTCTTCAGAAGCGCGCTCGAACTCGGCGTCTGAGAGCACGGGGGTGCCCTCGAAGGGGAGTTCGCGGGCAAGCTCGATCCAGGCGTTGGGCCCGGTGTACTCGTCCTTGACCTTCACTGTGACCGGTCGTGGGATGCGGTAGGTGCGCAGCAGTAGCACGTGTAGCGGCTGGCGCCCGCGCCAGCCGAGGCGCTTTTCGGCGTAGTCGGGGGTCCACACGTAGAAGGGCGAGAGTGCGTCCACACAGCGCGGGTCGACGATTGTGAAGTGATCGGTGACTTCCGCCCATGCACGGATGCGCACGCGGTCTGGCTGCTGTAGGGGAGCGCCTGACACGAACGTGTGCAGCGGCGGCTCGCCCTCGCTCCAGACGCCCTCCTCGAGGGCGCGGCGCAGCTCCGGCTGGTGGGACTCGCGTACGAGGTCCCCCGGCTGGTGGTCGAACGTGGGGTACAGGAAGAAGCGCTCGTGGGCGAGCTTGAGGGGCTTGTCGGATGCCGGCAGGCCCTTGCGGAGGGTTAGGAGCTGCTCACCTTCCGCCAGCGCGCGGACGGTGACAGCCCATTCTTTGAAAGCAATTGGCATAGGAAAAAAACGAACGGGATGAGGGGGAACTACAGATATAAACAGCGCAGGTCGCCCAGAGGGAAACACGGCGCGATGCATTAACCATACGAAACATGGGCCGAAATCCCAAATCCCCTGCAAATAGCGACCTTTTTTGGCCGTGTGGCCAACCTGGCGCCGCTGGCGTGCTACACGCGTCGGCCCGCAAACCCCTCTGCGGCCTCGATCATGGCCGCGTAGTCGTCGTCGGCGTGGCCGCGGCCCATTGTTGCCGTGAGCACGGCCCTCGCGTGACCGGCGGATGGGAAGGGCACGCCCGCCTTTTGCGCCTCCTCGAGGCATAGGCGCACGTCCTTGAGCAGGTGGGCGGTCTTGAACAGCGTCGTGTAGTCGTGCTCGCGCATCGGCCCCGACTTCATCGTTAGCTGCGCCGATGCTCCGGAGCCGGCGGAGGTCACTTCCACGAGCGCGTCCAGGTCGATCCCCGTTGCGTTCGCGAGCAGCAGTGCCTCCGCGACGGCCGCTGCGTTGGCGGCGCCGAGCGAGTTGTTGATCAGCTTGAGCATCTGCCCCTGTCCGAGCTCGCCGACGTAGACGATCAGCTTGCCCATGCTGTCGAGCAGCGGATGCACACGCTCGAAGCTCTCGCGCTCGCCGCCGGCCATGATCGTCAGCGTGCCGTCCTCTGCCCGGGGGGATGATCCCGTGACGGGGGCATCGAGCATGTCCACCTCACGCTTACTCAGCGCAGCACCGATCGTGCGGGAATCAGCTGGGCCGATCGTGGACATGTCCACGCACAAAAGACCCGGGCGAGCAGCCTCGATGACGCCATTCTCGCCGAGCAGCACGGAGGTGACCTGCGCGCCGTCGACGACCATGCTCACGACCACGTCGCTGTGCTCAGCGACCTCCGCGGGGGTGGACAGCGCGGTGGCGCCGTGCTCGGCCGCCCACGCGTCGGCCTTGCCGGGGGTGTGGGTCCAGACGTGCAAAGGGAAGCCGGCGCGGGCGACGTTTGCAGCCATGCGCGAGCCCATGATCCCGAGGCCGAGGAAGCCGACAGCTCCCAGCTCGGGCGGCTTGGCGCTCTCGTTGTCAGGCATGTCCAAATCCTCCTCCGCCAGGGGTTTCAACGCGCAGCCGCTGGCCGGCGTGCAGGGTTCCGGTGATCTTAGATCGCAGCTGCTGACCGTCCAGCAGATCCACACCCGGGGCGCCTGGCTGGCCGCCGGCGGCGCCGTGGGGGGCGTGGCGTCGGCGCTCGGCGATCAGCGAGAAGGTCATCTCGGTGAGCGCTTCCAGCTCGCGCGCGACCCCGTCGCCGCCGCGATGGCGTCCCGGGCCGCCAGAGCCACGGCGCAGGGCGTATTCGACCACCCTGAGCGGGAATTCCCGCTCGAGTGCCTCGATGGGGGTGTTGAGCGTGTTGCTCATCGCCACGTGCACGCCGCTTGGGCCATCCGCGTCCGCGCACGCGCCCTGGCCGCCGCCGAGCGTCTCGTAGTAGGAGAAGCCCGTGTCTCCCGGGGAGGGGCCGGCGGCGGTACCGAGCGTGAGGTTGTTCATCGTTCCCTGCCCCTGCGCGTGTCCGAACGCGCTGAGCACAAGGTCGGCCACGCGCGAAGAGGTCTCGACGTTGCCCGCCGCCACTGCTGCGCCGGGACGGGCGTTGAGAATCGTGCCGAGTGGCGCTTGCACCTCGATCGGGCGGTACGCACCGGCCGTGGAAGGGATGTCGGGGTCGGTGAGCACGCGCACGGCAAACAGGCAGGCAGAGCGCGTGACGGCCAACGGGCAGTTGAGGTTTCCGTCGTGCTGGGGCGCGCTTCCAGAGAAATCCAGCAGTAGGCGCTCGCCCTCGAGCACTGCGCGCAAGCGCAACACCAGATCACCCTCCTGCCCCTCGAGCACGTCTTCGGCGTGCAGCTCGCCGTCGGGTAGCGCCGCCAGGCAGGCGCGGGTCCGGCGCTCGGAGTAGTCGAGTACAGCATCGGTGGCCTCATGTAGGCCATCCGCGCCAATCCGCGCCGCGAGCTCCGCCAGACGCTGTGCGCCGGTGCGGTTGGCGGCGAGTTGAGCACGCAGGTCAGCCCGTCGCTCCTGCGGCTGGCGCATGCGCTGCACGAGCGCGGAGATCGTCTCCTCGTCCAGGCGCGTGGGGGAGATCACCACGCCCTCCTCCTCCAGACGGTGGCTGTCGGCGGGCATCGAGCCGGGCACCGCTGCACCGACGTCAGCGTGGTGCGCACGGCTGGCCGCGAAGCCGATTAGTTGGGAGTTCGTCGTGTCGAACGCGGGCGTGATGACGGTGATGTCGGGGAGATGGGTGCCTCCCGCGTAGGGATCGTTGAGGATCCAGGAGACCCCGGGAGCGTGGTGCTCTCCGAGCACTGCGGCCACTGCCGCTGGCATCGCGCCGAGGTGCACGGGGATGTGCTCGGCCTGCATGATCAACTGGCCGTGCGCGTCGAACAGCGCGGTTGACGCGTCCCGGCGCTCCTTGATGTTGGAGGAGTGCGCAGAGCGGATCAGTACCACGCCCATCTCCTCGCACGCGGCGCGCAGCGCGCCTGTGACGATTCTCAGCTCGATCGGGTCCAGTGTGCTCATGCGCCTGAGTCGAGCAGGTGGATGGTTCCGTGCTCATCGACGCTGCCCGACCAGCCTGGCGCGATCAGCAGTGTGGCCTCGGGCATCGCGCACAGGC